>NZ_JAMPKN010000045.1:0-27184 GCF_039962155.1 Trichocoleus desertorum AS-A10 | reverse complement strand
GTCGCGTTCAAATATCAGGCGCGCAGTGGAAGCGTGAGAATGTTCCACAAGTGCTAGCTCATCGTTGCGCTTATCTCAATGGTTTAATTGGTCTGCAAAACTGACATGCTCCCTACGAAGATGATACGATCTTGGCGATCGCGGCAGGGCTAGTGGGGGAAGATGTGGTGATGTGTCAGTTGGCAACCGATACCCCCAGGCTCGGGTCAGACTATCAAGCCACTCATCGAGATGCACCCCCCTTGTTTCCAGAAATGGCTCAGGAAACTCCTCCCTTTCAACTAGCCATCAACTTTCCTCTCGTCGATGTCACCCTGGAAAATGGACCCTTTGAAGTGGCACGGGGAACTCATCTGCTTACTAAGGAAGAAGGGCTTCGCCGCTTAGAATCGGTAGAAGTCGGGCTAGAACCCATCACTTTGAACTTGGGGGATGTGATGATCCGAGATGTGCGAGGATTACACCGAGGCACTCCCAACCGCACCGACATTCCCCGTCCTATGGTGGTGATTGGTTATAGCCGCCGTTGGCTGTTCCGACCTGAGGTTTCAATTCAAGTACCTCGCGCAGCTTTAGAAACGCTCTCGGATCGCGCTCGTCATCTGTTAAGGTTCAATCCGGTGGTCGAAACCTTAGAAGCCAAGCCTGCTACAGAGATTTACCAATCTTACGCTTACTAGTCTTTGACTGCATTGGCGGTTTGACTGTGGCTCTCCAAAATCAGGACGGTGCGGCCTGAGCTAACTGCTGAGATACAATACCTGCAAAGTGGAAGGGATTGGCTTGGACCTGAGTTTGGCGCGAGAAATTGCTACAGCGCATAAATGAAGCTTGATTCTCGGTCCCGTTGCAACAGGATAAACCACCTTTATCCTGGCTTTGGTAGTAAGCGCTAAAAGTATGTTGTGTGGTTTGCCGCAGCGTACAAACCCTACTGCAAATAGGTTGAAATCCGCTCCTTATTTACGTTTCCGCCTTGTGGGAATCCAATCATAATAGAGAGAGTTCCAGTGTGGAGAACCGATTTTGTCTTTACCTACAACGGTTGCTAGCTCTACTTCTGCTCCTACAAGTCCATCAGGCTTGGGCAATGTTAAGACCCGCTTATGGATGCCAGATCAGGTTCTATTCACACCAGCAGCTTTAGAGGAGCCGTGGGGCCAGCGAATTCTGGAGCGGGTGCGATCGCTCAACTTGCCTGTCGAGGAGTTACCACGCAATCGCTTAACCAATTTGCGCGGAGAGACAGAGCGCGAAACCTATGACATTGCCAAGCGGACTTTGGCTGTAGTGACAGCACCGCCGAGCCAGTTTAAGCTCAGCCCCATTCCCCCTTCAGCAGATTGGCAGTTTCACTTAGCCGAAGGCTGTCCTGCTCACTGTCAGTACTGCTACTTGGCGGGTAGCCTCCAGGGACCGCCGGTAATTCGGGCTTACGCTAACTTGCCGCAGATTTTAGACAATCTGGCTGCTTACGAACGTGCAGGTCAGGCGACCAGCTTTGAGGTTAGTTGCTATACCGATCCGCTAGGAATTGAGCATCTCACAGGCAGTTTGGCTGAGTGTATCCGCTACTTTGGCACTCGCGCAGATGGTTATCTGCGCTGGGTCTCTAAGTTCGATGCTGTGGAGAGCTTGTTAGACTTACCTCACAATGGGCACACCCGCTGTCGAGCTAGTGTGAATGCAGCACCGGCATCTGGTCGCTTTGAGGGGGGGACGGCTTCGGTACAGGCTCGGTTGGGTGCCTTGCGACGATTGGCCTTGCCACGGGGGCAGGGTGGCGGTGGTTATCCGATTGGTTTGGTGATCGCTCCGATCATGCCGATCGAGGATTGGCCGCAGCATTACACCCAACTACTCGATGACATCAGTGCAGCTCTAGATTTTGACTGTGACTTGACGTTTGAGCTGATCTCTCACCGCTTCACTCCTGGCTCTAAAGAGGTGTTGCAGCAGTGGTATCCCCAAAGCAAGCTAGATCTAGACGAATCCACTCGCAGCGTCAAGCGCAATAAGTTTGGTGGCATTAAGTACGTCTACGACTCAGATACGATGAAGTCTCTTCGCCAGTTCTTCGAGCGTGAGCTTAGTCAGCGCTTTCCCAAAGCTCAAATCCTTTATTGGACCTAACTAATTCTCCTCTCTATCCGTCCAGCCTGGGTTAGGTCTGGGCGGATTTTGAGTGTGGGTAGAATTAGCGGTAGAAGCGTTCCTCTAACCAAACTCGCACTTCATCCTCAGATTGCAGGTAGGTTTTCTGGCCTGTTCTGGGATTAATAACCGACCACCCATAAGACCCAGCGCGATCGCTGACTTCTTGTATCTCTGGCTCTTCAGAAGTGATCCGTGAATTGGTTAAAACTTGTCTAATGTTGAGCCAGAGCGAACGGCAAATATTAAAGGGGTTAGTAGGCTGTCCCTGAGGAGCAGCCAATGACCAGCATCGATCCAAGTGCTCTGTTTGTTGCTGCTCGGAGAATGCTTTAATCCCAGCGTCTATCAGCGATCGCCAAATGCGATCCAGGCGATCGCTAAAGGGTAAATGCTGGGGTTGCTGTTGGAATCTCAGATTACCAATGAGTTCTAAATCGCGATAATTTTGCCACTGACTTTTCATAGCAACGCTCCATCCAATTGGCCTGACAAAATGAAGCGCGTTCCTTCGGGCTAAACCCTACTTCCGTCTCCTACTTAAATCTCACTTAGATTTCAGTCGAGCATACCTCAAGGCAGGTGGAGATGAACGATTTTATTTCTGTATTAATTATGACAAAATTCTTTGCTTGCTACTAACTATGTTTTAGTCTCCTAACCTGGATGGCTACCTATCGCCTTAGCCACCATAGAAATCTACAGTCAGCCTGGATTTATCTTTCGGCCCATCATCCTGGGAACACTGGGGATTGCAAGCGTTGAATGCTTCCCCTGACCGATCTAGGCCGACAGCTCTAAGGATGAAACTGGGTGACGAATTATTTAACTGAGGAAACCATCTTTTCTCTAGGCGAAGTGATTTCAGAATCGATCGCCGCTGTAGAAACTTCTTTGTCTCAGCCTTTGGCGGCAGACGTTGCTGCGAAAGTTCCTAAAGCTGCGATTCGTTCTAGCCTCCGAGCTTCTACCTGGGATGGGGTGTTTGCCACGCTCTTCAGCAACATCACCGGAGGTGTGTTACTCAGTAATTTTCTTGTAGAGCTAGATGCCAGCACGGTGCAAATTGGCATGCTGGCCTCGATCCCGATGGTGGTAAACTTGCTGCAACCCTTAGGTGCCTATTGGGCCGATCGCACCACTAGCCGTCGGTGGTATGGCCTCTGTGTCTACGGAATTTCTCGTTTGCTGTGGTTGCCGCTGGCGATCGCGATTCTGGCTTTTAATGCCTACTCTACCAGCAACCAGACGATGATCATTGCCACGCTGGCTGCCTTGCTAGCGACTCACGTGTTAGGTGCGCTTGGTAGTGCCTCTTGGCTAGCTTGGTTAGCGGTATTGGTGCCTCGACAGCTACGGGGACGTTACTTTGGCTTTCGTAACAGTGCCTTTAGCTTGACGAGCTTGGTGACCATGCCGTTGTTAGGGCTAGCAGTTTCGCACTTTCCGGGGGGCAGCATTCAAGGCTTCGGTGTGTTCATGCTGGTGGGTATTGTGGCAGGGCTGCTCAGCTTAGCTTGTCAGTCGCGGATGACGGATGTGAATCCGCAAGCTCGCTTGACTGCTCCAGAACCTAAATCAAAGCCTACTGCTGATGCCACTGCTGCCTTCTCTGGCTCGGAAGCGGCTCATACCAGCATGCTTAAGCATCCTCATTTCTTGATGTTTTTGCTCTACTTTGGGGTGTGGGCCTTTGGGGTGAATCTCTGCAATCCCTTCTTTAATCTGTATTTGCTGGATAACCTATCCATAGACGTGAGCTGGGTAACGCTCTACAACGGTCTCGGTGCAGGCGCGACATTACTGATGCTGGTGCTTTGGGGTAAATTGGCCGATCGCATTGGTAATCGCCCCATTCTGGTGCTGGATGGATTGTTGGTGGCGATTATCCCTTTGCTCTGGCTAGGCACAGGTCACAACTCAATTTCTCTCTGGTTTTGGTTTCCCGTTCTGCATTTGTTGGGGGGTGGGGCAGGAGCCGCGATCGACCTTTGCATTAATAATTTGCAGTTAGCGATCGCCCCAGTACGTCATCACACCACCTACTTTGCCATCACTGCCGCGATCGGTGGAGTCTGTGGCGCAATGGGAGCAATGGTTGGCGGTTGGCTAGCCCAATCCACAGGCTCCAATGGCATCACAGAATTGTTTGTGGTTTCTAGTGGACTGCGATTGGTGGCGTTATTGCCGTTGTTCTGGCTGCAAGAACCGCAAAGCCGCCCCCTCGGGCATGTTTGGCAACAGCTGAAGCAACAAGCCGATTATTGGTTTTTAGGCATCAAGCCAATCGAGCTACCCATTGGCTGTAAATAAGCTGTAAATAAATTCTATGAATCTGGCTCCCCTTTCCTTGAGAAAAGAGGCTGGGGGTTAGGTTTCAGGGCTGTGCTGCATGAGAAGATGAGGCTACAAAGTTCCATCAACGCTTCTCAGTCATGACTCAGGTAGTAATTGTAGGGGCGGGGCCAGCGGGGGCAGCACTTGCTCTCCTTTTAGGGCAACGGGGTATCTCAGTCCAGCTCGTGGAAGCCTCTCCCACCTTTCGCCGCACTTTTCGGGGTGAGGGGCTGATGCCGAGCGGGTTGGATGCCCTAGAGCAAATGGGCTTATCCGCTCTGCTCGATCGCATTCCTCACCGTGCTTTGGATGCCTGGGAATTTTGGCTCAACCAGCGATCTCTGTTTCGAGTTGCAGAACCGATCGAACCGGGTGGTAAACCTTGCACCCTAGTTTCGCAAACGGCTTTGCTAGAGGCGCTCATTGAGCAAGCAAGGGCTTATTCTGGCTTTGAGCTGGTACAGGGAACCCCGGTGCAAGACTTGTTGTGGCATGAGCAACGAGTGGCAGGGATCAAGCTTAGCGATGGTCGGGAGCTAAGTGCAGATTTGGTGATTGGCACGGATGGTCGCAATTCTGTTGTTCGCCAGCGATCGCGCTTAGCTTTAGAACAACAGTCTCAAAGTTTTGATATTCTTTGGTTCAAGCTGCCCGATCATCCTCGATTTAAGTCCGAAAATGTTTTTTACTCGATTTTGCAAGATCGTGATGCTTTAGGTTTATTTCGTAGTTCTGAAGGCGAGCTTCAGCTGGGCTGGGCCTTGCGTCCATCTGAAGCAAAAGATTGGCCGCAGATAAATTGGGCTGAGCGACTAGCCGCCACTTCTCCAGATTGGCTGGCTGAGCATTTTCGCCAAAACGCCGCGACCTTAGAAGGCCCGATTCTACTGTCGGTGGTCGCGGGACGCTGCCCCCAATGGTCTGTTCCAGGACTATTGCTCCTGGGGGATGCAGCTCATCCTATGTCTCCGATTCGCGCCCAAGGCATCAACATGGCTTTGCGCGATGTCATTGCCACAGCCAACCATCTGGTGCCTATACTCCGGGAAGGGGCAGAGCTTGCAGTCATTGACGCAACGTTGCTCAAAATTCAAGGCGATCGCGAACCGGAAATTATCCGAGTGCAGCAACTTCAGCGCCAAGAAGCGGCCCAAGCCGATCTCCTAGAACATAGTGCCTTTCTGCGTTGGGGAGCTAGCCAGTTTGCACCTTTTCTCGGCCCCTTGGTGCGATACTCTTGGGTCAAACGCCAGCATCAGTTACGTCAAGGAGTAGCGCCACTCCAACTGTTGGTTTAGTTGCTCAAATTACTTAGTTTGTTAAATGAAATGGCTGAAGTTATCTCACTGCAAATATTAGTACTCTGCAAATGGGCAGGCTAATGTATGAAAGTAGTGACTTTAACCTATGCCGCAGAGTATCCGAGTCAAGCATCCGAGCGCGAATTTCTTCGGAGGATATAACCGGATTATCCTGGCTACCTTTTCGTTAGTCACTGTCGTCTCATGCGGGCTATTTTACTTACAATTTCGTTCTCGTTATCAGAATGAAGTTGCACAGTTGCAAACCAAGTTTTTAGAAGAATCATCAAGCCTCAACTATATGGTTAAAGGGGCCTCTGACCATATTAGTGCCCTGAACACCGAGGCAGAATTCCATCTGGCAACTCATGCTCTAGGTGAGCCATCTTCCAAACTCTTCTCTCAACTAGAAAATTTGCCCGGTAAAGACCACTACGCTCTGGATCGTATCCAGCTTCCTTTTACCGAGGAGATGGTAGCAGGCTTGAGCGGCAAAGGCTCGTTAGAGCAGATGTCACCAGAGGTCAAGCGAGATGTGGAGATGGCGATCGCGCTCAATGCTCTTTTTCAATCATCCAAAAAAAATATACCCAATCTAGCTTGGGTGTATTACATGTCGAAAAATAGGTTTCAGAGTCTTTATCCTTGGGTGTCCAGCAAAGATCATTTGTTTGTGGAGAGTGATTACAGCCAAGATTTTTACAGGCTAGGATTACCCGAAAACAATCCACAACGTCAGCGTTTCTGGACCCGTGCTTATACAGATACAGCGGGTAAAGGCTTGATGGTGACGGTTGCCGAGCCTATCTACGACAAAGATACTTTCCTCGGAACCGTCGCTTTAGACTTCACCTTAGATGTCTTAAACGATTTTATTAAAAACGCGGAAACTCAGCGCGATCGCCAAGCAAATTTATTTGTAATTAACCAATACGATCAGTTGTTGGCTCACCCCTATTTAGTCAGCTCTACAGATAAGGACGTGAAACCAGCTCAAGTGGCATTGCCACTCAAGCTCCAAAGCCAATTAAAGCAAATCTTACAAGCTCCAGCAGACCAAGTTAATGCTGTTGATTCCTACTTAGTTTTGCATCATCCCTTAACCAACGCTCCCTGGCAGTTAGTTCTCTGGATACCTCAGCAAGCGATCGTTTTGAAGGCTTTGTCTGGGACGAGTTGGCTATTTCTAGTGCTTCTCCCTGGACTAGGTTTAATTCTCGTAGCCGCGAGTCATCTAACACGCCGAGATTTCATTGAGCCTGCTCGCAAATTGGTAGAACATATTGAAACTGCCAGCCAAGGATCTGGTCAAGCATTGATCTCTAAAAAATTAGATATCCCTAGAAGTTGGCAACCTTGGTTTGAGAGAATTTCTCGAATTTTTGATGAAAACCGCAGCTTGTTGCAAACCCTAGAAGCCTATACCCAAGAACTAGAAGCCAAGAATGCCGCCCTCCAAACCACAGAAAACTTGCTGGCTGAAAATAATCGCAATCTAGAACAGCAAGTGGAGGAGCGAACTAATCAGCTGCAACAGGTGATTGCAACATTGCGTCAGCAAACTCAAGATTTAGAAAGTGCCCTGCAAGAATTGCAACAAACTCAGTCACGGTTGATTCAAAGCGAGAAGATGTCGAGTCTTGGACAACTGGTGGCAGGTGTGGCGCATGAAATCAACAATCCCGTCAATTTTATCTATGGCAATCTAGCTCCTGCTCATGATTACACTCAGGAGCTACTAAACCTGATTAGTTTGTATCAAGAGCACTATCCTCAGCCAGTTGCTGCGATCGCGGTTGAGGCAGAGGCCATGGATCTAGAGTTTCTCAGGGCAGATTTACCCAAGTTGATGTCTTCTATGCAGATGGGGGCCGAGCGGATTCGACAGATTGTGCTTTCGCTCCGCAACTTCTCTCGCCTGGATGAAGCCGAATTTAAAGCGGTTGACATCCACCAAGGAATTGATAGTACCCTGATTATTTTGGAGAATCGCCTCAAAGCTAAGCCAGAACACCCTGCGATCGCTGTGACTAAAGAATATGGCAACTTGCCGTTGGTGGAGTGCTACGCAGGACAGCTCAACCAAGTATTCATGAATGTGCTGACGAATGCGATCGATGCTTTGGAGCAAAATAATCAACCCAGCGGACAAGAGTTGGTAGCGTCACCGAGTCATATCCACATCAGCACCCACCTCAACCGCAACAATCGAGTGGTGATCAAGATCTCTGACAATGGTCCAGGTATGCCACCAGAAGTAAAGCAGCGAATCTTTGATCCCTTCTTCACAACCAAACCAGTGGGCAAGGGAACGGGCATGGGCATGTCTATTAGCTACCAAATTATCACCGAGAATCACGGTGGCTCGCTGGATTGTATCTCCATTCCGGGACAAGGCACCCAATTTGTCATTGAGATTCCTTTCCAGCAGCAAAGCCCCGCCCTACGGTAAGAAACGGCTAACCGGAATTATTTTTGTCAGGTGGTAGCTGGAAAAATTGGTAAGCGGTTGCTGTGGTAGCTTGAGCGACTTCCTCAACGGGTTTGGCGATCGCGCTGGCTACAGTCTGCAAAACCTGGGGTAAAAAGGCAGGCTCATTCCGTCCCCCCTTAGGTTTAGGGCGCAGCGTTCTAGGGGTTAAGTAAGGTGCATCTGTTTCTAGCATCAATCGATCTAGGGGAATTTGGGCTACTAACTCTTGCAGATGTAACCCTCGCCGCTCATCACAGATCCAGCCAGTGATACCAATGTGTAAATCCCAGTCTAGATAAGCTTTTAGTTCTTCCGCGTTGCCCGTGAAACAATGCACTACGGCTGCAGTTAATTGGCTACGGTACGGCTGGAGAATTTCCAAGAAGCGTTGATGGGCATCTCGTTCATGGAGAAACAGGGGTAGCTTTAGTTCGCAAGCGAGTTGAAGCTGGGCTTCAAACCAGTATTCTTGCTCGGGGCGGGGTGAATAATCACGGTTATAGTCCAGCCCACATTCACCGATCGCAACCACTTCTGGATGACTGCTTAACTCTCGTAAGCGGCTAACAGTGGCTGCATCACAATGCCGCACATCATGAGGATGCACCCCTGCGGTTGAGTACAAAGTGCCTGGATAGTGCCTAGCCAGAACTTGAGCTGCCTGACTGGTATCTACGGTAGTGCCTGTGAGGATCATAGTGCCAACTCCTGCGGCGATCGCTCGTTCAATGACGAGTGGGCGATCGTGATCGAAGGCAGCGTTGGTCAGATTAACCCCAATGTCCACTAATGACATCACCACTTCCATGCTTCCTTTAACTAGCTGTTAGAGCAGGAGTACTGGAACGAAAAAGCCTCCTGCAATGAGGAGGCGAGTGACTGATCTTTAAGAAAACCGCTTAAGCGGTTGGAGAAACCTTGTCTTTGAAGACTTTGCCAGCACTGAAGGCTGGAACTTTAGTCGCTGGAATCTTCATCGTTTCGCCAGTCTTAGGATTGCGGCCTTCCCGTGCTTGGCGTTCTCTGGGTTCAAAAGTACCAAATCCAATCAGGGTGACCTTTTCACCTGAAGCGACCGTTTCCTGAATGGTGTCAAACACAGCACTCAAGATGGCGTCAGCTTGTTTTTTGGTCACGTTGGCTTTTGCAGCGACTGCATCTACCAATTCTCCCTTGTTCATTTAAAAACCTCACAACACTTGGTGTGATTATAGTTCAGGTTCTTACCAGTGATCACAAGTTCTCACTAAGTCTAAAGACTTATCCTCTTGAGGCTTCCTGAAAATATCAGAGCTTTGTATGATGCTCTTGAACTCTAATTGCTAAGACAGCACTTCCTATGGCTAATTCTTCAACTTCTCCTACCGCTATCCTCACCAATCTCCTGGAAGCAGATGCTACTCTCGCAACTCAAGAAGCAGAAATCACAATACAACTAGAGGCCTTGCGGGAGAAGCGTCAGAGCCTCAAAACAGTGATTGATCTATTTTCTACCACAACGGCTCCTGCGACATCTACTCAAGCAGCCGCTGCTCTCTCTGCATCAAAGCCACCTGCTACGGCTGCGCCTAAACCTACAGCTACTCCTGAGGCCACGGCTGCATCTACTGCGGCTCCCGAACCCGCTGCGGCTCCCGAACCGACTGCCACCAGAGGCCGTCAAGCGACTAAGGCCACCAAGAAACCCCGGCAATCTAGAAATTGGCAGGATTACTTGCAAGACCCATTTCGTCAGACTTCGTTGCCTGTAGCTATTACTACGGTTTTCCAGCAGCAACCTAAGCAGCTCTTGAGCGTTCCTGATCTGATCAACGCCATCTTCACGGCTGAAATTCCTCAAGATGTGCGGAACAAGGCTCGCGATCGCATGTTAAATATCCTCTCTACTGGAGCGAAGGATGGACAATGGTTTCGAGGCAAAAAAGGTCAATATAGTTTGACTAAGGCCGCTCCTGAGGGTAGCCGTTAGTCTACTGTCAGCCTGTATTAGCCTGATGACTTCTAAATAAGTTAATCTTGCGAAGCGCTGAGCTTGTGAGCAGATGTTGCTGTTGTGGCAGATGCTCCTCGGCATCTTCTCTACTGCTAGGGTCTTGTCTTAAGGGGATGACTCTAGTGATGCAATGCTCTGATTTTGACTCAAGCTCTGCCTGCTTAGCGAAGTTGCAACTGGTTTAAGGATTTAAGGATGGTAACGATAGGGGTATTTCATGCGTGGTTTGAGTTGTATCTTTTGTACGTTGAAAATGTATGTTGAGAAGAACTTGGTGCGGCTCTTAGATACTAGATAGTACAATTGTACGTGGAGTTGTTGCTCCTGGGTGAGCGAAAGGAATCTGTCTTGGCAACCAAGCTGCTAATCGTTGAAAGTCCTGGTAAAGTCAAAAAGCTGAGTCAAATTCTGGGATCAGATTGGCTAGTCAAGGCCAGCATGGGGCATATTCGCGAACTCGCCCATGATGGTGAAGATGCTTTGGGCTTCGATCTAGAACATAACTCCGTAAAGTGCCGCTTTATGGCGCGAGGCACTAGGGGCAAAGAAACTATTCAACAACTGCGATCGGCGGTGAAGCAAGTTAAAACTGTGGTGCTAGCAACCGACTACGATCGCGAGGGAGAAACGATCGCCTGGCACATTCAGCAAGCGCTCAATCTCAAACAGCCTCAACGGGTGGTTTACACAGAAATCACCCCAAATGCCGTGCGAGCCGCGATCGCCCAACCCCGCTCGATCGATCTCAATCTAGTGAACTCTGGTTTGTGCCGCACGGTTCTAGATAAGCTGGTCGGGTTCAAAGGCTCTCCTTTGCTTTGGCAATTGCACAACGGCGCTAAAAGTATGGGGCGCGTTCAAAGTGCAACATTGCATATCGTTTGCGATCGCGAACGGCAGATCCAAGCCTTTGTGGCCCAAGACTATTGGAGCGTGTTTGTCGATTATGCCGAAGGTTTGCGAGCTTATTACCGCAGCCAACCGACAGAAGCCAAGACTGAGACGGCCCAACCTGATGATGCGGCCCAAAAAGCAGAAGGACAAACTCCGGAATCCGATCGTGTGACCTCTCAAGCGGCTGCCGATCGCTTAGTCGAAATTGCTCAACAAAATCCGCATCACGTCGTTTCTGTGGAAGGTAAGACGGCAACTCGCACTCCACCCCCTCCCTTTATCACTTCAACGCTGCAACAAGCGGCAGGGTCTCGCTTGCGGTTCAGTCCTGAGAAGACCATGCAGGTGGCGCAATCTCTCTACGAAGCGGGACTGATTACCTACATGCGAACCGATAGTATTGCCCTCAGCCCTGAGTTTTGTACCCAAGCAAGACAGTGGTTAGAGGCCCATGACCCAGACAACGTGCCGAAAAAGGTGACCCAGCACCGCAAAGCGAAAGGCGCACAGGAAGCTCATGAAGCAATTCGACCGACAGATGTTTATCGTCCTTCCAAAGAATTGCGGGTCGAACTGGCTGCCGATGCCTTCGACTTATATGTCCTGATTTGGAAACGGGCGATCGCTTCGCAATGCCAGGCGGCTCGACTACGACAAACGCAAATTGTGACTCAATCAGGTTCCATATTTTGGCAAGCGAAAGGGCAGGTGATCGAGTTTTTGGGTTACAGCAAGTATTGGCCCAACCTGAGTCCAGATGCCGAGCTACCCACGCTAGCTCCTCAGCAAGCCCTGACGCTGCAACAGGCAGCACATGAGCAGAAGCAAACCCAACCCCCACCGCGCTACAGCGAACCCAAGTTAGTGCAAGTGATGGAGCGCAGAGGCATTGGTCGTCCCAGCACCTACGCTCCTACCATACAGACACTGAAGCAACGGCTGTATGTAGAGGTCGTCAAAGGGCATTTGCAACCCACCAGTTTAGGGTTAGAAGTGGATGGCTTTTTGCAGGATGCTTTACCCGATCTGCTAGAAGCTAAATTTACCGCCCAGATGGAGCAGGCTCTAGACCAAATTGCTGACGGGAAACAGGATTGGCAAACCTACCTCACCACCTGGAATCGCGAGTACTTCACGCCTGCACTGACAAAAGCGAAACAAGCGATCCCAGCACATCTGACGACGAATCCTGCCCTGCACCCCGAAAAAGCATTGAACTTGTCGCGGACTCGTTGCCCGCAATGCCAAAATTACTTGGCTAAAATCCCTAGCAGCAAAGTCAAGAAAAAGTACTTCCTCAAGTGCGTCAGTGATTGTGAAGATGTAGTGCTATTTTGGAGCGATCGCAGTCGTAAGTGGGAGCGTCCTCGCAACCAAACCCAGGCGTCAGCCTCACTGCCATCTCAGCTCACAGAATATCCTTGCCCGATTTGCCAAAAGCCTTTAGAAACCTATACCTACGAAAAAGCAGGTCAAGCCAAGCAATTGCTGCGTTGCTCCGATGCTCAGGCTAGGGGTAATAGTCAACATAAAGAAGCGGTCTACTTCCATACAGCCCAAGGTTGGTGGAGTCCTAAGTTCGGGGAGTTGCAGCTTAGTAGCCACCCCTTGTAGTCCTTCACCAAATTCGATTTGCGGGGTTATGTATGGAGGTCATTCAAAAGCGATCAAAATTGCTGCGGCAGTTGCACACACCGCAGTTTTGGGGGTTAATGGCTGGGGTGCAAATTGCGGTTTTATTGCTGCTTTGGTTAACCTGGCCTCAGGCACCTGTCAACCTGACGTTGGTCGTGCCTGCTCCGGAAAGTCAGCATTGGGCAGGGCTGATTCAAGATTTTCAGGCACAAAATCCAGATATCCGAATCAAACTGGTTGAAGGAGCCTACACCACCAATGAAGTGGAAGCAATCTATACTTCTGCCTTGCAAACAGGTAGCTCGAGTTATGACTTAATTTATCTCGATATTATCTGGACTCCGAAGTTTGCAGCGGCAGGCTGGCTCAGCAATCTCTCAGATTACGTTTCGTCCAGTGATTTAACTGCATTTTTAACAGATGATATCGAAGCAGGACGCTATCAGGGAGCGCTATATCGCATTCCCTTTCGTACTGACGTGGGAATGCTTTACTACCGCAAAGATTTACTCGAGCAGATAGGCAACCCAGCCCCAGAAACATTTGCAGAGCTTGTGCAGGTTTCACAAAAGCTACAGCAACAGCAGCAAGTTCGCTGGGGCTATGTGTGGCAGGGGCAACAGTATGAAGGCTTAGCTGCAATGTTTGTGGAAGTGCTAGCCGGATATGGGGGTTTCTGGATTGACCCCAATACTAGAGAAGTAGGACTCGATCAAGCACCAGCCATCCAAGCCGTTGAGTTTCTACGAAACACTTTGAAGCTGGGAATCTCTCCCGCTGAGACGACCACGTATAACGAGGAAGAATCATTTGAGAAATTTCAACAAGGAGAGGTAGCATTTCTACGGAATTGGCCCTATATCTGGCCTCGAGTCCAAGCAGTGAAAGGGCTCCAAGATCAAGTTGGAATTAAACCAATGGTGCATGCGCCGGGTTATCGCAGTGCGGCTTGTAAAGGAGGTTGGGGATTTGGTATTGCGAAAAACGCTAAACATCCTCAAGAGGCTTGGCGAGCCATTCAGTTTTTTACCAGTGTAGAGTCCCAGCGGCAATTTGTACTTCAGTCTGGATATTTACCTACTCGTCGGAACCTCTTTGTGGACCGGGCGATCGCTCAAAAGTATCCGCACTTTCCCAGTCTACTGACAGTTTTAGAGCATCCGGTTTTACGTCCATTGATTCCACAGTATGACCAAGCCTCGCAGATTCTCCAGCGTCATTTGAGCGCAGCCCTAACGGGGCAACCTAGTGCAGAGGCTGCGATGCAAGCAGCAGCCCAAGAGACTCGTAGACTGCTCGCCAAGAACTATTGAACTTGGGAGGGTAGCTGCATGGGGCGATCGCGATTTAAACCCCAGGTTTGTTGGCGTTGGGCCTGCAACCACAATAGACCCGTCACGAGCTGAAGTAGGAATAGGCATAAATTGAAAATGATTAACCATTGCAGGCGTGACTTGAAGAGAGATAAACGTTTTTGCCGTCCTAAAGAGCTACTGGTTAAACGTTGCAAAATTTCCTGGGTATTCAGGGGGCGTTGGCCTGGGAAAGGAGCCATCAAGTCATCAATCAAATCCGCGAATCTGGATGAGACCTGAGGGGCAGTATTGCGCCAAATCAAGGTTCCAGTTTGAGGATCTTCTGGCAAGTCAATTGGATGTTTTCCAGTTAAGAGATAGACAAAAGAACGACCTAAAGCATAGAAATCTGATTGAGGGACTGCCTTGCCGTTCACCTGTTCCAAGGGTGTGTAGCCTGGGGAAACAATTCCCGTTACTTCTCGACCACTACCTACTTTAGCGAGGTAAGTATTCGTCACTTCTCTGACGGTGCCAAAGTCGATTAAGGCCAGTTGTCCCTGCGGTTGGAGCATGATATTGGACAATTTGATATCCCGATGAAATAACTCATGCTGATGCACCTTCTCTAGGACTTCAATCAATTGCTTCAACCATTGCCAAGCAAGCACTTCAGAGATAGGGCCTTGTTGCTCTAACCACTGCTCCAGATTTTTCCCCTCAATTTTTTGCATCACTAAACAATACAAAATTTGAGGATTATCGTGAATGGTAACGGTGAAAAAACCATCCAATTCCACCTGAGGAATTCCTGAATGTTTTAACTGTTGTAGTGTTTTGGCTTCTCGTTCAAACAGCTTGAGTAATCGAGGATTCTTCAGGACTTTCATCACTTTGATTTTTCCTTGATCGTCGATTGCAAAAATCTCAGCTTGACTGGGCTCATCAAGTTCACGTAGAGGGTTGACTAAGCGATAGCGTTGCTGGATCAGTAGGGGTGTACCGCAGGCAAGACAAGCAGCAATATCATCTGGATTTTGACGCACTGGGCATTTCGGATTGATACAGTAGCTCACGCTCAGCCCTCTGACTGCTTGATCTGTTCCAGTTGATTCGTGACATATTCCATCACCACGGGCTGTAATGTGAAACCAGCCACGCTTTTTTCAATCAGCGATCGCCTCACTAAAGATTCCAAAGCGCGTAATAAGTCGGAGGGTAAAACGGATTGTAAGCTCTCCTGCAGCTTAATGAGCAGAACAGGTTCTTTTGCCCTCACAACTTGGTATAAAATCTCTTGTTCTAAAGAAGATAAACGATTTACTTGCTGCTCAATGAAGTCATTAATGTCTCCAGTAATTAGCGTCATACGCTGCTTCAAAAAATCTGGAACACTTCCATCAAAAATTTCCTTGATAGTCGTAGAAACCATTTTTAAAACTAAGGGATTACCGCGATAGATTTGAATCAAAGTGCTCCATTGCCCTTCTCCCGATAAGTCTTTTGCCTGCAAGATTTCTCGCGCTGCTTCTTTGAGTCCCTCTAGCTTCAGCGATCGCACAGGTTGATTTCTGCCATCCAATAAAGCAATTTCTCTTGTTTGTTCGCGACTCGTTAAAAGTAGGCAGCTTTGATGAGTTTCTTGGCTCAATCGTTGCAACAGTTCTCCATAACTTTTGTACCCCTCACGATAATGCCCTGCAAAGTCCCCACTGCGAAGAATCGTCTCTAAATTATCCAAGATCAACAAGCAACGATGGCTCCGGAGATGATCTATCAAGCGAGTGAGCTGACTCTCAAGTTTGCTCGGTGACTCGGTGATTGGTTGAGGAGAGAGCAGTTGTAACCAATCGCCTAAAACTTCTTCTAGGGGCAAGGGATGACGGAGCGATCGCCAAATTAAACAATCAAATTGACCTTGAATTTGCTGGGCGAGCCTAGCCGCTAAGCTAGTTTTACCAATTCCACCCATCCCCAGTAAAGCGACAATGCGACAGCGATCGCCCACAATCCATTGCCCTAGAGTAGCTAGTTCTTCTTGCCGACCGTAGAACACGGAGACATCGGGGGCTTCTCCCCAATTCAAAGCGAGCTTCATCTCCCGACCCACTCCAAAAGCTTTATAGCCTGCCGCTTCTAGCCAAGGCTTAATATCCCTCCAACTCTCAAGCGTATTGGTGGCTCGTCCAGTTAAGGCCTCCACATAGCGGTACAGAGTGTTACACAAATCAACCTCTACGGTCTTGGCTGTCTTCACCAATTGAGTGGCAATCTCTGCGGGACTGTAGCCACAGAGCAACCCCCGCAAATGTAGCTTTTCAACTTCCGTCAATCCTAGTTTTTTATAAGGTGCGATCTCACGTTTAGCAGTAGCCAAGTCTGAGTACAGTTGGTCGAGCTTCCAAGTTGTTACGGCTTGATCAAACGGATCTGGGGGCAACGCCATGACTTACAACTGCACTGAAATTTCTAACCATTAATCCTAACCAAATCCCTAACGGTGATTAGAGCGTTCCTAACGGTTGCTCCCCTTAATCTGGATGCAACACACTTCCAGTCTAGAGGGTCGCAAGCAAAACGCAAGGGAATGCCTACAAATGCTTTCAGCTTGCTTAAACGTTGTTCTCTAGACGGAACTGAGTACAAAACTTCAGGAGGGAATAAATAATATGGCTTCTAAAGTAACGCGCTTTCAATCCAGGATTGGCATGAGCCTAGCGACTGCTGCCATTGTCAGTATCCCCACTGTCAGCCTCGCTATTTCAGTCGAGCAAGTTCCCAATCCACGACAGGCGAATGGAGAATGGGTCAGCGATGTGGCAAATATTCTGAGCCCAGATACAGAAGCTAGCCTGAATCAGCAGATTTCCGAACTAGAAGCAAAGAATGGCAGTGAAATTGCCGTTGTCACAGTCCCAGATACCGCTCCTTCTGCGACTCCAAAACAGTTTGCTACAACTTTGTTTAATTATTGGGGTATTGGTAAGGCGACTCACAACAATGGCGTTCTGTTGCTCATTTCTCAGGGCGATCGCCGGGTTGAAATTGAGACAGGCTATGGCATTGAAGAGCATTTGCCAGATGCTCAGGTGGGGCAAATTATTGACCAGCAAATTATCCCGCGATTGAAGCAAGGAGATTTTGATGGTGGCACCTTAGCAGGCATTCAAGCGGTGGCTCAAGAACTAGCACCTGTCACTTACAGTGCTAGTTCTGCCAACCCAGCTTCCCCTTCCCTCATTCACACAGCAGCCGACTCCAGCCAAGCAACCGATGTATCCTCTAGTTCAGTTATAGAGGCATCGAATTCCTCATTCAATCTCGCCGCAGTTTTGGGATGGGGAGGGTTGCTGTTGTTCATTTCCTTACTTGTTACTGCTGTAATTCGCAGTCATGATGACGACGATTCTAACGGTGGTGGCGATGGTGGAGGTAAAAAATCTCACCAGCATCGAGGCTGGGTGTCTAGCGGGGGCAACTATACGGGCGGGGGGTATGGAGGGTCTGGCGGTTGTAGCGGCGGTAGCAGTGGCGGTGGCGGTGGTGGCTTTGGTGGAGGTAGCAGTGGTGGCGGCGGTGCAGGCGGCGGCTTTTGATCGCGCGATCGCTCAGCCCCTATAAACCTTCTTTTCGTAATCAAGTCAGAGTGAAAGCTTGAACGCCTTTCGGGCAGACAGTGTCAGGCTCAGAGTTTGAAGTGTAAAGAAAACTTACATTACAGATAACTATCGAGCCAACGACCGAATAAACCAATAGTTCTACTCATCTTAAAAGAACCACACTGATGACTAAACGTCTAATTCGTCGAATCATTTCTCCATCAATTTCGCTACTTGCTGTACTCCTGGCAGGAATTACTCCTGCTCATAGTGAGGCGCTAAGGTCCAGAGGAGATATCAATTCGGTTGGTGGGAGCATCAACCATCCTCAGCAAAGGGACATTTATGGCAGTAGTGTTCTGAATCGCTTCATTGTGACTGATACGGCAGGTTGGGCTGTAACTGGCCTGTTGTCTATGTCGAATGATCCTGTCGAACCAGTGTCGCTGACTCTACCCACCCGGCAGCCAGAGATCCAACTGATGCAGGTTCCGCTTCCTAGTTTAGCCATTTGGGTCTATCCAATAGGGGGTATCGTGCTGATCTTGTTCTTCTTGCCCCACATTGGCTGGATAGCAGGATTGATCGTGATTGGGGAACGAGAAGTTGGAATTGTCACGAAGAAATTTTCGGCTAAGAGCTTACCGGCAGGGAGACTGCTCGCCCTCAATGGCGAAGCGGGTCTACAAGCTGACACTTTGCCTCCTGGCTGGCATTTTGGTTATTTTCCCTGGCAATATAGCGTACAAAAAGTTCCGGTGGTGGTGATTCCGCAGGATGAAATCGGATTAATCGTAGCGAATGATGGTGCTGCGATTCCTCCCGAACGTATTTTAGGCAAGGTGGTAGGGTGTGATAATTTTCAAGATGCTCGCCAATTCCTCAGCAAGGGTGGTGAAAAAGGTCGGCAGTTAGCGGTTCTAACCACAGGCACCTATCGAATTAACACTGCTCTGTTTCAAGTGATTACATCCAGCACCGCTGCTACTCATGGCATGGCTCCAGCTCAACTCAAGGTTTATACTGTTAACCCCGATCGGGTTGGTATCATCACGACACTCGATGGCACTCCGATCGAAGCAGGAGAGATTGCAGGTCCTGTAGTTTCAGGACATGATAACTTTCAAAATGTCCAAACTTTCATGGCACGCGGTGGGCGCAGAGGCTTGCAAGAACAAGTTATGCTCTCAGGCTCCTGGAACCTCAACCCTTGGTTTGTGCAGGTGGAGCAAGTGCCGATGACAGAAGTGCCAATTGGCTATGTGGGAGTGGTAATTTCCTATGTGGGGAAATCTCATGAGGATGTGAGTGGCGAATCTTTTACCCACGGCAATTTGGTCAATCGTGGAGATAAGGGTGTATGGATTGAGCCGCTGCATACGGGTAAGCATCCCCTGAATAGCAAAATCATGAAGGTAGAGCTGGTTCCAACTACAAATATCGTGATTAATTTCACCTCAAGGTTTAAAGGAGAACATGGATACGACTCTTCCTTGGCCGCTCTGCAATTACTTTCGTTTGATGGCTTTACCTTTGATCTAGAGGTATTTCAAGTGATTCACGTGGGTGCAATGGACGCACCCAAAGTAATTTCTCGATTAGGTTCAATGCAAAATTTGGTTGATCAGGTACTGCGTCCCATTGTCGGCAACTACTTCCGTAACTCAGCTCAAGAATATACAGTTCTCGATTTCTTGGTGGCGCGGAGTGAGCGACAAGCTGAAGCAGCGGAGTATGTGCGCCAAGCATTGCGAACCTATGATGTGCAGGCAGTGGATACACTAATCGGCTTGATCTCACCTCCTCCGGAACTGATGCAAACCTTGACTGCTCGCAAGATTGCAGAAGAAGAAGAAAAGACTTATGTGACGCAACGGATTGCTCAAACTCAGCGACAAGAACTCGTGCGCGAAACAGCGCTGGCAGATATTCAAAAGGAGGTGGTGACCGCAGAGGAGGGGGTCAAGATTGCGAAACTACAAGCTGCTGCCGCTGTGGAACAAGCCAACGGAGAAGCCGAGTCGATTCGCTTAACTGGAGATGCCAAAGCGGATGCCTATGGAGCTGGGGTGAGTGCGCTCGGCTCTCAGGCTTACACCGCTTTACAGCTAATGCAGGTGATTGGCGATCGCCAGGTGCGCGTGGTTCCTGATGTTGCGGTTAGTGGCAGCAACGGTTCCGGTTTGCTGGATGCCATGATGGGAATGCTGCTGTGGAACCAAACACCAGTCGTTCAAGAGAATGGCGATAGTCATGAGTCTATGGTAGTCAACGGTCACTTAATTGATGAATCTGAGGCTTCCTGAATCCAGCAGTTATTGCTTTAATCCTCACTGCCTAGAGCCACATAACTCTGCTGTTGGCAACTGTTTCTGTGATTATTGTGGCTCTAACTTGCAATTAGCGAACCGTTACAAGGCCATTCAAGTGCTAGGACAGGGAGGTTGCAGCCGAACCCTACTTGCCGTTGATCAGGTTCTGACACCACTAACTCTTTGTGTCATCAAGCAACTTTGGAGTGATGTAACTAGTTCTTCGCCGATGCTTTCTATCCAAGAGCGATCGCGACAAGCCTTTCAATGCCTGAAAAAACTAGAGTCATCTATCCAACTTCCCACCTATCTAGACCAATTTGAGCAGAATGGTATTCTCTATCTGGTTCAGCAATTTATACCTGGTGATGATTTAGCCCTGGTTCTGGCCCAAAAAGGTACATTCAACACCCGAGAAGTTTGCCAAATTTTGGTAAGCCTGTTGCCTGTGATTCAACAGATTCATACCTGTGGCGTGATTCACGGTGATATTAAGCCAGAAAATATTATCTGCCGAGTTTCTGGAGTTTCCTGTTCCGAGCAAGGAGCTTGGGAAGATTTAGTGTTGGTGGATGTGGGTATCACTCAACTACTTGCAGGAATGAAGACTCTGCAACCGAGAATGGCGATCGGCAGCCCCACCTATGGCGCACCCGAACAACTCAAAGGCAACCCCACTTTTGCTAGTGATCTCTATAGCTTAGGGGTGACTTGTATCCATCTATTGACCGGAATTCACCCATTTAGCTTGTTTGACTCTGTCAATCACCGTTGGGCCTGGCAGAACTATTG
Source organism: Trichocoleus desertorum AS-A10 (assembly GCF_039962155.1). Taxonomy (NCBI): domain Bacteria; kingdom Bacillati; phylum Cyanobacteriota; class Cyanophyceae; order Leptolyngbyales; family Trichocoleusaceae; genus Trichocoleus; species Trichocoleus desertorum. Next base: position 6,399 of record NZ_JAMPKN010000045.1, on the reverse strand, counting down.
GTTGTCTAAGGCAGCCAACGCTGAGGAACGGCTACAGCAGCAGAATCTAGCACAACTGCTCGATCGCTTGATTGAACCTGATTTGAATCAAAGAATTGCTTCTGCGGAGGAAGTACTTTTAGAAGTCCAGTTCCTGCGAGGCGAACATAGGAGTACCCCTGTTTCTCAGCCGATGCGATCGCCCACCTGGAAATGCTACGCTACCCTCACAGGTCATGGGGGATTATTTGCCAATATCAACGCGATCGCTATCTCACCCAACAGTCAAATGCTCGCGAGCGCCAGTGATGACAAGACCATCCGCCTCTGGGATATTCAGGCAGGGAAAGAACAATTTACTTTACACGATCATGCTCATTTTGTTAAAACAGTGGCGTTTCATCCTCAAGATGACAACCTACTAGTGAGTGGAAGTCGCGATCGCACGATTAAACTCTGGAATCTGCAAACTCGCAGTGTGATCCAAATTCTGGGAGGTCATGATCATACGGTCAATGCAGTTCTCTTTAGTCCAGATGGAGCATTCCTGGCTAGTGGAAGTTCTGATAAGCAGGTGAAGCTATGGGATTGGGCAACAGGTAAAGTGATCACCTCACTGACAGGACATGACTTAGCAGTGACAGCACTTGCCTTCAGTCCAAACGCCTCTAATTCAGGATGTCAATCGCTTCTAGCAAGCGCTGGGGCAGATGCGAGCGTACAACTTTGGGATTTGAAAACATTTGAACGAGTTCATACACTCACTGGGCATACAGCCAACGTTAGAGCTGTTGCGTTCAGCCCTGCTGGTAGATGGCTAGCAACCGCAGGTGATGATCGTACCATTCGCTTATGGGATCTTGCCTCCCAACAAACTATCCACGTCTTATCTGGACATTCCTGGCCTGTTTCTGCCTTAGCTTTTTCCAGTGATGGAGAAACTCTCATCAGTGGCAGTTGGGATAAAACAGTGAAATTATGGCAAGTGAGTACAGGGAAGGAAATAGAAACACTGGTGGGTCACACTGATTCAGTCAGTGATACGGCGATCGCTCCCGATCGAGGTCTAGTCGCTAGTGCTAGCTATGATAGAACCATCAAGTTGTGGCGCATGTCGCTGTTTCAGCCTACCTCCTAACAGTAACAACCCGATCGCTACTAAGCCTACGGTTTGCCCAGGCTCAGGAATCGTTTCGCCCTCAAGCTGTGGCACGATAGCAGAAGGGCGGCGATTCAGGGTTCCCTGCTCATAAGCATAGCTGAGTCGCAGCAGGGTTGATTCGCTGAAGGCAGGCCCCAAAAACTCTAGACCAACCGGGAGATTGTCAAATGTAAATCCAGCGGGAACCGTCAGGGCTGGGAAGCCAGAGAAGGGGCTGAGACGACTATTTGATCCTAGATTAGAGGGTGGCGAAATGAGTCCTGGGGGTCTCGTGTTCGTGGGATAGATCAGCGCATCCAGATTGTTCGATGGGTCTGAATCCAACAAGTTGAGAGCCTGAAGAAGGCTTTGCTGGGTCAGTGTGGGGCGATCGCGGATAATCTCCTGATATCTGACGTTGGTCTCCAAAGGTTCTACGCTGTTTCTGGTGATCAACGTATTCAAGTTAGAAGGTAAAAACCCACCGCTCTCAATGATTTCCGTGAGAGATTGGACAGGAGCATTGGGGTTTGCAGCTAAATAGTCATTCAAGTTGAACTTGAATTCAAATGCACTCAAGCTGGGATAAGCAAGAATGGTATCCAGGTTGGGAATTGGGACATCATCCACAATCTCTGCACCCAATAGCTTCAGGTTAGCAATTGACTGATTGATGACCTGATTAACCTTTGCGGCTTCTGGGTCAGCATCTAACCCAAACAGCGATCGCACCACTCCAATCCTTGCATCTTGCAACCCGTTTGAGTCGAGGAAGCTGGTGTAAGTATCGGGTATCTTCCCAATGCTGGTAGCCGTGATTGGATCGTTAGGATCAAAACCGACTGTGGCATCCAGAGCAAACGCCAGATCAGTAACGGTGCGTGTCATTGGACCGCCGACATCCTGAGAGAGCGCCAAGGGAACGATACCAGAGCGGCTGGAAAGACCAATGGTGGGTCGCAACCCAACTAGGTTACTCACAGATGCTGGGTTACGAATTGAACCGCCTGTGTCTGTACCAAAGCCAATCACCCCAAAGTTGGCCGCGATCGCCGTTGCCGTTCCCCCACTCGAACCCGCAGGCATTCTTAGCGGGTCATAAGCATTGCGTGTGATGCCGCCTAAAGAACTTTCCGAGGAACCCCCCGAAAACGCAAACTCAGATAGATTAGCTTTTGCCAGAATGATTGCGCCAGCCTCACGGAGCTTTTGCACCTGGAAAGCATCTTGCTCAGGAATAAAGTCCTTAAAGATCGTTGCACCCGCCGTGGTAGGAAGGTCAAATGTGTTGTAGTTATCTTTGAGGATGACTGGAATGCCGTGCAGCGGGCTTCTGGCCCCTGTCGTTTGTCTCTCTAAATCTAACGCCGCTGCTTCTGTCAGGGCATTTGGATTGACGGTAATGAGAGAGTTGAGGGCAGGGCCTTGATCATCATAAGCATCAATCCGATTGAGGTAAAGCTGCACCAGTTGTTCAGCATCAATCACCCCAGCGTCGAATGCCTCGTTAATACTGGTAACCGTTGCTTCTTGTAAGCGGAACGTTGCAGCGCTGACAATTTCGGGCAACAGTACTAAAAACGCTGCTGGGGTTGCAACGCCTACAGCAATTTTCTTGGCGATCGTAAACAAAACTTCAGCCTCCAATAAACAACACCTAAGTCCGATCGCAGGGTCACATGAACGCTGTACCGCTCTAGCCATGAAGCAGAGGCAATCAGCATCCAGAACACGCGGCTATTATGAGAAACTCTTCAGTGCGAATACTGTGACCCACTTTACAGACAGTAGGATAGCTTCACTTAATCTTTGAAGTAACGATATTACGCAGTGCAATCTTCATCGCAACTTCACTTGTCTCAGATTGACTATCGCTTCAAGTCCCGTGTTCACGACATATACAGAATTTAGAGATGAAGTGAAATGCTCTCTCAAGTGTTGAATGCCTGTATCTCATTGAACAGTTATTTCTTGGGGGAACTCATAACTTTAGGCAGGACAGATCTGCACACGCACTATTCTTAGTGACTTATCTGTGTGACTTACCTATTGGTGCAGCTCTTTCAATTGGTTGAATCAGGAGTGGGAGTGATACATCTATGCAAAATTCAATCCCGAAGGCAATCGCCTCTTTAGCAATGCAGACGGCGATGGTGAGCATTTTTCCATACGCCGCTCAGGCCTTTTCTTTACCCTTCAGGAGGCAACGATTCCTGAAATTAACCGGGCGTTTGATGCTGACAAGTTAACTTCTGAACAATTGGTGCAGCTTTACCTCAATCGGATTGAAGCTTATGACATCAATGGTCCCGGACTAAACACGTTCATTAAAATTAATCCGAATGCGCTAGCCACCGTCGCTGCCCTAGTTATTGAACGAGATTTGTCTGGGCCGCGCAGTCCATTGCATGGTATCCCAGTGCTGTTGAAGGACAACATTGATACTTTTGATTTGCCGACGACGGCAGGCTCGGTGGCTCTGGAAGGATCGATCGCTCCAGATGATGCCTTTTTGACTCGGCAACTCCGGGATGCGGGCGCAATCATTCTAGGTAAAGCTAGTCTGACTGAGTTCGCCAACTTTTGGACCAATGGGATGCCTGCGGGCTATAGCTCTCTCAACGGCTATACGTTTAACCCTTACAATCCAATTCCTTTGCCCGATGGAGATGGCAGAGCAATCCTATCTCCGGGGGGGCTCTAGCGCTGGCTCAGCCGCAGCCGTGGCTGCAAACTTGGTCACGGTATCTGTTGGAACGGAAACCTCTGGCTCTATTCTTAGCCCTGGCAACCAAAACTCAGTGGTTGGAATTAAGCCAACGGTGGGTTTAATTAGCCGTGATGGTGTGATTCCGATTGCCGCCAGTCAAGATACGGCAGGACCCTTTGGGCGCACTGTTACAGATGCCGCAATTCTACTCGGCTCACTGACGGGAGTTGATCCAAGTGATCCCACTACGCTCACGAGTGAGGGTAAGTTTTACAGCGACTACACATCTTTTCTGGATGCAGGTGCACTCAAAGGCGCGAGAGTTGGGGTACCCAAAGATTTATATTGGGATTTTCTGAATCAAGAACAGCGGGCGATCGCAGAGAAGGCAATCGCCGCACTGGAAAGCCTGGGAGCTGAAATCATCGAGGCAGAAATTCCGACGGCACGAGAACTCTCCGGATTTAGCTCCTCCGTGCTGACTTACGAATTTAAGCGTGACCTCAATGCCTACCTCGCCAGTTTGGGTCCGGATGCTCCAGTTAGAACTCTGGCAGACGTAATTGCTTTCAACGAAGCAAACGCGGACATGGCACTCAAATATGGACAAACCTGGGCTCTGGCATCCAGCAATTCTCATTATGAAAATTCAACCAGTATTTGGCGGGGTGCCTAGCTCTAGCCCATCAAGCATAAAGGTGAGCAGATGATCCCAACTGTCGAAATACAGGTAACGAGTTAACGCCCGCAAATCATCAAAAAAGGTCTTGCGCGTTGGCAAGTGAGATCGCAGCAGCTTGTACTTCCGGTCTAGTAACTCCAGTAAGGTGTGGAACAGCAGAGACAAGATGTTTAGGGTCGCAAGCAACGAGGAGAGATGTTGCTTACCGTGGCCAAAATTGTGTTCCAGGTTGTAGCCCTTGGTCTTGAGGGTGTTGTTATTTTCGTTCTCCACCTTCCAACGGGTACGACTTGCTAGGATCACCTCTGCCACGTTGTCATTGGTCAGAGTGTGATTAGTGGCAAACGAATTTTTATACGTCACCTTGTCGTCAGGACAACTCACCGTGAGTTCACACCAGTTCACCAACAGAGCATCATCGCTATCTCTCAGGGGTACTCCATTCAGATAGCGGTAGGTATAGGTTTCCTCAACTTTTCCAGTCCATCGTTTCCTGGTGAGCGTTGGCAGGTCAATGCCCTCCAGATGCTCATAAAGGGTGGTGTGGGACTCCGGACGACACACCAAGATGAAGTTGAATTGTTGCTCTAGAAGCTGCTGGCACAAGGGTTGATGGCAATAGAAGGTCATCACATAAAGGCTGTATTTTTCTAAAGCGATCGCGGCAATGAATTTCTCTATGATCTCAGCTAGATGATCAAACGTGTAGTCAAACTCATCTACTGTGGGCATAGAACTGTTGCCGAAGCCCGGATAATCCGGCGCAATCAGATGGAATTTATCAGCAAGCACAGGCATGAGATTGCGGAACATGTGAGAGGAGGTTGGGAAGCCGTGCAACAGCAAAATCGTTGGATTGTCACGGGAACCAGCTTCTCGATAAAAGATACAGCAATGCTCATGTTGGCAAAAAGCTGTTCAAGCTTTAGCAATGCCGCTATTGTACTGACATCTGAGAGAGCCAAGAGAGCCAGAACCGCTCAGGGGGTAACAGGAAGCTTGAAGCAGATGTGTAGCGAGGGATAGAGCCGCTAATCATAAAAAAAGATAGGCTTGCTACTTGACCACAAGCCTACCCCTAAAAATGCTGCCTCTATTCTACCAAGCTCATCTCCAACAGTGCCTCAGTCCTCGCCATTACCTACTTGTGAATCTGCTGGTGTTGCTATTGCAATGGCACAAACAAGTGCGCCTCGAAAGACTCGCTGCCACCTTGCCACTACCGATTCGATTCGAGGGTCGTCGCCGCTGTTTGCAACGCTTGTTTTCGAGTCCTCAATTGCACATTGATACCCTCTGGTTGCCTTTAGTCGGCTACTTGCTATCTTGCCAATTCCGAGCGGGACAAACTCTTTACTTGGTCCTCGACCGCACGCAGTGGCAAGGGGTGAATGTGCTGATGGCCAGTGTGATTTATCGAGGACGAGCTTTGCCTTTGTACTGGCAGTTCTTGTCGCATTCAGGGAGTTCGGGCTTAGCGCCACAACAAGCGGTTTTGCGTCCACTTTTAGCGCTGCTGAAGCCTTATCAAGTCGTGGTCTTAGGTGACTGGGAATTTTGCTCGGTGCATCTGGCACAATGGTTGGGCCAAGAGCAGTTCAGCTTCTGTTTACGCTTACGCTGTAACGAGTACGTTCAAGATGAAACGGGTTTGGTTGAGCAACTCCAACACCTGGGATTAAAACCCGGTCAATCACAATTTCTCGAGCAGGTGAGGGTGACGAAACAAGCGGGTCTGGGATTGTTTAACGTGGCGAGTTATTGGAAACGACCTTATCGAGGCCATTGCGAGAAAAGTACTTGGTTTCTCTTAACCAATCTGCCCTCTTTAGGTGCTGCTGTGAAGGCTTATCAACATCGCATGGGCATCGAAGCTTTCTTTCGTGA
>NZ_JAMPKN010000044.1:0-27577 GCF_039962155.1 Trichocoleus desertorum AS-A10 | reverse complement strand
TCATCTCTTCATCAATGAAGTGATTAACTAGATCCTGGTACATTTTTTCAATTGCATCAGCGTTTAATCCTTCTTCCTCTGCCCAAACTCGACGTTGCTGTAACATTGCTTGCAAGCGTTCAGGTGCTCTAACGCTAGTTTCACTCGTCTTAAATTTAGAGGCAGCTTTGACGTAAGCGAAGCGCTGGCCAAGTAGTGCAAGAACTTGACGGTCTAACCGATCGATTTCGGTTCGAATGTCCGTCATGCTTTCACATTGTTCGGGGGATTTCATGGGCTTGCCAAGCACAACTGATGGGACTGGCTTTCGATTCTAACCTAACCAAGTTTGATGACAGTAGTCTCCTGATTCTCCTTTATCTAGGCAGACGGACAAAGCAGCAATCTCCTACATCGTAGGAAGAAAGTTTCGGGCGCTGATTTGCGTCCACTTTCTTGTACCCAAGACGTTTCAAGAGCCGAATGCTCCGCTGATTCAGTGGATGTACAGCGGCCCACCATGCGGTTCCGGGTGCAACAGCAGCCAGGTAATCGTGCCACCAAAGCATCGCTTCGAATGCCAATCCCTTGCCCCACCAAGCTTCACCTAACAAATAGGCGACCTCACCCCATTCCCCGTATCCTGTCGCCTCCAGCCGACCAATCACGGGAGAGGGAGGAATTTTTAACCGGATTGCCATGTTGAACCATTGCTCAGTTGGCGTTGCCAAAACCACAGGACCGTGAGAGCGGGCAGCGTACTCTGTCCTCAACTCCTCTATAGTCGGTGGATTTCCCTTTGGATCGATAAAGGCAAGGACAGCGGGTGTGGTCAGAATAGAAAAGAGTTCGTCGGCATGGGCGTCAGTGAGTGGCTCAAAATGTAGGTTCTTACTTTGCATTAGCGGTATCCTTCTGCTCTTAGGAAAGTCGCCTAACGTTCCCGTTCACCGGACGCAGATAATCTTTGTATTTAACCAATCACTTGACTTTGTTCTGGTGCATTGGGATGGTTAGCCTGTTTTGATGGACGTTAAGTTAACCATTCACAGGCAACTTCCATCTCGCATAAAGCTGACTGAACGTTTCACGCTGCTGATTGAGGTCAACTTCTGGTAAACACTGCTCTATAAGGTCGAACGTTTCGTCTATGAGTTGTCGTAACTCATGGGTTCCGCTGGCAGCATCCGATTGAAAAACGCACTCCAACCGAGCAAAAAACTTAGGCGGTTTGATGCTCATTTCGTCCACAAAGTAACGAGTCCACTTGAAACCAGGATGATAAGTGCGGTTTATCCCAAACAAGATGTTGAGAAGCCATCGTACAATGGCGCAATTATTTTCGTACAGCATCGGAATCTCAAGGCGTTCGGTCAAAATGTGTTGACCATCAAACGGGCGGAATTTTAGATGCTTTTGAACCATCGCAACCGCAAGTTCTTTAGGATAAGGAGAAAGCTGAGCTTGCCATTGTTTAATCCTGTCTGCACCGTGAAGCACTAATGCGCGTTGCAGATGAGATGCGATCGCTTGGTTCTCAAACAACAGCCCATTTTGGGACACATCGTAACGCTCAACCACATCAATCACAATGTTATCCATCGTATGTTGCGCCCAATGACCCGCTTCAACTTTCATGCCGTATAGGTAGAACTGCTCCAACCATGCCTGCTTTGCTTCTCCATACGGCTCAATTTCCCATCCTGTGACACCAACATTTTGCGCTGTGGCTTGTAATTCTTCGACAGACGGCAATTGTGACCAGATGAATCCTAGTTCAAGATCAGAATACTGGTCTGCAATCCCTAACGCTGCCGAGCCAAATACAAAACACGCTGCAACTTTAGGATTAGCCGTGAAAGCAGGAGCAATTTCGTGAGCTAATGAAATTCGCCAGGCGCTGTGCTCAGTCATGTTGAGGAGTATAAGTTCTTCTGCTGAAACAATGTAGCGGACAGCAGGCTAACGACCAAGTTGAGCCGTGGTAAGTAACCTTGAATTCCGTACAAAGAGCTTGACTCCATCCCCTCTAACATAGGGTTAGCCTGCTTTGTGCAATAACCAATTCTCTCTTCTCAACTCGAATGTTTGCTCAATACACAATTCACCCTTGAACTCCACCTCATCTGATTGCACTAAATTCATTCCCAAGCGCCTCAGCAAATTAATAGACGGTTCATTTCGCATATCAGTTATTCCGACGATCTGGTTGATGTATCCAAGTTCAAATATTGAACAAACCAGAGCTTGAACAGCTTCTTGTGCATATCCTTTACCTTGCTCTTCACGAGCCAAAGTAAAACCAATTTCTACGATTGCCGGATTCTCAGTGTAAATCTGCATTCCAATGTCACCCAGGAGCAAGTTGGATTGCTTGTGGGCGATCGCAATTTGAAACCATTCACCTGGTATCCCCATCGCTGCTATTTGCATTTCCTCAATGAAGGATTGCGCTTCACAATAAGGTAACATCGACCAACTTTGGAATTGAGCGACTTGAGAATCTTGGCGGTAGGAAAAAAAACTATCTAGATCAAGATCTGTAAACCGACGCAGAACCAGCCGTTCAGTTGATTGGGGAAGAAAATTCACTGGAAACAATACAACTTTGCTCCACTATTGTTGTTTGGTTGAATGCTTTACTCAAGAACTGCTGGCCAATGTTCCCAATCACCCACCGCAGATAACCTCGAACTCTTAATTAGGCCGAACTCATTCGGGCTATCTAGCCTAGAGCACTACAGTTTTAGATTTGCTAGAATATTTATGCAGTCAGGGATACAAGCATTTTTGTGACTCTTTTGCATCAAGCTTAGATTGTTGATGAATATTGCCATTTGGGGGCATTCTCGGCAATGGGTTCTAAAAGCCAATGACACATCCTCGCCAGCTAAAAATCAGGGCATGGGATCGTGAGAAGTTCTAACTTATAAAATTTTCAACCTTAACGGCCAAAGTTTTTCCGTTTCTAAAACTAAGCCTTCGACCACAAACAGTCTCCCACTCTCGCTGGAGATATTTAAAGCAATGTAAATTCGTTGTGATTAAATCAAATCAATTTAACTAAACTGTACATCAACAGTATGAAAAGAATTTACCCTCTTCCCAGAATTATCGAAGAGGAGTGTGCATTTCTTTGTTCTCCTTCATCTTCATTTTATCAACTTCTTCTATAACAACTAATACTGGATTCTTTAGCCGTAGCTCACCAGAGCAGAAACGTTATATTGAACAGATTAATTGAAAATTAATTGGAGTATGTTGCGGCGTTTCTTTTCTAGCTCGAGCTTAATAGTTATTGGTATTGTACTGATAGCGATCGCCTTTATCAGCATCTCATTTCTTCCTTCGCAAGTCGAAAGTAACCTCAGCACATTCTTTGGGCAACTTGGTAGCGGTGGTATCGATGTGACAACTGGCAACATTTATAGACGAATTGCTGCCGATCGCTTTCTCCTTCAAAGCGCCTACCTTTTTCTCACAGGCATTGTTTTGCTGATAGCAGGATTATTCAACCTTCGGCGTTAACGGACGCATTTCTATCGCCTGAATGCCCATCTAAGGAAACGACAGGGTTTCCCTGCTTACTGTGCAATAGCTGTAATCAATGGGTCGGGTACCGGGAAGGAGCGCTGCCTCAGCAGCGTAAACTGTCCTAATCCCGCATCATAAGCGAATACCTGACCAGTCTCGATTTCGTACATCCAAGCATGCAAGTTCAGTTGCCTGCTATGCAACTTGGACCGAATGACAGGATACGTCTCTAAATTCTCTATCTGCGTCAACACATTCTGCTCAATCGCGATCTTGAGCAAGCGCTCGGGCTGCAGGTGCGCATAATTATCTAACACTAAGCGTCGCGTCGCTTCTCCATGGCGCTTTAACCAGTCGTAGACCAGCGGCATCTGCTCACTGAGATTGCCGACTTGCAGCAACCCCTTCATGGCCCCACAGTGGGAATGACCACACACAATGATGTCCCGTACCCCGACTCCAGCGACCGCATACTCTACCCCAGCGGCTTCAGCACTACTCGCGGCTCCATAAGACGGAATGATATTCCCGACATTACGCATCACGAAGAGTTCACCGGGCTGAGACTGCGTGATTAAGCAGGGGTCAATCCGGGAATCGGAACAAGTAATGAAGAGAACTTCGGGTGCCTGCCCGTTCGAGAGTCGTTCAAACAGGGCTCGATTTGTGGTGAAATAGTCGCTGTGAAAGGCATTAAGTCCCTGGATCAGACCGGTCACTGACATAAATCGATTCCTACTGCTGGCAAGGCTAGTGAGTGTACTCGCACGGCATCCTCCAAGCGGATGTAGTTCTATCCTTCCCTTACTACACACGAACCGTAACATTTTCCGTACTTCGGTAAAGAAATGCTAACAAATGGCTTGACAGGGGGACACGAGCACACGAATAAGCAAAGCAGTTACGAGAATGAGCGATCGCGATAGAAATCTTCACCACAGACCCCTATATCATTTAAGAGCTCACTGACTGCTTCGACAAAGGGTCTGAGGTTGAGCTTAGTAGAGCAGCATAAAATTAGCGCCATCAGCAGCTGTCAAGCTTCCTTCTTGAGGCGGCTAGCAGCTATAAGCCGTCAACAGCGGACACTCATCGCTAAGTACAGGGAATGCAATGGTCAGCGCACTAGCGAGCTGCATTGGTGGTTTCCTCGTCTAGCAGAGGCAATAACTCCAATTCTTGTTCGCTAATCCCCAAAGCCAAGGCAAGCCTGAGTAATTCCGTCTCAGTGGGCTTCTGGCTGCCGTCTCGGATAGCAGCTAACCTCTTCGGGTTTAGCTTCGTGCTTTGTAGCTGATCCCAGTTGCAAGTGATGGCATGAGCCATGGAGCGGTACCGAGGGCGATCGCGGGTTGTAGCTTGCCATTTATCTGCCGCTTCAGCCATCACTCGATAGCGTTCAACCCCTGGCACAAACCCAATGCGAAAAAACTCTAGGGCGATCTCGCTAGTGGGTCTGCTCCAGCGCTCGGCGATTGGCGCGAGGATGGCAAACTCCTCATCACTCACCGTAATTCGTAATTGCTTGCTCATACTGACTTGCGAAGACACTTTAAGCCTAGCTCAAGCAGGCGGAACTACTCAAACCTTTGTGGTTCGGCGTTGCGTCTTTCCCTAAGGCGATCGCTAGTGTATGAACTCCGATTGCTAGCCAGCCTTGCTTTAAAGGCTTATACAGCAGACTGCGGCGTTGCTGCCTCATACAGCCTACGCAGCGCAAATAAATGTATGCCCCTGTTTGTATGGTCAAGGTACGGCAGGGCAGGTATTTGAGGTTATTTTGCTGCCGCACTTACGGAACATCGCATAGGGAACTGTCACATTACCCATGTGCCAGTTCTTAGCCAAGACAGAGCAATGCTTTCGGCCAATTCGACCTCATACAGGAACCCAAAACTGAGCCTAGAACGTTCTGTTACTCCCCTGGAAAATATGCTAGAAGTCTTTATAGAGTCATTAAAGACATATCAAGACAGAACAGGGCAAAAAGGAGGTAAGGCAATGGAGCTGCTTCAGGGTAAAGAGGTCATGCAAAAGTGCGCCATCATCTATGGCCGCTCGTTTGACCCTCGCACCTGGCGCAATTGGAAGCGGACTTGCAAGGTTCCCCCGAGTACACCCCAGCGTGGAGATTGGCTCACACCTTTTGAGGTGAAGAAGTTAATCACTCTGACGTTTCTTAAGGCCCAGAACCCCCGAGGTTCCTACTCCTACCCTCAGATTCTTTTGGAGATGAACCAGCCTGACAAGCAAGATTGGCTGCAAGCGATCGCAGAGACGCCAGTCAATACACTAATTCAGCCTTGTCATGGGCGCGACCTCCCCAACACTCTGAAGAAACTAACGGGTAAAACTGTCCCCATCGATCGCCTGTACCGCATTGGGCGACGTACCCAGCGGAAATTCAGCCGCAGCAAGCAATACTCCGCCAAACAAATCAATTGGTGGCTTGAGCACATAGGAGCATAACCATGACCCTTGCAGAAATTCAAACAGCCCTTAAGGACAATGGCATCAACCTGAAACCTGCCGAGGTAGAAGCCAAACTGAAAGCCTACGAAATGACTGCCCATCAAGTTACTCCTGAAGTCATGATTGGCTGGATCGAGGAACTGAAGCAGGGTCAGGCACAACCTCCTGCTCGACTCCGTAAAGGTGGGGAATTGACAAAAACCGAGACTGAGGCGATCGCTCCTCAATCAGCGGTGCAGCCCCCCGCTCCTACTCCATCAGACATCCCGGTCGATGTGCCGTTCACCCACCTAGACCAAATCATCAGCGGGGTTGAGAACGTTGGGGTTGAGATTGTGGTTCAGACGAATCACCAAATCAACCACGTGGTCGAGAAGGTGGTCAGCTTCGTGCAGTCTGCGCCCACCCTTACTGCCCAACGCATCAATCAGCGCATGGGTTTGGGTGGGGTTGAGAATCCCGTTGAAAGCATTCTCCAAGTCAATCGGGAGTTGTGCAGCAATTCACTGAGCCGCATTGATGAAGCAATCGCCCGCGCCTCTTAACCAGCAGCATGGAACGAACTCGGAGTCCTCCCATGAATGAATCGCAACCATTAACGCCACAAGAACAAACCGCAGAGCTCGCGATCGCCCTCATCAATCAGCATCAAGCCTTTGCAGAGGAAGTGGCTGACAAGGTGATTGCTGATGCCCAGACCGTACCGCAGCGAGCCGTTGGCTTAATGCTCCGCAAGGCTGAGCAGCAAGGAGTCCTAGACACGCTGTTGTTTCGCTGGCGAATCGGAGAGCCGATTGAGGTCAAAGAGAATCTCCTGCTAGACATTCTCTGGGCGACTACCTGGGTCGGCTGGGCTGTGCGGGGTGGGCTCTACGCTCTTTTGATTGTGGTCGTTGCCGGTATGGTTCAAGCTTGGTTTTTGCCACCTGTCCAGACCACTCATGTTAATCAACAACCCACTCGACAGAGGTGATGATGGGCTTCAATCCTTTTGATAACAAGGAACAACCCCGTCGCCAAGGCGGCAAGATGGGCGGCAATTTCGTTGAGAACCTCGGTGGTGACTACATCCATGTCGAAGGTAGCGTGTTCAACCTCCAAAGCGATCGCGACCCGCTAGGACAAGACACGCCTCGACGGACTCCCCCCCTCATCATCCTGCGGATAGTGGTCCTCGAACTATCAATCTCAACGGAGGCACCTATCACGCCTATATTGACGGCGATTACATTCAAGGCCAGCGAGTAAATATCCCTGATGATGACGTGATCGATGTTAACGCCACCCCGGTGGATGAAGACGATGACGATGCCTGGTAGCGACCAGACTGAATGACCAAAGTCCATTAGTAAACCCACTCCCAAACCAGAACGATGAAAGGATTTCTAGCTAAACCCAAACCCAATGCTTCTGAAGTTTCTAAAGCGGCTGGCTCAGGCGATCTCAAAGGTTATGCCACGACTGGCTATGATACCGCTCTAACGCCTGACAATCCAGGGCAGGGGGGATTGCTCAGAATTGCGCCTCCCCAAAAAGCTAGCCTTGCCACGGCCCGACAAAGAGGGGCGATCGCCGCCGCTAAAGAGCAGATTTTGGCAGGAGCTGATAACGCGGTCGCTGCTTACAAGGATCTCACAGACATTTCCAACGCACTGACCAAGGTCAAGGACGCTCACGACAAACACATCATTGTGCAGTCCAACAACGATGCTCGACAGCTCCAGAGTCAGCACAAGGTGGCAACTAACTTTCACAACCTCCGCCCCGTTTATGGGCAGATGACTCAACAGCTTCTAGATGCTCGTGACTATAGCGACGGGTATCAAACCACTCTGAATGTTTGGGAGGCAAAATCAGCGGCGTTGATGGCTGGCTAATACAACGGCAACCCTCTCCGGGTTGCCACGACTGGAGGTGCTAAATGATTCGGTTAGGGGGAGTAATCAAAATGGCAGTGGTCGGATGGTTCGCCGTTACGCTGGGGCGGTGGATCACCCTACTATTCTGGGATTTTCTTTGGTCATCCATCAGTGCGATCGCGCTAGTTCTATTGATTCTGGCAGCAGTCATCGCACTGATGGGCTGGCAGTTAGAGGATCTAATCGCAGAGAAGGCGAAGCTGGAGGTTTGGCAGTTGCGGTCGCATCTCTGGGTGATAGAGGGTGGCTTTGACCTAGGGGCGATCGCCAGCACGATTCAGTGGTTGGTTTATGTTGCTATTCCACAGCTTGAGGCGCTTCTATGAGTGGGCTTCTCAGCTATGCCGAAATTCAGAAAAAGCAGCGAGAGGTCAACGGTCTCAAAGGGCAGCTTTTTGGCGTGGCAGTGGTTTCAGGAGCGCTGTGTATTGCTCCTTTTCTATGCAAGCTTGATAAAGAGTTGAACTTCCTTCTATTAGGAATGTCGAGCATTCTAGGCTATGCAGGCATAGAGTACGCTCACAAAGTTGATGAGAAGGAACGCCCGCTTTACACAGCCAAAGTCTTAGCGAATGAGGTGATCGCCAAGAAGTACGGAGCTGAGGCGATGGGCTTAGACCTCCTAACCCAGCACGAAATTTCCCAGCTAGAGCGCACGCTGTTTCCTCCCCAGCAGCAACAGCAACTTGTGATGTCGCCCCAGCAGGCTCAGTCTCAGCAACTACCTGCACAACAGCCGGAGTCGGGGGCTAGCAGCCAGGAGCAAGTGGGACAGGGGCAGGCGATCGCCCAGCCTCAGCAACCAGCGGGCCTAGCTGCTGCAATAGTTACGGCCCTAGGCAATTACAAAATCCCTGTTTCGTGTGAGGGGCGAGTCGAGGGGAGTTGCTTCGATCGCTACCTGCTCAGAAAGCGGGCAAGCGGGATTAAATTTAGCCAAATCACCAAGCTGACTGAAGAGTTACAGCTTGACTTAGGCTTAGATTCTGAACCACTCATCAGCATCCAAAATGGCTTTATTGCCGTGGATGTGCCTAGGAAGGAGCGCAAGACCTTCCACTACAAAGACTTTATCAAGCCTGGAATCAGACCAGAAGGCGGTTTATGGCTACCAGTTGGCGTTTCCCTGAATGGTCAACTGATTGAAGTCGATATGTCTGGGCCTGATGCTTGCCACATCTTAGGGGGTGGTGTCACAGGGGGTGGTAAGTCAGTTTGGCTCGATGTCGCGGTCAAGAGCCTATGCGATCGCTACGACCCGTCAGAAGTGATGCTGATGCTCAGCGACTTTGGTAAAGCGTCATTCGGATGCTTTGAGGGCGATCCTCACCTCATCTGCCCAGTGCTCTACAGCATTGACGACATCATCGAGATGCAAGAGGTGCTGGTTTCAGAGATGGAGCGGCGCAAGACGCTATTAAATCGGTATGGAGTGCCCCACCTAGCGGCTCTCAATAAGAAGATTGATCCTCTCCCTCGGATTTGTGACTTCACAGACGAGTACACCGCCGCAATTGAAGCTGCATCCGATACTCAGCGCAAAAAGCTTGAGTCAAATAAAATCCAGCTATCCCTGGAAGCTAGAAAAACAGGCATCCACCTAATCACGTTCATGCAACGCCCTGAGGAGGCTTATCTGGATGGGCAGATTCGCTCCAATCATCCAGCCTCAGTTTGCCTGAAGGTGTCGCGGTCAGAAGATTCCAAGATGGTGCTCGGTGCATCTGGATTGGGTGGAGAGAAGCTTCTAGGCCAAGGAGATTTACTCTTCTCCTATCAGGGACGAGTTGAGCGATTGCAGAGTCTCTTCTGGGAGCCTGGCATGGAAGCAGCCGCTCCAGTGAGCGATCGCGCCTACACCTTTATCCCGCAATCTCATCAACCCTCTGAGCAAGCAGGCCCATACGCCTACAGATATCCCCCGAACTGGAAGCAACTCTCTCACGAAACCAAGATTTTGACAGGGACACTCTGCTGCTTTCCAGGTTGCAATCATGAGGCGACTGAGACCCATCATGCTCGATACCAAGAAGAGCGAGGGCGAAGCATTTGTGATGAGCCACTATCCGGGGTAGATATCTTTCCTCTGTGCGATCGCCACCATTCACACCGTAGCGACCCAGAGTGCGCTCACCACAAAGACAACTGGATTTATGGCACTTGCCGAGAGCCTCTAGAGATCGACAGTCAAAACACCCCAGCGTACTACCAAAAGTTACGTCAGGGGTGGCAGGAGAAAATACAGAAATTTGAACAGTTTGTCCGTATGAAGGTAGCAGCATGACAGAACTTGCCACTCCAACCAAGCATCAGTCAGAGATTCCGTACCAGCAGGCAGGGGCACTCGCTCAACCCAAAGCAGCGGCGATCGCTGTCGTCTATCAGGATGATTGCGTCTGCTCTCCTCAGCCTGTACCCGTACAGCAGAAAAGTCCACTCCCTATGCTCATCATGTCTAGCTGTCTTGTTATGGCTGGAGTTCTTCTAGCACAGGGAATTGGAGGATCTAGGGATGCACAGCTGGCTAATACAAATACCCAACTTAGTCAGCAAAACACACAACTAGAAACTCAGATGAGTGGGATTAGAGCGATCGCAGGGTGCAAATGATGACTCGTCCTGGACTACATCCACCACTGGAACTAGCTCAAAGTTCCGAGTCTGTGGACACTGCAAGGCATCTGCTGAATGGTGTGGCCGAGGTCGGGACGGATTTTTTGATCTCCGATAGACACCTACATCAGTGCTTAACAAAAGGTAATTGACTTTTATCTGAAATACTGTGAAGGCGCGATCGCCTTCCAAAAACCTGAATTATAATCGCAGCAAGCATTGTGAGGTTTTTACGTGAACAAAGGCGAATTAGTAGACGCAGTGGCTGAGAAAGCCAACGTAACCAAGAAGCAAGCTGAAGCGATTGTGACAGCTACAGTTGACGTAATTCAGGGAGCAGTGGCATCAGGCGACAAAGTGACGCTGGTTGGATTTGGTACCTTTGAGCGTAGGACTCGCCAAGCTCGCGAGGGACGCAACCCTAAGACCGGAGACAAGATGCAGATTCCAGCGAGCACAGTTCCAGCTTTTAGTCCTGGCAAAGTCTTTAAAGAAAAAGTTTCGTCCTAGTCATAGACTCTTCTCTCCTAACAGTTAACCGTGCCTCCTCTTTTAGGGGGCTTTTTATTGAGAGCGATCGCCCTCTTATTCCATCTCCCAACCCCAAACCGCAAAACCCAAACCTCAAACCCAGTGGGAACTTTAGCCGCAGAGATAGAGTTTATCTGCGGTTTATTTGCGGCGTTTTGCGGTCATGCCAAAGAAGATTGATTGGGAGCCTATTAAGCAACATTACCTAGCGAATGACGAGTCCTTAGCGGCTGTCGCGCTGCGTTTTGGCGTGAGCAAGCGGGCGATCGAGGATAAGTCTGCTGAGGGTGGATGGGAAGCACTTAAGACCGCTGGGCATGTGAGTGTTGAGGAGGATGAGGAAGAATCCCCCATTCCCTATCGCAGGCGCTCCTTCGATCGCAAGGCCAAGATTGACGAAGTTGACGAGGTTGACCATGCCATCACTCAGTTGTCTGGCTGGATTGGTGGTGGCGCTGAACCAAAATCTTTGGAGGGGTACGCCTCTGCTCTGGCCAAATTGATTGAGTTGCGACGGAAGCTAGTACCCGCGACCGCTGCCGAGTTGGTAGAGCAAGTGATTGCCTTAGGAATTTCGCCTGCCGAGTTCGTGTCTGAACTTAAGGAAAAATGGCAGCGCCGCGCCTAAGTAAGCAGCAAGAATTAATTGATGAGCTTGAGGCTCAGCTTGGGCTGAAAGATGAGGGCGATCGCCCTGACTTAGCTGCAAAGTTGGCTCAGGGGTTAACTGATTGGGCCCAACCTCTGATGCTTCCCAAGCGTTACAAATGCTTATGGGGCGGGAGAGGCAGTGGCAAGAGCTACGCGATCGCAAAATATTAGTTAAGAAATCACATGCCTCCGCGTTTTCGTTAGTCAATTGCTCCAAGCTGGATGCGTGGAAGCGAGCATCCCAGAGTTCTGGTTGAAAACAGGGTTATGGCTCTATGGGGAGGCTAATTGGGCCTTTTGGGTCCAGCTTACAACTATCTCTTGCACCTAATGAAGCTCTAGTCCTGGCCTCTTAATACCTCTACTAAATCTTTAGTAAGAATGCACGACTATTTCGAGAATGCTTGAATCAGTTGTAACAAAGCTTTTACGTAGTTATACCAGAGGATTTGTGTATGCTCCAAAGAGGATTGGCTTTCATGTGTTTAGCTTTAATTACCGGATGTTCTCAACTACCTCCAGATACAAAGGTAGAGGTAGCATCAGAAACTTCCCTAAATAGTTCGACTTCAGCTAAATCAACTGAAACAACATTAGTTCAATTAAGAAAACAAGCTCTGCTTCAGGCCCAAGGTGGCCAAATGGCTTTGGCTCTTGAAAATTTTACAAAAATCTTGCAGATTGACTCTAGCAAGTTTTCCGATTGGCAAAACAGAGCAACTGCAAATGATGCCCTTGGCAACTATGAGGCAGCAATTCAAGACTATGATAAGGCTCTAGAGCTTGCTAAAAACACTGCAAGCAATACTGAAGTTGCGGATTTATATACCAATCTTTGTGGTTCTAATATTCAATTAGAGCAATATCAAAAAGCGAGCAGCGCTTGCTCTGAAGCAATACGTCTCTACCCAGAAGGGGGTAGAGCTTACACACGTAGAGCCTATGCTCTTGCGCTAGAAATGAGCGTCTTTGAAGTAAGCAGTAATTCAACTGGAAAAAAAGTTAATATACTTAGGGAAAATGATCCCTTTCTTACAGTAGGTCTTAACGACTTAGAAATAGCCGAAAAACTTTTCCGGCAGCAGGGTAGAACAGATTTATTGACAGAACTCCATAGTGTTGCAAGCATCATTTATAAGCGTTCTGAATCTATATTTCCTGAATTTATTCCTACTCAAGAATTTCAAAGGCTGAAAGCAGTTGTGGATAGATCAAGTAAGACATAGCAGTAGTTACGCTTGATAAAAGTCAGCGTGCAGCGATCGCTCTTCAAGCCCGGAACCATTGCAGAAAGATGACCAAATCTGGACAACTGGCGCGATGAGAAGTAGTTCACTAACTCAGTTGCGTTTCCTAATTGGGGAAAAGGGGGGGGCGATCGCTCTGATGGCACAAATCGTAGGCCAAACTTTGAGACTCAGAAAATTTCTGATTTTGGGCTGAGTGCTGGGTAGGGCGATCGCATTCCTTAATAAAGCTGAATTCCCGATGGCTTGATGCCTCTGGGTGGTGGAGGTGGGAACATCTCGCACCAAATCACACCCTGGTCAATCGAATCAACCTGATCATCATTGGCCCCGTTGGGAAACACTGTGAACTCATCCACAATCCCCTTCGCCCAATCTGCTAACGGGGCATGCTCGGCAGTATCTTTGTGTGGAGGCGGGTATAGCTCCCACCATTCCTCTAAGCTAATCTCCGTTTTGCCCAATGCCTCGATTTGAGCGATCGCCCAAGCCGCCGCAGGCAAAAACAAGCCGCCGCGATCGTGCACGGGTTGGATCGACCAAGCTCTAGAAGTTTTGCTGTCACCACTTGGATTGAAAGCAGTGATACCAGGAATTGTTTTGCCGAGCTGCTCAATAATGGCTGAGCCATTGGCCTTGTCCTCAATCAGGATAGTGCCAGCTTGAGAGAACTGCGATCGCATCATCTTGATAGCGTTCTGAGTCTCGGTGATGCCTGCTCTCGCGTGCCAGATGCCTGGAATGTAATAGTTATGCAGCCACTTTTTCTGAGGAATGCTCTCCCCAGTGCGAGGATCTACCTTGGGTGCAGTCTCCACTTCCACAATGTTGGCCTGCTGTGCCAGAGCATTGATGCTCACGAAGTCGCTGTTGGCAGACTTCTTAAAGGTGGCATCAACTGACAGCAGCCATCGGGTAATGGCAGGCGAGTGTAGATCATCCACTTGCCAATCTTGAATATCCCGCCCCCTGAGGCAGTCGGGTTTTGTTGATGCTGTCCTGAATAGCCATCCCCCAAGGCCAAGCGCTCAGCCTGCAAAACTTCCTCTGGAAATCTTTCAGGGAACATCAGTTCACCTGGCTTGGTTCTAGGGTCAACCCATCCAAACGCTGTGGGGTTGCGTGGCCGCTCAAATTCTTGAGGAATGCACAGGTGGTCCCATTCTTTCGTTGCTAGGACATGCCCTGCCAGATCCTTGGCGTGCAACCGCTGCATGATGCCAATCCGAATGGATGACTTCGGATCATTCACCCGGTTTCTAATAGCTGAATCCCACCGCTCCAAAACGCCCATTCTGATCGCATCACTATGCACTTCACTAGCATCGTGGGGGTCATCCCAGGCAATGAGGTCAGCCCTGTCACCAGTGATACGGCTATTAAATCCAGCAGCACTTCTGATCCCTCCTGCTGTATTCCAGTAGGTGCTCTTGCTGTTTTGGTCGTCTCTCAGCTCCCACTCTGGCTTAAAGGTGTTCTGGTACCACTCACTCTTAATCAGGTCTCGACAGTAGACACTATCCCGCAAGGCCACCCGTGGTTTAGCGCTGAGGAAAATCATTTTAAAGCCTGGGTAATAGGTCCAGATCCAGGCAGGGACACACACAGATGTGATGCGGCTCTTAGCACTCCAAGGCGGAATGTTAACCGCCAAGTTGCGAGCCCGCTGAACATAGGTTGGGTCGTATCGATGTTTTAGCCAGTCGAGGAAGAGGCTCTCGATGTGGAAGCAAACCGCCTCAATGTGCCAACTCCACGTTAGGTCAGTGCAAGGTTCTAGAACTGCCCAGCTCTCCCTGAAGAAGTCACAGAGGCTGATGGGGCCACGACGGTCCGTAACCTCTTTCAACTCAAACTGAGTCTCAAGCTCATCAATGAGTTGCTGTTGCTGCCTTTTACCTATGTGTGGGGTTGCCATGTCTTCTTCGTGGACAGCTTTTCAGGCTTAAGCTTGTTCATCAAAAACTGCTTTGTGGTGAAACAGAGGGGCGATCGCACCACTGATTAAGCCCCTCAGCAGTGCGATCGCCTACTAGTAAAGTACCCTCATGTTCCAGTGCAGACCCCTTTAAGTCCCGTTGTGACTCCTGGTTGAGTGGCTTTTAATCGGTGAGCAAGCCGCTGGGGTTATTGCTGGGACGGGCGATCTTTTTTTGATTTGGTTTGAATTGGGATTTTAGCCTTCTTAAGTTGGTAAAGATCGCGCGATCGCCCCCTGCAACTTTTCCCAAATTTAGGAATGCAACTAAGTCAGTGAACTGTTACTCGTCCCTCCCTGTTGTCCAGAATTCGGACATCTTCTTGGGTTAGGTCCGGGTTGAAGGAGCGATCGCTAGAAATCACTATTCAAGCGCAGTTATTTCATCACTCAGTTTGAAGCATTACTAGCTAAAAACTGTTGAACTTCTTCAATTGTGTAAGGTGGATTGCGACGATGAATGATTGTGTGGCAGTTCGGGCAGACAGGGATTAGGTCACGTATTGGATTAAGCTTGTACTCTTCACGTATTGCAGAGAGTGGGTTTAGATGATGAACGTGGATAATGTTCTTTCCGACTGAGCCGTAAGTTCTCTCAAAATCAAACTCGCAGATAAAACATTTTGCTTCATAGTGTTTAACACAAGCTTCTCGTGCCGCTCTGCTTCGCTCATACGTATTTACTGTAATCTGGGTAGTCGCTCCTTCTTGGTAGGTCTGTGAGTCTTGAACTTCCTCGGGTAGAGGGTTAGCATCATCAAGCAGTGCAGCCCACTCCTGCTCAAGCTCGACTGCAATCTGATCGGGAATGGTTATTCCTGATCTTTGTGTACTCCAGTTCACACCTGCCAAACTTGCCTGATTCAGGAGACTTCGAGGCAAAATAGGCTCTTCCTTGGGATTAAGCAAAACGTCAAACTCAATATCAACATATCTAGTGCTTTTGCCCTCTTCGCTCCAATGTGAGTCTAATTCTGAAGCAGATAGCACCCAACCTGATGCGAAAATGCCTCTTGGCTCTACTCCTTGTTGAATTAGAAAAAAGCGATCGCCTCTTTGTATTTTTTTGGTGTTACCACAGCTCCAGGAGTACTGATAAAAACCCTCTTCCCTTAATTGTTTGATGCAGTCCTGCAAATCTTCCCAGAGAAAACAGGTAGGGTTCCAAGTCAGAAGATACGTTGCCATATTGATAAAAGCGATCGCTAGCTAAGCTAACTATGGCTTCTCGACAGCTTCCCGCACATGGGTAAATTCCTCATCAACTATGTCATCACCCCCATCCCTTCCCCCTCCTACCTCAACTTTTGAATTGGCCCCTTTTGACCCAAACCCCACCTGCACAGCGTTAAAGCCCAAAAAGCCCAATTCAAACCAATTCAAAAATCCGATCGCCCGCTCTACCAAGCATCCCAGCACCTAACTCACTCACAAAAACCACCCCAACCAGCACTAACAACGGCACTTCAGGGGATCTTTATGGGGCATGATTGGGCACCTTAGAAGTAAGGCGATCGCGCCACTGATTAAGCCCCCTCAGCAGCGCGATCGCCCTCCCCTTCAGACCATAGGAACTCTTCCGGCAAGAATTACCCTGCTTGCCGTGTCCCATCCCTACAGCGATCGCTTTAAACGAACCCCTCAACCTGATGCCAACCTTGGCCCGATGCCAGAGAGCAGCAAATCTGGCGTCGAAGTGCCCAGTGCTGCCTATGAGCAAATGTCGGCTTACTGGTCCGTCATCTCAGCGGTCAGAGGCGGAACCTCAGAGATTCGGGATAGAGGTGAAGCCTTTCTACCCCTTGAGCCGTTTGAGAAGGACACGGCCTATCTACGCCGGAGGAACAGGTCATGCCTCACGCCTTGGTATGCGCGGCTAGTACGTGGGTTGGTGGGCATGGTGCTCCGGAAGCCAGTCAAGGTTGAGGCTGGCAGTAAAACGACTGAGCATCTGGACAACATCAATTTACTGGGTGATGACCTGAATACCTTTGCTCATGAAGTGTTTGAGGCAGCGATCGACCACGGCTACACAGGCATCTTCGTCGATTACCCGCGATCGGATGGCATCCAGTTGCTCTCGGAGCAGATTGCAGCAGGGTTGAGACCTTATTGGGTCCACTACACTGCACCTGAGATTATTGGTTGGCGGTATGAGATTCAAGGTAATTTGCGGCGGTTCACTCAGCTTCGAATTAGAGAAGTAGTGACTGAGGAAGATGGCGAATTTAGCGATCGCCAGGTTGAAGCAGCAATAGAAGCAGGCAAGCGCTTCATGGACCACTGGCTCTCCAACCTCGTCATCGGCTTGATGTATGACGAACTCTATGACCAAGGTCACATTGACCACAAGGAATATCGCCGCCTCAGTGACTCAATAGGGGAGGTGGCCTGATGCACCAACTTCACCAAAACCAGAGACCAGAGTCTCGCTTGCTGCCCCTGTCGGCAGACCTGCCCCTGCCCAAGTATCAGTTTGGGCAGCAGGTGCAGTGGGGAGAACAAGGCCCAAACTACGGCATCATCCGCGGCTTGCAATATTTCACCCCTCGCATGTCTGAGGCGATGTCCAACAGCCTCGACTGGGTGGGCTGGTCCTACCTGGTCGAGGTAGACCCCAACAGCCCGACGAGTAGCGGCATCGAAGACGTGAAGGAAGCAGACCTAGAACTGCGGGAGGTGCAGCTACGATGAGCGCCTCCCCTAATCTGACTTACCTCAAGCTCTGCAAAGAGTACGTCCAAATCACCCAGCGCAACTACTGCGCCGCTAAAATCCTCGCCATCATCGAAGGCTGGCAGGCATGGAAAGCGAAGCACAAGCTCGATGACTGGGTGAGGCTCACCCTAGAGCAAATCCGAGAGCATCTGTTTGAGGAGTACAGCATCGAGACCATTCGCCAAGCCCTCGCCAAGCTAACGAACAAGCTGCAACTCCTCAAGCGGCGCAATAACCCCAAGGCGAAATACGATCGCGCCTACCAGTACCAACTCAACCGAGAGGCCATTGAGCAAGCGCTAGCCCAAAAACAGGCTAAAACCCTTGCCCCGTCTCATTTCACAAATCTAGGAGATGACCTCCAAGTTGAAGGGGCATCAACTCCAAGTTCAGAGGTCATCAACTTCAAAACGAGTAGTGATCATATAGAAATAGATTCCACTCTAGACACCTCAATAGACACCACAACAACGGAGCCACCCACCCTCCCTGTTGTTGTGGATGTAGAGGAATTCTCCGAGCCAGCAAGCGCTCCCCTACCTGTTAAGTCTCAACCCGTTCTAAAAGCATCTGGGTCAGAAATGGAACAGGTTGCAGAGGGCGCTGATTCCGCCGCCGCTGAAGCAGAAATATTTTCAAAAATTGAACAAGCGGGATTTCCGCTGACCTCGCCTCTGAGAGCTGAGGTGTTAGCAGCCCCGCTTGAGGTGGTGAGTGATGCTCTGGCAGCGGCCATTGAGTATCGAGACAGGCATGAGGTGAGGAACCCAATTGGCCTACTGCGAGATGCGATCAGCCAGTGCTGGAAACCGGGAGCGAGTGAGCATCCGAAGGCAAGCAAAGCCGCAGAACCCGGATTCAAAGAATGGTTTGACTTGGCCCACAAACTACGGTTGGTGACTGCTAGCCAAATGATGAGCGGTGAGCAGTACGTTCTTACCAATGAAGACGAATGGGAGCCTTGGAATTTCTTAGCTGCTGCCTTTCCTATAGCGCGATTGAAGCAGATGCTGGCTTAAGGACGAGCTGGGTAACGACCCCACTGCACCGGAACGAAGTTAATCTGTTGTTGAGTTGCAGAGATTATTGCGTCCGGTGCAGTGGGGTCGTTAAACCGCCGCGATCTCTAGCAGCTAAAAATCATCTCTGACCAATTGGGGATCTCCAAACGTGAAAGTAAAACCACCTCCGTTGTTTGGAACAGTAATCTTAATTCCTTGAAGAAGTTTTTCCCTACTTGTACACCTTACCTTCTGATATCCAAAAAAGCCTGACTTGTTACCGCAAAATACAGAACCAGAGCCTTTATAAACCCTATTAGGCGTCTCTCCATACACGAACATATCACCCTCATAATTCACAACCAGGGCACATTTTCCAGGTGGAAGCACATACCATCCTTGAGCGACCCATCCTCTCTTCTCACCGTTGTAATACATGATTGCAGCATCAATTGATTCCTCTCGTGTATCACCATTGCAAAGCTTCACTGGTCCTCTAGTTGCATGAGCTACTTGTGTTGTAGAAACAAGCAGGCTTGTTAAGCTTAAAACAGTTAAAATCGCAACTTTCATTGTTGAAGAAAACGGAAAATTGAGCCTCTTCATTGCTGCTTCACTAGTCTTAAAATTCATACCACCTCAAGTAGGAGAATCATCTATAATTTCAACTTGAATCAAGCCTAATCTCCCTATACCTTTTTCGTCAGTCGGATAAGGTCAGGAAAAAGTCGGGAAAAAGTCAGACGCACTATGTCAGGAATCTCACGATCGCACACCAAACAGTGATACGTAATCACCTTAGAGATCGCACCCCACCGAAAAATTCTCGACTACACCCTAATAGATAACCGAGCGGTCTAACTATGTAATTAGACAGAACTAATTCGGGCTAATTCCTCAATGAGATGATTAGGCGGATGGTTATTCTGCATAACAAACACCCTGATGGAGGCGATTATACAGAACCGCTCAACATTGCTTCAGGCTAACTTCCTTTTACCCTTCCGCCTAAGATGTCTAGAACCGGATTAGGTTGAATTTGATGGAAGGCGCGATCGCTCCAGCACTCCAAGCAGCAGCAATTTGAAGAGTCTTCATTAGAGTATTTGGGCACCTTAGGGGTAAGGCGATCGCACGACTAAGGGGGGCAAAGACTTGGTAGTGCGATCGCCCCTGCTTTTGAAAGACTGTTCAAAATCCGAAAATTTCGTAATATCCAAGGCTCCAGCGATCGCTACCCGTCCCAAATTGGGACAACTGACTAATGAGGATGAGTGGGAGTCTTGGGGTTGTTGGCTGCTGCTTTCCCTGTAGCGCGATTAAGGCAGATGCTGGCTTAATGATGGGACTGAGTAACGACCAAGATAACCGCTGGTAGATAATCTCTGCAACCTTACTAAGGTCTCTCAACCGTCCGTTTCATCGGCTTGTTAGAGTGCTAGCTGTAGGGAAGCTACAACTATTCTAAAGTCGCTGACAAATAAAATCAGACCGAACCCAAGCGACCCACTGATTTGTCCCGATTTTGTGCCAAGTACGTTTATCTGTACCACGAGTACTTGAGAAGACAGAAACTTGCTCTCCATCAAAGACTGTATAATTGCGCTGTCGAAAATAATTATCAACCGCCTTTCCTCCAGATCCAACCATAACTAATCCTCGAGGGTAGTCGGTTCCCGGTCCTATGCGTAGGCTTACACTAGAGCCTCTTGTTCTCGTACAAATTTGATTTGAATCATCGTTTGCACTTACAGGTAAGAAAGGAGAAATAGCGAGAGCAATTGAGCTAATACCAACTAAGAGTTTCTTCCACATTGGAGATAATACCTTGATTCAATTAGATAATTTTGATTCACATTAATCGATTGGTTAACTACTCTCCCTCAAAGGAGCAGGGAAAAGCTGCGGAGCGAACAAATCTGCTACGGCTAAGGTAGTGCACAATTTGAATTTCGGGACCAGACTCTCTGGGAAGTAAGCGCATATAAATGCCATAATCCGCAGAACCAAGATGATAAATCCCATTGCCATTATTTGGTGCTGCTCTAAACCTTCCGCTGAAGGGTAATGATGAGTAATCTGCATCAGGTGCATCATTCTCGAAAGAGCTCAACTGTTCTTGGCTTCGAAGCAGCTTTTCTCTACCATTTCCTTCTCGACGACGGATTGTCATAAGCAGGTTAGGTTCACCAATAAGCCGTCCGTCATCACTATATTCCACTACTCCTGATATTTGATAAGTGATACGAGCTCCATCTCTAAGAGATAATCCAGCATTACAGAATATTCCAGAAGTCGTAGTAGCTTGAGTTTTTACTGGAACCAAACATGAAAGCAGAGCAAAACCTATTAAAATTTTATTCATAACTCTTTGACTTGCTAACACAATTCAATCTAGTTAATCAACACAGTCGAATGCAGCGTCAGGAAACGATCTACCTTTTCTTATTTCCCTGTTAATACAATTTGACTGGTTACCATCAAAACCATCCATAGATCCAATAAAGCTCATATTTGCCCTAACAAAACAAGGGTAGGTACTCGTTCCTGCCCACTTGATACGCACCCAAGGACGACCTTGCCTATCTTGCTCGATAGGATTACCTTCTAACTCAGATGCTGTGGCTAAATATGATGCTTTAGGAAATCTAGTTATAATCCGATAATTAGTGCCAGGACCGCTTCGACAATTTAGAGAACCGCTGTTGATGGCAACGATCCAACTCCCTCCCCAGGAGTAATAGTCTCCTCTAGAGTCGGGTCTCGCTTGAGCAAAAGCTGGATATGGAAGAAGAACCATAGCGGTTGCTGCTGTCAGCAGAGATAATTGCTGAACTTTAAACATAACTTTCTAAGCCTTTTTGCTCTAATTAGGTTATTTGGTGATGATTGCAAAAACTATTTATGGTCAACCGGGAGATATCATGAGGTAAAAGGCTTTGTTAAGCTTTTTTACACTCATTCATGCCAACTCCTATGAACCATTCCGTAAACTGCTCCTTCTAAGTGCTACTTAAACTCAATTCAATCTAGTTTTTGTGCATCTACTTCGTCAGTCGGAAAAGGTCAGGAGAAAGTCAGATTTTAATGAGTCTTTACAACATGTAGCCACTCAACGATCGCCCCTTCGCTCCCTCCAATCTCATCAAACCCGATCGCTCCTCTCCCCCCATACCAAACCCGATCGCCCTACCCAGCACTCAGTCCAAAATCAGAAATTTTCTGAGTCTCAAAGCTTGTTTAGGTTTTACGTTACGAGAGCAATGCGATCGCCCCTCCAACTTTTCCTCAATTGGGGAACGCAACCTAGTCAGTGAACTGCTGATCATTGCTGCCAGTTGTCCAGACTTCGGACATCTTCTTGGCCTAGGTCTGGGGTGAAGGAGCGATCGCCAGACGTCCCAAATTGGGACAACTGACTAATGAGGATGAGTGGGAGTCTTGGGGTTTCTTGGCTGCTGCTTTTCCTGTAGCGCGATTGAGGCGAATGCTGGCTTAAGAGTGGGCTGGGTAACGCCCCGTTCACCCACCGCCATTAACTTCTGGAACTTAACGAAAAGACTCGATACGGTCGGCGTGCAACGGGATTGTTATGCAGTTTTGCACTAGCCATCGCAAAATAATTTTGGACCTGGTAAGGATTTATAGGATCTTTTTCCTTGTTCTCCTCGTGGGGGAAAGGCTGCAAACATTTCTTCAAAATATGCCACGGATTCTTCTATTTCAAGCTCAGTAAGACACACACCAATAACAGACTTATCTCGGTTACCTTCCTTCGCTTTTTCGTAAGCCAATCCATATTCTAGGCAAATCATAAATCGGTAAAGGTTTTGAGCTTTGGCGACGTATCTCAACTCAAAATCACCTTCAAGAACGCCTAACTTCTCACGCTCACAATTACCGCAAATCACGTTTTTCAGCCATTTAGCGTACCACGCCACCTCCCAAGTGAGAAGGCAAGCGCATCTTTGTTTCCATATACCTTGTTCGTTCTTGGCTTCAATATTCAGGAAAAGCCAATTCGCATCATAATCATCAGCAATATCAGGAAACTGATAACCTCCAATTAAAAATCGAAAGTATTCTCCGTTTAGACCTTTCCATATAGGCATATCTAGGGAGTTAAACAACAAATTGAATGTGACTAAAGACTAAGGACTAAGCCTAAATTGTTTCTTTGGTTTGGTTCACTAAGGACTTAACCACATAACGGTTGCGTTCAGCGGATACAGGCAACATCAAACTAAGCACCAAAAGCTTTGCTCATTCCGTTGCAACGCAATTGTTATACGGTGCTACGTGACGCGAGCAGGTATTTTCCAGTCAATGTAACTCCAATTGGACGGTATGACCATCATATCCATCCTCTCCACGAGTGAGTCCCATTTTTGGAAATCTGAGTTACACTCACCGTGATAATGATATGGCGTTTCCTCTTTCAGAGGAATGTAAGCTCTGTAATATTTAAGGCAAGCATCCAGAAAACCTCGGTTGCCCCTATCATGTTTTCTTGCTAAAAATTCTGCTCTTAATTCTGCTTCGGTAACTTGCCTGATGGAGCTTTTGAATCGATGTTCATAGCTGCTCCAAACGTCAAACTCAGAGTCCTCTATCTTGATGTCCCAATCATCCTTAAAGTCTTTTCCACACTCAAATCCAAATAAATAATGCTCGACAAGTTGGTCTTTGCGAAAAACCTTGAACTCATTGAAAGAAGCATGATGAGAATCATGAAAGGTAATGACATCAGTATTTAAGAGTAGGGCTAATGCAAAAGCGATCGATTCCTCTGTACCTAAAAGAGGCAAAATAGTCCACTGGTGATTAAGATATCGCCAAAAGGGAACTGTCCACAATATTGGAGGTAGCGATTTATCAGGTCTTGAGTTTCTAACTTGTCGATGTCGCTCAACTTTCTTCCATGAAGCTTTATTTGCATCAACATAGTCAGCAATTTTGCAATGAGGTTGTACCTCAAGCGCAAAATATTGCTGAACAACAGTGTTAACAGCTTTAACGGGGGCTTTAACAAGAATGCAGTTGTTTAGCGCATACTTATCACAGCCAAGCTTTTGAGCAACCGAAAGATTCTCAGTCATCAATAAGATATGATTCTAACCCGATGCAAGACCTCTACTCTACCAATAGCTTAAGTGTACGTCTCCACAGATAACTCAAGCCTTATAACTATGTAATTAGACAGAACTAGTTCGGGCTAATGTCCTTATAGGGCAGATAGGCCGAAAACCATCAGGCTAATTCCTCAATGAGATGAGTAGGCGGATGGTTATTTTGCATAACACCTGGATTGAGGTGATTATACAGAACCGCTCAGCATGGCTTCAGGCTAATTTCCTTCACCCTTCTCCCGAAGATGCCCAGAACCGGATTAGAGCGAATTTGATGAGAGGCGCGATCGCTCCAGTCTCTCAACCAGCAATTTGAAGAGTCTTCATTAGAGTATCTGGGCACCTTAGAGGTAAGGCGATCGCTCTTCTGACGGGGCTTGATTAGAGGAGCGATCGCCCCTCCAACTTTTCCCCAATTGGGGAACGCAACCGAAACAATGAGCTGCTGAGCGATCGCCACACGTCCCAAATTGGGACAACTGACTAACGAGGATGAGTGGGAGGCTTGGGGTTGCTTGGCTGTTGCTGAGCGATCGCACGGCTCAGACAGATGCTGGCTTGATAATTAGGCTATCTCGTTTCCAATCACCTGTTGTAGATAACCTTGAAATCGAGCTGATAGCCTCTCGTCGGACGGTGTGCTTTGGAATTGTTATGCAGCAATTATCATAGGTCATTCATTGTTTCAGGTAATACAAAACATAATCTGATTTATGAAACAGCCCCTTGGATTCTGCTTCGGCAAACATAGCTTTTATTAGCTCTTCGTCCCGAAACTCTGGAAAATTCTGTGTTCCTTTTTCTACAAAATTAGACAAACGCCAAACATCAAAACCATCAATTTGACCTTCTCTGCCAAAGTCCCAATCCACTGGTCCTGACGGTAAACACACACAACAACCGTACCCATGAAAAAAATAAGAAATTTTTCCGCCGGGATCTAAGTATCCTTTCTGTGGAATTCCCGATAATTGCCACTCCAGAGGATGTTGAGGTTGTTTCAGTCCCTTGTAGCGTTCAAATAGCTCAACTGCCTCTCGTACTCTGCTTTGATATTCATGAATTAGCTGGATGAACCGTTCTATCATTCACAATTTACTCAACTATTTAAGAGCATTAGGCGATGGACCTATGAAGGCACTCAGCCCAAAATCAGAAATTTTCTGAATCTCAAAGCTGGGCCTAGGTTTTGCGTCACGGAGCTTTGCGATCGCTCACAACTGGGCTAACTTGCTCAGTCCTCTGCCTCCATTCTTTAACAAAGATTTTTTGTAGTCCATACTCTGCATCTGGGAGCATTGCATGACAGCCTCAATAAACACTGAAGGCGGCAAATAGTGATGTGCGTTAACGTAGTGCACAATTAGCCCAGGGGCGACGTAAATGACCCCATCAAATGGAACAAATAAGTTGCTTGTACCTCTAGGTGTGGCTTGAGCATCCTGAAATTGGCAAAGCTCACAGACATGAAAGCCTGCTGAAACTACAGGTTGCCAAGCTTTTTCTACTAGGTCACACAGCTTATTGAAAAATTGTTGTGATACTTTTCCCGTTGGGAACTCACACTCATTGCCTAGCCAGCCTACGGCCCGTAGTACAACTTCACTATCAACGGGAAAGTAGTCAATCGTTCCCAGATCTGGATAACAAGTCATCAGATTACAACCTTGCAGAATTTAGAGTCACCCACTGCAACTGCTAAAGGACGATTTCGCCCTAACGCAAGGCTAACACCAAGCCACAGAGGAGCGATCGCCTGCCTCAACTTTTGAATTGGTCCCTTTTGACCCAAACCCCACCTGCACGGGATCAAAGCCCAAAAAGCCCAATTCAAACCAATTCAAAAATCCGATCGCCCACTCTATAAAGCATCCCAGCACCTAACTCACTCACGAAAACCACCCCAACCAGCACTAAAAATGGCACTTCAAGGGATCTTCATAGGGTACAGATGGGCACCTTAGAGGTAAGGCGATCGCACGGCTAAGGGGGCAAAAACTTGGTAGCGCGATCGTCCCTTTATCCCTCTTCCCAAATCTGATTGTCGCGGACATAATTTTAGAAACCAAAATAGCAACAATTCCAGTCTCCGGTTCAGCTTGAATCTGGAGACTTTTTGTATGAGTATCAGCCTTGACTTACAGATTAATTAGTTGAAAAATTAAGCCCTCAAAGCCTCTCGGATTCCAAATCAGCTTGATGTCTAGTGGAGGTATCTCGCATTTCTGTGATGACTTCAAGTACAAGAAGATACTGAATGGCAGCAAAACGAGATTCCCAATCTAATGGCTTCAAAGACCCGCACTTGTATTTACGTGGGTCAAATGTGAACCAATCAGAACTGTTACTTCGAGAACGAAAACGATATCCCTCTGGAAACTCAAATTCTGGATTAAGAAAAATTTTTAGAAACTCATCTCGAGGGCGAGGTTCATCAGGGTCCCAAATATCAAGAACAGGAAACTCACCATGAGTAGCTTTATTACGAAGCTCCTTCACAACAAAGATTCGGTTAATGAGTTCCTGTGAGTAAATATTTAAGTGCTGAAGAGCTTTTATAGCTTCATTAAACGAACACTCATCGGCAAGTTGAAATAATGTATCTCGTGGTGCGTCCGCTTTTATAGATACTGAACGCCCTTTAGACTTAGGAATTGTAATGTTGTATCCACATGCAACGAGGCTAATGATTTCATCATAAATAGCTCTTAACAAAGCTTCGCCAGCTGTAATGATTGAGGCTCGTGGGCATCCTGCAAGATAAGCACGATATGCCTCAGAAAAAAGCTTTGCAAACTGTTCTCTGTAGGGAAAACAGGGATGAGACTTGAGGTAGAAATCAACCGCAGATTTTCCATCCCAAGGAAGTGCTTTCTTGTATATTTCCTCTCGGTCTTGTTCCATATCAAAGTCAGGGATCATGATAATGTACGCAGTTTAGCAACCTCATTGGCTCTATATGAAAAAGCTCTAACATCGAAATTATTTAACTGGAGCGATCGCCAGCCCAAGTATTTGTAAAGCAAAGTCAAGCATCAGTTGACCAAATCAAGGGTTTTGCACTTATTGGTGTACTACCATATGCGAGTCAACTAATGAGATAGCGATCGCTAGCCCTGAGCATCTAATGAGATGGCGATGGCGATCGCCCCTCCTAAGCATCCCTAAACACAATTCGGCAGCGACAGCGGCTGTTGCACTCGCAATCAACCCCCGGCGCAACAACCTGATCAATTGGCAGCCATAAGCCTCCGGTTGAGTGACCTAGGCAGGATGAACAGTGTCGAGCTTGACTGTCTAGACTCCGCTTTGCCTCCCTCGCCCCGTAGCTCTCACGGGTCATCTTCTCCGACTTAAAGAAGGCAGTCCTAGCGCTTACCCCATAGGACTTGGCACGGGAAAGGATTTGCTTCTGACTTAGCTCACCCGTCGCGATCGCATCCCCAAACCCCTGCAAATACTTGTATTGCCGCTTCAGCTCTTGCCCAGCAGTGCCAAAGTGACGCGCATTAAGCTGCTTCTCTCCACCCGCCCCAAATGCCGCCATCCTCAAATGAGAGAGCTTGACATCCTCAGCCATCCTCAACTGAAACTCAGTCACACCGATTTTGTCCTGGGTCAGCAGTCGAGCCTGACCACTCAACCGAGTCTCAAGCCGAGTTGCTTCACCATCAACTAACCGCAGAACTTCGGCACGGGCAATAAAACGGCGATCGCCCCCGTGAAATTGGCCTGTTCGGCGATCGTAGGTGACTTTGTTCACTGAATTTGTGGGCCGTAAGCATTGATTGCTACTCTTCCCATT
>NZ_JAMPKN010000043.1:0-29901 GCF_039962155.1 Trichocoleus desertorum AS-A10 | reverse complement strand
TGCTACTCCAAATCAGTTGAGATGTTGAAGTGTTCACTTCGGTTGCTGCTGCATTATTTGAAGTATCGAACAATTCCTCTCTCAGCTTAAATCATTACCTATTCAGCAACGCCCTTCTTGGTTCATCGTGCAGAGAGGGCTGAGGAATGTGTCAGCCATTTTGACATCCGACAGTACTCGTAACCAATGCCTCGATTTATCCCTGTGACGAGATAAGTGGTCATGTGACCTCCGATCGTTGCGAAAGAGTATAGTAGCCAGTGCAGCCTGTGACTAGGAGTGGTTCTGCGATGTCTGAGCGTCCCTATGATGTTATTCTCTATGGTGCCAGTGGTTTTGTCGGCAAACAGACCGTGCAGTACTTTGCCAACCATGCCGGGGAAGAAGTACGATGGGCGATCGCGGGCAGAAATCGCCAGAAGCTGGAAGCCGTTCGTGCTGAAGTCGGTACCACCGTCGATGTGCTCGTTGCCGACGGTCAGGACGAGGCGGCGATTGATGCCATTGTGTCTCAAACCCGAGTGCTCCTGAGTACGGCTGGCCCCTTTGCCCTCTATGGCAATGCCCTGGTCGATGCCTGCGTGCGCTTCAGAACGCACTACGTTGATATCACAGGAGAAACACCCTGGGTCAGAACCTTGATCGATCGCTACCAAGCTCAAGCCACCGCTGATGGCACTCGCATCATTCCCTGTTGTGGCTTTGATTCAGTGCCCTCGGACCTGGGCGCCTACCTCATGGTGCGGCATCTACAACGAGAGCTAGGAGTTCCTTGCCAGCAGGTGCAGGCTTACTTTCAAATGTATGGCGGGTTGAACGGAGGAACACTGGTCTCGGCTTTCCATCTCTATGA
Organism: Trichocoleus desertorum AS-A10; assembly: GCF_039962155.1. Classification (NCBI taxonomy): domain Bacteria; kingdom Bacillati; phylum Cyanobacteriota; class Cyanophyceae; order Leptolyngbyales; family Trichocoleusaceae; genus Trichocoleus; species Trichocoleus desertorum. Next base: position 29,048 of record NZ_JAMPKN010000043.1, on the reverse strand, counting down.
TTCCGCCGGGGCCGCTCAGATGAATGACCCATTCCTGCTGAATCCTTCTCCGACTCCCCCTCCCGCTCAGGCTGAGCGCCACCGTGACCCCCAAACGCCCTCTTTTGCTGCCGACCTCAACACTTGGGTCGCTCCCTTCGTCATGGGGCCTGTCAATACCCGCATTGTCCGTCGAAGTGCTGCTCTCTACGAGGAGTGGCAAGACTCCTACGGACCTGACTTCACCTATCAGGAGTATCTCAAGTTCGATGAACCGCTGTCGTGGCTGAAAGCAACGAGTGTTACCGCTGGCTTGGCTCTATTTACAGGCATTGTGCAACAACCCCAAGCGCGATCGCTGCTGCAACCGCTCTTGCCGCAACCAGGTGATGGACCGTCTGAGCAAACGAGGAATGATGGGTGGTTCTCCTGTGAACTGGTCGGGACTGCAACAGATGGCCGCCAAGTGCGAGGACTGATCCGAGGCCAAGGAGACCCAGGCAATCGAGCCACAGTCAAATTTGTCTGTGAATCGGCTCTGAGTCTAGCCTTGCAACTAGATGAACTACCAGGTGGGCAGACACGCGGCGGGATTCTGACGCCTGCGACTGGCTTAGGTAAAGTGCTGGCAGAGCGCTTACGCCGAGCTGGAATGACTGTAGATGTGACTCTATAATTTGTGGGCTAGGATTGAAAGCAGGATCGGTGGATGGATAGCTAAGCACGAACATTCCCTAACGGGAGCAGCCCTGCTCAGGGAAGTGTGTTGGTGAATTCGAGTGACTCGAAGTTGTTGAAAGGCTCATCATCATGCTGCCTGCTAAGGAGAGCACGATCGCCCTGCCGCTAAATCCTAATCTACCCTCTGGCTTACGCTAACATTAATTCCTGAATGCGCTCTGGCTCCTCTCCCAACCAATCAGGATTTTTGGCAGTGCCATCATAAATCGATGAAGTTTTGAAGGGTTCGAATTTACCGCTGGTTCCTGCCGTTGCCGTTTTTGCCAAGAGCGATCGCACCTGCTCCTCGTTCAGGGGCTGAAAGGTTCGCACTGCTTCCAAGGCTTGATCCAGAATTTCCAGACTATCAATTCCCGTAATCACCACCGACGTCGGCAGATTCAGGGCATAGTGCAGGCATTCAATTGGCGTTGCTGTATTGGAGCGTAAAAGCACGCCGTTTGCCAGACTTTTCATGCCCAAGATGCCAATGTTTTGCTTCACCAGTTCTGGGACCACTAGCTTGGCAAAGCTTTGGTAGTGAGCATCCATCACATTCAGCGGCATCTGTACCGCATCGAACTTAAACCCCTGCTGAGCGGCAACTTCCAGCATGTGGAGATGAATTTGAGGGGCTTTGTGCCCGGTGAAGCCAATGTATCGCAGTTTACCAGCTTCTTTTGCTGCAACCAAAGCGGCATGGGCTCCTGCTTCATCAAAAACTCGATAGGGGTCTTCGTAGCGGATAATTTCGTGATGCTGGACCAGATCAATGCAATCTACTTGTAGGCGCTGCAAAGATTCGTCTAGCTGTCTGGTGGCTTCTTGCTTAGAGCGACCGTCAATCTTCGTCATTAAAAATACTTTGTCTCGGTAGCCATCACGCAATGCTTTTCCCATCCGCATCTCGCTGAGGCCACCGTTATAGTCCCAACTGTTATCCATAAAGGTGATACCGCGATCGATCGCACTGCGAACAATGCGGAGCGCCAGCGGCTCATCCACCCGTTCTAAGCTGAGGTGCCATCCGCCCAACCCGATCGCAGAAACGGTCTCCCCAGTGCTGCCTAGGGTTCGGTAGAGCATTTCTGATTGTGATGTACTTTCTGGCATCTGTTCTCCTTACCTGCCCGCTAGAGCCTCAGTGCCTCTAGCTATGAGCCAATTCAAACACAAGAAAAAGTTCTCACTCTCTGCCTAGAGACACACTCAGGCAGACTGGGGATCGCGGTAGAAGGACGGTTGAACTATCGTATGACTCTTCTCGGTTGAGCGAATTTGCTGCCTAAAAAGTGAATGGTTTTGATCTCAGCATTCATTTCAGCAGGACAGAAGATATTCCATTAAACACACAAGTTATCGGTAGGCTTACCGTATTACTGTCCTATGGAGCTAGTGCTGGTCGAAACGGCGGATGCTGTTGAACAGCGGTTTCTTGTCACCAATCGCACCTAATCAATCCACTGTTGATACAAATACTCCAGTACCCGTTGAGTGGCTGGAGCACATTGGGCTAAATCCGTATAACTCAACCACGCGATCTCCTCGATTTCAGATTTAGCGATGATTTCACCCCTGTAGTCTGCCTGGAAGCAGCGCATTGTCACCTGAGTTGGCTCTGTGTATCCATGCGCGACTTCCTGCACCACCATCACCTCAGTTAAGGTTTCAGCAATCAGGCTGACATTGAGTTCGTCCTGAACCTCTCGGCGCAATGCTTCCCAGTCAGACTCACCCTTCTCCCGCTTGCCACCAGGTAGATAAAACATATCCTTGCCCCTTGTCCGAGCACACAAAACCTGTCTATCCCTGATGCAAACCCAGACAACGACCTCAATGATAGTGCACTCGTTTCAACTAGTAGGCATCGATTCGAACAGTTTAGAAAGCAGCTGTAGAAACCGATCTCCGAACACGGCGGAGAGTATCCCACACAGCAACACAAAAGCAGCCGAACCAATGTAATGAACAAGATGAACGGCCTCCGGTGTGAAGTACATGCCATAGGAGAGTGGAACCAGGATCAAGAAAGACCCCAGGATTGAACCCAATAAAAATTGAGTTGCTCTACTCCGCCAAGTTGGAAGACTGGGTTCGTTGTGTTTAGATTGCATCGTCAGATTTACAACTCAAGCTGTGTCTATTCTAGAGCCAGACCAGACAGAGCATTATTAGGTTCGAGTTCTAAAGGATTCTAAGATTTTAGGAGTTGTTGCCAGTGATGCTCTGTCTGGTCATTGGCTGGAAATAAACACTCAATCCTGAGTTCTTGTAAGGTAATGTCGTAGGCTGTTCCAAGGGTAGCGATCGTCGAGAAAAATTGCAATTCTAGATCTCCTCGTTTGAGATGAACGGTCAGCAGCACGGTATTTTGAGCCGCACGAGCAGCAGCGTGCCAAACCCCAGCAATCCCAGGATCACTCATTAACTCAGTCAATAACGCTTGGGATTGTTCACTTTCACCTTCAGCAATTGCTTCTCGCTGCAAGCGTTGTAACAAATGCACCGAAAAATCATCCCAGTTCACCACAAAGGGACGGAACCCTTGAGGATGAAACATTGCTCGCATCAGGTTGACTTTTCCATCACGATAGAAGTGGGCTTGCAGTTCCTCTGGGCTAATAAAAGCGCTCAGCAGTCGATTGGCAGCTTGATTGGTCAGCAGCAAGTTCCAGTAGCGATCGACCACAATCGCCGGATAGGGTTCCTGCTGTCGCAGCATGAAGTCAAGTGCCTTACGGATCGAAGTCATTTCAGGAGCCGATAGGTCAGTCTCTGTGTGAACAGGAGCAAATCCAGCAGCTGTCAGCATCAAGTTTTGCTGTCTTAACGGAATCTCTAGCACCTCTGCTAGTTGTAACACCATTTCTCGGCTGGGTTTGGCTCGTCCCGATTCCAGAAAGCTAATGTGGCGTTGAGACACTTGACTGGTCACGGCTAAATCAAGCTGGCTAAATCCTCGCTGGCTCCGCCATTGCTTCAGAAGCCGTCCAAACGAGTCGAGGGGTGGATTTGAAGCATGGGTGTGTTGCTGCATAACCAGGTTGGCAAAAGATAGCTTTGATTACCTGAGAGGTAATTGCTTTGATTATCTCCCTATTCCATGATGACAGCATCCTGATTGAGGGTAAACCCGATGTTGAAGGCAACGAATCTTCCAACAACCCACGCATTCAACAGTATCAAAGTTCTGTATTTGATACTGACCATTGTCGGTTCCATTGAACCCTGGTTCTGGCTCCTGCAAAATCCCTCGGCATTACTTTCTCCCTCATTTTTCCTGCACCAAGCCTTTGCGAATAACATTGCAGCAGGGCTGACAACGGATTTACTGATTTCTGCGATCGCCTTCTTTGGCTTTATGTGGATTGAACTGAAGCGGTTAAACATCCCACGAGCCTGGATCATTCTGTATATTGGATTGACCTTTGGCGTTGGGCTTTCCTGTTCTCTACCCTTCTTCCTATACCGTCGAGAGCAACTTCTAGAGCGCCCTGTTTGAGATTATCCGAGATTAACTGGGGAGGCAAACATGAGTTCAAAGCCAATAGCAGGCGCGATCGGAAGACCCGCTTCTGAGGTTGAAATCAATGCCTCCCTAGTTGACTCTCTTCTAGCCGCACAGCATCCCTTCTATTGAGGAACGGGTATGGATCGAGAGGCTGTGGTGTTGGATCTGGGTGAGTCGTTTAAAGAGGAGAAGAATGGCTAGGCATTGGATGGCTCTTGCCTGGTTTCCTGAATACTCTGAATGGCTCGTTTCGCAGAGATACAGACACCACGAAACAGCCATTCAGGGCTTGCTGTAAGGGGTTGAGCCCGGCTTGGTTTTTCAGAATTCCCAAAGCGATCGCTGCATCTCGTTGCACATCGGAATCCTCATCCGTTAGCGCTTTGATGAATACTGATAACGAGCGATCGGCAGGGATTTTTTTCAACGCTTGCAGGCTAAACTTCCGGAAACTGTCAGAACTAGGTGCTCAAACTGAGGGCAGAAGCCTCTACTTGGTAGACTGGCTCCTGCCCTCACCTCCCATCCAGCGGCTTTCCATGAATTCGCCCATTGCAGCTGCGCCCACACGACTCCACTGCAACGCACGACTAATTTACGGTTACTCTGTATTTCGCTGCAAGGCGTGTCGTCGCACCTTCAACGATCGCCAAACAGTAATTCAATCAGAGCTTCCACTAGGCGATCGAAACTCATATCCAGGATGTCCTTACCTTGCAGCATCTCCATCATTTGATAGTAGTAGCTCAACGTTCCAGAAATAATCCAGGCCACGGCTGCTGGGTCTGAACTGCGGAGTTGAGGAGCCGCTTTCAGAAGATCCGCCGAAACCTCCAAACCCGGTTTTTCAAAATGCTCGACGTAGAACCGAGCTAGATCAGGAAAGCGTCCCGATTCCCCCACAATCAACCGATAAAAGTTCATTCGCATCGGATCAAGATTTTCCGGAGTAATGCTCTTCGCCGCTAGTATTCGTAGCTGTTCTACAGGGTCAGCCGGCAGCGGCTCTGAGGCAAACACCTGTTGGAGATGCTGCTCAGCGGTGTATTGCACGATCGCCGCAAACAGCTTTTCCTTACTCTCGAAGTAGCTGTAGAGCGTTTCCTTCGATACTCCTGCCGTGGTTGCAATCCGAGCCATGCTGGTCGCGGCATAGCCACCCTGCAAAAACTCTTGCAGGGCTCCTTGCAAAATTTGCTCTGCCTTGGCGGTTTGCTTGGCTTCCTTAAGCATCGTACGACCTGAACCAACCCATTTATCGTACCGTACAGTACGGTCTAAAGACTACCCGGTCGGGTGAATTGGCCATCAAACCACTGAGAGTACGATTTGAATTAGTCGAACTAGACCGTTCGGTTCGGCTAATAGCCGACAATTGCTAGACCCTGTGATTTCTTGAAGAAACACTTATGAAGACAGTAGTACAGCACGCCCAACCTAAAATCCTTGAATCTGGTCAGGGGGATATGCATTCCATGCTGACGCACACACTCGTATGGAAGCTAGATGGCAATGATACGAACGGTCAGTACGCTGTGTTTGAGATGATCGATGCGGCTTATGGAGAACCCCCGTTGCATCGCCATCCTTGGGAAGAAACTTTCTACATCCTAGAAGGCGAACTCGAAATTACGTTGGGCCATCGTCAGCAAGTTGTAACCGCAGGTGCAGTGAGCCACATTCCTGCCAATGCGGTGCACACCTTTAAGGTGCTCTCTGCGATCGCTCGGGTTCTGATGATCGTTTCACCTGCGACTGCTGCCGAATTCTATCGGGAAGTTGGCGAAAGAATCACCAGCTTGCCACCGGATCTCACTGTTTTACAAGAGATTTCTGCCAAGTACGGCTTGCGGTTTGAGTGACATCATGGGTAACACATGGAGGAGATGTAGAATGCTCATCCAAACGAGTGCACAAACTACCATTAATGCACCTATTGAACGAGTGTTTGATGAGTCGATTGACTGTCAGAATCTGCCCAGGTGCTTCACAGGTTATCAGGCAATTCCTGCCATTTTGAGTGCAACTACGACCGATGGGTTATCACTCCACGCAGGTAGTACGCGCATTGTACACAACAGCGATGGTTCTAAAGTCACAGAACGCATTATTTCTCTTCAACGTCCTACCCTTCAAACCTACGAATTGCTAGATGGGCTCAAGCCGCCATTTTCATGGCTTCTACGTTCTGCTTCTGGCAAATGGTCCTATCAAGCGATCGATTCAGGAACGCAGATCACCTGGCAATTTGAGTTTGAGATGCGGCATTTACTTGCCTATGTGGTTTTCCTGGCAATGGTCAAACATCCCTTTCAAACTGCCCAGAACATTTGTCTTGCCAATCTCAAACGGACGATGGAAGATTCTGATTGAGGACTCAGTGATGAAAATTACGATTTTAACCACAGGATCACGAGGGGATGTTCAACCGTTCCTTGCCCTAGGACAAGGACTCCAACAGGCTGGATATCAAGTTAAGCTCGCTACCCACGACACGTTTCAGGAGATGGTGCAAGAGTATGGACTAGCGTTTGCTGCGATCGCAGGAGATGTCCAAGCCCTGATGGCAAGCGAAGCTGGACAGAACATGCTAAAGAGCCAGAATCCAATTTTGTTGATCAAGCAATACGCCCAAATGGTGCAACCGCTAGTGGCTCAGGCGATCGCTGATTCTTGGGCAGCTTGTCAGGATAGTGATGCCATTATTTTCACAGCTACAGCAGTTTGGGGCTATGACATCGCTGAAGCATTAGGAATTCCCTGTTTTTTCGCCTCCTTAATGCCTCAAAGTTCTAACCCAGATTTCCCGTATCCTTCGCTACCCCCAACATTGCATTTAGGCCGAACTCTTAATCGACTGAGTTATCCGCTGTTGATGGAAGGGTTTGGATTAATATTCAGGCAACCATTGAATGAGTTTCGCCGTTCGCAGTTACATCTTCCATCTATTCCCTTTGGCAGGATTTACCGCAGACTTGATCGTTTACCAACGCCTGCTCTCTATGGGTATAGTTCCTCAGTTGTGCCTAAACCAGCCAATTGGAGCGATCGCATACAGATTACTGGCTATTGGTTTCTTGATCAAGCATCAGATTGGCAACCCTCCCCAGCACTTCTAGACTTCCTTGCAGCAGGATTACCTCCTGTGTATGTCGGCTTCGGCAGCATGAGCGGGGAAGATGCAGCACAGTTGACTCAAGTTATTCTAAACGCTCTCAAACATACGGGACAACGGGGCATTTTACTCACAGGCTGGGGAGGAATTGCTCAGACTGAATTGCCTGATGATGTATTTCTCCTTTCTTCTGTTCCTCATGATTGGTTGTTTCCTCAAATGGCAGCGATCGTCCATCATGGTGGAGCCGGAACAACGGCTGCTGCGCTCAGAGCGGGAGTACCGTCTGTGGTTGTACCCTTCTTTGGCGACCAGCCATTTTGGGGCGATCGCGTGATGAAATTGGGCACAAGTCCATCTCCCATTCCCAAAGCCGAGTTAACGGTAGACCGTTTGGCAGCAGCCATCACAACTGCTGTCACTAATTCAGCCATGCAACAGCAGGCAAAGGCGATCGGGGCAGTAATTCGAGCAGAGAATGGAGTCCAGGAAGCGATCGGAGTTGTGGAGCGTTATCTAGCAAGTTCTAAGCATCAATTCGCTCAATATGGTTGAGGAATTACTGATCAGCTTCTCGCTCCTTGAGGACATCCGATAGTTTTTTCAACAAGCGGCGCAGTTGAGATATTTGACGCCTGCGATCGCTCACAACTATCTCGATGCAATGCATCCCAAGAACTTGGGATAACTCATGCTGGATTTGGCTCAGGTAGGAGCCAGAGTGTAAATGAACATAAACAGAAGAATCGGAAAATGACAACCATGAATAACTCCCAAAACAGAGCAAACTGTTGCTTTGCTTGCTGAAGAGAAAGTTTGGATTTGGTTAGAAGAGAACTTGCGACTTTGAGGAGGACAATAACAATGACTGTAGAACATAAGATTGCCAACACTTTTCACATGGATGAGGAAACCTGGGCACGTCATGCCAATCCCTGGAGTGTTTGGACTCGTTTCACTGTCCTGCCGATTCTAATTTTGGCGATCTGGAGCCGTGTCTGGCTGGGTTGGGGGTCATTAGCTCCCATCGCGATCGCCCTACTCTGGATGTGGATTAATCCCCGCATCTTTGCGAAACCTCAATCTACCCATCATTGGGCTTCTAAAGGCGTATTGGGTGAACGGGTCTGGTTAAACCGAGATACCGTTCCTGTTCCTTTACACCATCAACAGGTTCCCAATATCCTAAGCCTGGTTTCGGTGATGGGTATGGTGGCTGTGGTCTGGGGATTGGTCACCCTTGATGGTTGTCTTACTCTGTTGGGATGCGCTCTCGTTTACCTGAGCAAACTGTGGTTTATTGACCGCATGGTGTGGCTTTATGAGGATATGAAACAGGCTCATTCCCAATATCAAAGCTAGCTTTATTAAATATTTGGGGCTTTGAAAACCCTTAACAGGTAAATAAAACACGTTGAAGTCCTTACTTCCACCGCACCAGGAGGGTTCAGAATGAACGCATTAAAAATGTTGGTCACAGGAGGGACAGGTTCTCTCGGCTCGCCAGTGGTCGATCGCCTACAAACTGCTGGTTGCAACGTTCAGATTCTCAGTCGTAGTGGACGTCTCGGCACCGTTCCAGGAGATTTGCTGACGGGTGAGGGATTGGAGAAGGCAGTCGAAGGAATTAATACCATTATTCATTGCGCTTCTAGCCCCACCAATCCACGCCAAGTCGATGTGGAAGGAACGAGTCGATTGCTTCAAGCGGCAGAACAGGCAGGGGTTTCTCACATTGTTTATGTCTCGATCGTTGGAGTCGATCGCAATCCCTTCTACCCCTACTACGGCATGAAGCTTGAAGTTGAGCAGATGATTGAACAGTCCTCCACTAGATGGACAATCCTCAGAGCAACGCAGTTTCATGAGTTTGTATTGACGCTGATTCAAGCGCTCGATCGCCTCCCGGTCATGCTCATGCCCAAGGGATTTCTGCTCCAGCCCATTCAAGCAAGTGAAGTTGCCGATCGCCTAGTTGAACTGGCTCTTGCTGCACCTGCCGGACGAGTGAACGATATTGGTGGACCCGAAATTTGGACAGCAGCCGATCTTGCTAGAGTTTATTTCAAAGTAACTGGACGGAAACGGAGCGTTGTCGAAGTTCCCATTCCTGGCAAAATCGCCCAAGCCTTTCGGACAGGAGCACAGCTTTGTCCTGATCAGAAGTACGGCAAAGTTGGCTGGAATGAGTTTTTAAGCCAATTAGCCAAAAAGGATAACCAGGAGAGGAAAAGCATTTCACTGAATTTAGAGGAAATATTATGAACGAGATTGTGTTTAAGTCCGCTACTGACATGGCTCAAATGATTCGCGATCGCCAAACTTCTGCGGTCGAACTTCTGGACGCTCATCTGGAACAAATTGCTCAACACAACTCGAAACTGCATGCCATCTGCACCCTGGATGGAGAAAATGCCCGAACTAGAGCTAAGCAGGCAGATGAAGCGCTTGCAAAAGGTGAAGATTGGGGCGCACTCCATGGCGTTCCGGTCACGATCAAAGACATTTTTGAGACGGCTGGACTCCGCACAACCGCAGGCTATATTCCCCTTCGAGATTACATTCCCCACCAGGATGCCACAGTCGTTGCCAAACTGAGAGCAGCGGGAGCGATTATCCTGGGAAAAACCAACATGGCAGAACTCGCCGCCGATTACCAAAGCACCAATTCTCTGTTTCCGCCAGTCAACAATCCCTGGAATTTAGTCTACACGTCTGGAGGAAGTTCAGGGGGTAGTGCCGCCGCGATCGCAGCAGGTCTTTCACCCCTCGATCTGGGCAATGATTTTGGCGGGTCTGTGCGTCAACCGGCTCACTTCTGTGGCGTCTATGGACTCAAATCAACTGACCGTCGCATTTCCACCGCAGGCATGATTCCTGAAGTTCCGGGTCTGCCCTTGTGTGTTCGACAGATGATGACCGTTGGATGTTTCGCGCGATCCTTAGAAGACATTCGGCTTTGCTTTTCGCTGATTGCTAGGGCAGACGTGCGCCGTCCAGATGTTCCTCCAGTTCCCCTAGATGCGCCTTCAGGCAAAGCATTGTCTGATCTCAAGATTGCCTGGATTGATCAGTGGAGTGAAGTTCCCGTCGCCTCTGATATCCGAACCGCCATGCAGAAAGCGGCTCAAACGCTGGCAAATACAGGGGCGAAGGTAGAACGCTGGCTGCCCTACGAGTTTGACATCTCAAAGATGTTGAACCTGTACATGCGAGTTGCAGCTTATAACAATACCTATGCTCAACCAAGAGATCGCTACAACCTCCGACGCAGTTTAGAGTTGATTGCTCGTACAGCCACCCAAGGTGACAAGAAACTCAGACAATTAGGAGACTTCAGCCGCTTTCTGCCAGAACTCCTCAATCCCAGTTTGAAGGGATATTTTGCAACGCTGACCGAGCGCGATCGCTTCATAGCTCAATTGGATACGGCATTGGAATCATGGGATGTTTGGTTAGTCCCCGTGGCTGCAACGGCTGCATTTACCCATCGTCCCGCTTGGAGTGCGGTTGAGGTTGATAGCAGAGCTTACCCATACGGAGTTGCCAATGGAGCGTACACCATGCCGTTCAATTTAAGCGGACATCCAGTCATCGTCATTCCCATGGGGCAAACGCAAAATGTACTACCAATTGGCATGCAGATTATAGGCAAGCGGTGGAGAGAGATGGAATTAGTCGCGATCGCTCAACAAATTGATGCTGTGATTGGTGGCTTTCGATCGCCATCCGGCTATTGAGCGACAAACTGCTTGCCACAATTCTTACAGAGATAACACTGTTTGCCTCGACGATAGCCATTTTTCGATAACTGGTTGGATTGACAGTGAAGGCACATCATTACTTTCATTACATGATCCAACTGTCGATCGCCCACATGCGGCTCTAAATATGACACCATCAAATCCTCAATCTGCTGCGTTAAGCGTTGGCGATGCTCTGGATCGGGGTTGCGGAGTGCTGCCAGGATAACGGCATTACTACTGTGTACACAGACTTCTGCCAGCAAATCGTGCAGTTCCTCTGATAAAGCAGGATTGCGGTGCTTGAGAATACTTGCCATAAAAGCGATCGCATCTTGGGTCATACTTTCGTCGATTGACTGGAAGATCTGAGGGGCCAGATAAAACTGGACAAATACGACACGCGATACAGGTTGCTCAAACAATTTTGCAACCGACTCAACGAGAACATGAATCATTTGGCGCAGAGGCACTTGCACTAGGGTTGGAATGTCTACTTGCGACCAAAACCCTTTCACGCGTTCTGAATGGCGGATCTCCATTGCCTTAAAAATCGCGGCTTTGTCTGGAAAAAACTGATAAAGAGAACCAACCGCCGTTCCTGCTTTGGCCGCAATCATGTGAGTTGTTGCGGCGTCATAGCCCACCTCATCAAAAACGGCAGCCGCCGCATCCAGGATCTTCTCAACTTTTTCCTTGCCCCGTTGCTGTTTAGGCTGACGACGCAGATTAATAGATGATTGGGAGCTTGACGAACGTGAATGTTCTGTCATATTTTGAATTCTACAAGCTAAAACGTGACAGATTTTTCATGATTTTATCATTGGAGGATGCTATGCGAACAGACCAGTCCACGCTTGCGCGAATGATGCTTCCTGGTGCGCCCTGGTTGTTGGCGCACAAGTCGATGTTGCAGGCCAATCAGCCCCGAAAGGTTTCTCTATACGGTGTTGACTATGTGATGTGGAAGGATTCGACGGAAGAAGTCTATGCATTGCCGAACGCTTGTCCTCACATGGGGGCGATGCTCTCGGAAGGATGGTGTGAAGTGCGTAACGATGGCACAAGTACCGTTGTTTGCCCATTCCATGCTTTGCCCTTTGATGCGACAGGTTGCACAGTTTTACCGGGTTCCGGTAAAAAAACATTGCCTCTATTAAACCCCCTAGAACTCATCATTCAAGGTGATTTCATCTGGTCTTACGGTGGGCACGAACCAAAGATTCCCCTTCCTACTGTGATGAATGACATTGCAGAGAAATACGACTTTGTGGGGCATACGGGCGATCGCAGTGTTGAAACAGATCTGCTAACCATGCTGTTGAATATGCATGATTACAACCATCAGAACGGCACTCATCGGGATCTGTTTCGCATCACTGATGTCGAGTTTCAGCAGTTTATTGATAATGGGCTAAATTCTCATGCATTCTATGACATGCCTACTGCACCTTACACCGTGGCAGAGAAGCTGAGAAAACCAGATTTATTTTTACTCCCTACTGCAATCAAAGCACATCTGGAAAACCATTTTCCATCCTTGGTCATCTTTCATGGCGAGATGCCATTAGGAAAGGCGGCACAGTGCCATTTTTTTGTGCCAGAAGCCGAGAATCGCACTCGGACTTACATCCTGCTTTTTGGTCAAGCGAAACATCCTGCTTTTAGAGTGTTTGGTAAAACTTATCTCAAATTCGGTAAGGTGGTGATTGATCAGGACGCTGATATTTTGGGCAAGATTTATCCCAACGCACCGCAAAAGATCAAACTCAACAATGAAGTTGGAATGGATTGGGTACGCCGTAACTTTGAAAGTTTTCCCAATATTGTAGAACCTAATCTTTCCAGATAACCGCTCACTTGGCTTCACTCAATATGCTTGAGATGATTTTCTCCCCAGTTGCAGAGTACTTGCAAAACAGGTTTTAGGGTTAGACCATATTCCGTAAACGAGTATTCTACTTTAGGCGGCACCTCTGAATAGATATTTCGGTTGACAATTCCGTCTCTCTCTAATTCTCGTAATTGTTGAATCAACATCTTTTCTGTAATCTCTGGCATCAATCGCTTTAGTTCACTAAACCGCCTTGCTTCATCTTTGAGATGCCACAGAATGAGAATTTTCCATTTACCACCTAATACTTTCAAGGTGGTTTGCACAAATATAGTGCCTTGAGCCGATTCATTGGTCATCTATGTTACTTTCCCATCCGTTGAAGGAGCTTACAAAAAAGTAAGTACTTCCGAAAAAGGTAGGAGGAGTATACCCTGAGCATGGTCATGGGTCGTTGATTGTGAGCGTGCTTACTGTAGTGGCAAACCACTCATGATGCATGATCCATGACGAATAGCTAATGACCAATCCCAAACCCTACGAGGACAAGCCAGAATGCAGGTTCAAGGTGCGATCGCCTTAGTGACAGGCGCAAACGGTGGCATCGGGCAATATTATATTCAAGGCTTACAACAAACTGGAGCTGCTCGTATTTATGCAGGTGCCCGTAATCCAGATAGTTTGAAGGATATTGCGGCAGCCGACCCTGCTCGCATTATTCCAATTTCATTGGATATTACCGATGAAGCTTCGGTCAAAGAGGTAGCTGAGGCATACTCGGATGTAAATCTCCTCATCAATAATGCGGGAGTGGGGTTTAACCAGCGGCTGGTCCCAGATGCCAACTTTGACCAGATGCGAGCGGAGATCGAAGTCAACTACTTCGGGACGTTGCGGATGTGTCTGGCGTTTGCTCCAGTTTTGAAAGCCCATGGGGGAGGAGCGATCGTGAATATGCTAACGATGCTGGCAAAGGTCAATTTTCCGCTGAATGCTTCCTACGGTGCCTCGAAAGCGGCGGCTCTGTTGGCGACACAGGGCATTCGAGCTGAACTTGCCTCACAGAAAACGTTGGTGGTTGGAGTCATGCCCGGAACGGTAGACGCCGGAATGAGTAAACACTTTCCACCCCCAAAAGTTGCGCCTGAAGAGGTGGTGCGGGCAGCACTTCAGGCCGTCGTGGATGAGGTTGAAGATGTTTACCCAGGTGAGCAGGCACAGAAAATGCAAGCACAATTACTGCAAGACCCGAAAGCGATTGAGAAGTGGATGGCAGAAATGGTATCCACTTAACCTTAATTTCGGTTCGCCCCCTCACTGATTCTGACCATGCTCCTCAAGACAAATTCTTTTCTCGTCAAAGCCACTCTGCTCCTCAGCAGTAGCCTCACCGTCATGGCAGGAGCGACGATCGCCCCAGCTCTGCCTGCCATGCGCGACCACTTCGCCGCCACCCCCAATGCGGACTACTGGGTACGGCTTGTTTTAACTGCCCCAGCGTTATTCATTGCGCTTGGTGCTCCGCTAGTAGGGACGGTAATCGATCGCTTTGGACGGAAACCCCTTCTGGCGTTCGCTGTGTTGTTGTATGGCTTGGCAGGTACTTCTGGAGCCGTATTGAACAATCTTGGCCTGATCTTGGTCGGGCGAGTGCTCTTGGGACTGAGCGTAGCAGGCATTATGACTACCGCTACGGCTCTCATCGCCGACTATTACGTTGGAGCTGTTCGTGCCCAATTCCTCGGCTTTCAGGCAGCCTTCATGGGCTTAGGTGGAGTGTTGTTTCTATCACTGGGCGGATTCTTGGCAGATGTGAACTGGCGAATGCCATTCCTGATTTATCTACTGGCCCTCTTGATTTTGCCGCTTGTAGTCTTTGTTCTACCAGAGCCTAACCAGGCAGCAGATGCTCAAAATTCGGGAATAGATGCCACTGACGTTTTTCCGTGGCAGGTTGTAGCCTTGACCTATGGTGCTGCATTTCTGTCGCAGATTGTATTTTATTTAATTCCGGTCCAATTGCCGTTTTACTTAAAGCAATTGGTGAATGCGAATGCATCACAGAGCGGATTGGCCATTGCCCTCGCCACATTATTCAGTGCAGGGAGCGCGATCGCCTACAAGCAGATTAAAACTCGGCTTTCATATATGGGTATCTATGCGATCGCATTCTTGTCGATGGCAGTTGGCTATCTCGTGATCGGCGTCTCACCCACCTATGCCATGGTCTTAGTCGGATTGGCGATCGCCGGAACAGGGTTAGGGTTACTGATGCCTAATATGAATGTTTGCCTCACCTCTGTTACTCCTGGAAGCCTGAGAGGGCGAGTGTTAGGTGGTTTGACCACTGCATTTTTCCTCGGTCAGTTTGTTTCACCGATTCTGAGTCAACCTTTGAGTGGAGCCGTTGGCTTAGATGTCACCTATCGACTGGCAGGGGGATTGATGGTTGCAATGGGGGCGGTCGCACTGGGATTGGGTTGGCGCTGGCGGTAGAAACGTATACAGTGGCAAGCTGGTCTAGAAACATCAATCCCCAGCGAGTGGCAGCAAAATATACACCCAGTTTTGCCTTCATTGCTCTCCTTAACTCGGTTTCATCTTGTGCTTGGGCGATCGCTTGAAACAGTGGCAGCGAAGGAGGGTCCATGATGATTTCCATCCAGCTTGCCAAAGGAGCAACGCAGCAAAGTGTACTCGGATGAGGTCCATTCAACTAGCGATCGGCGGTTTAATTTAATTTCAAGGTGGTTACAAACAAACCGCTTGATCCCCCTCAATGAGCAAACAGTTCACCAATATGGTTGTGATTGCCTATGAGTCAGCAAACTTTTCTAGAAGTACCCTTCGTTTGGGAAAAGCCAAAGCCACTGCTTGAAGTTCCACCGCGATTGACCTTTGAGCCAGTCAAAGTAAAGCATGGCAATCAATTAGTACCAGTTATTGCCCGTATCATGGCTTTATCCATAGATACGAGTGATCAAAGGAGAGCATCAGACAATGATCCCCATACAGCGGTCGAGATGTTTTTGAATTCAGCCAGAGATGATTTTTCGTATCAAGATGACTGGTGGCAGTTTGGAATTAACGAGCGTGGGGACATTGTAGGCGTGGTTCTTCCAGTGACATTCAATGGTTGTGCCAAAGCAGATTTAGAGGAAGGAACTATCTACTACATGGGAGTTGTGCCAGAGTATCGAGGGTTTGGTTTTGCCAACGATCTTCTGTCTCAAGGAACACGGATATTGCAAGAGATCGGAGTCTGGCAAATATTCTGCGATACGGCTGTCGTGAATGTACGAATGATTTCTGCCTTTAAGCAAGTGGGTTATCGCCAGTATGGCGAACCCTGGGAACGCCCTGTTTAATGAACATGAATAGCAAATCGGTTAATCTTTAATAACTTCAGCAACGTTAAGCAAGTCGGTATACATCTCCCGCAAACTGGGAGTTACCCACTGGCGCACCATGTATTCCTGCCCTGTTTTAAGATCCATTATCCGTGCCATTTCCTGCGGGTCGTTCATGGCGGTGAAATTGGGGCGCATGGGATGAAACTCAAAGCTCAATGCTGCCAATTTGAATTGATACACTTGATGTGTGACAAACATCACCTCATGCCCCCGTTGCCGCAGTTCAAGAGCGATCGCAATCATGGGATGGAGATCCCCCAGGGTTCCCAACGTTGTGACAACAATGCGGCTCATTTGCTTTCCTCCCAATTAATCACATTTCAGGATTTCTTGACGTTTCAAGCAGTTTTTGAATTAATCAGATTACGTAGGGATACCACTGGCAATCAACAGATTACTCCTCTGGAAAAGGCTTGAGAGCTTTGAGTGCGATCGCACCCACATTATCATTGCTCACTCCCAAAGATTTGAGAATCAACTGCGTTACTTGTTCTGGATAGTTAAGCTCGTGATGTCCTTCCAGAATGGTACGCATTGCCATGAGTGCCGTTCCTAAAAGCAGATCGATCGCGGCTTGTGTACTCTCCACCCAAAATCGCTTCAGCCAGATTCCCACTTCCAGATCCGACATCAAATCTCGTTCAATCGTTTCATTCAAAGGGGCGTAACTCTAGTTCAGGCATTGTTCCCTGAACTTTCACAAAAGTGGCGTAGTAGCAATGTAAGCAGCTGATCTGTAATGATCGAAAGGGCAACCTGAGTATCGGTTATCTGAGGGTAGGTAGATATGTTATTGGAGTTAGCGATTGGGGATGCATACGGCGCTGGATTTGAATATGTCTCAAAACGAGTTCTGGAACGTAATGATTTATCAGGCTACCTCCAACACCCCCGATACAGCACACGCCCTGGTCAATATACTGACGATACTCAAATGAGTATAGCGATCGCAGAAGCGATTGTGGCAGACGATCGTTGGACACCTCTACACCTTGCTAATCGTTTTGTTGAAGTCTTTCATCGCGACCCTCGTGAAGGCTATGCTTCGCGCTTTTATGCATTTCTACAGCAGACTCAAACTGGCGAAGAGTTCCTGGCTAACATCCAACCCAACAGTGACAAAAGTGGGGCGGCGATGAGAGCAGGTTCAGTTGGTATTTTTGCAACCGTAGAAGAGGTGTTAGAACGAGCCTCGATTCAAGCTCAGGTGACTCATAATACCCCTGCTGGCATTAGTGCAGCCCAAGCCTCAGCTTTGATGACGCATTACTTTCTGTATGACTTGGGCGTTAAGTCAGCATTAGGGAAGTTTCTTGATAGCCATGTTCCTGGGTATCAGTGGAATGAGCCGTGGCAAGGCGAAGTGGGTGCTCAAGGATGGATGAGTGTCAGAGCAGCAGTGACAGCAGTGCTTCGTCACACAAGCCTTAGTGCCATTTTGCAAGATTGTGTTCGTTTTGGAGGCGATGTTGACACGGTGGCAACAATCGCGTTGGCGGCTGGGAGTTGTAGCCAGGAGGTCACCCAAGATTTACCGCAGCATTTAGTGGATGGGTTGGAGAACGAGACATACGGACGGGATTATCTTTGTGATCTGGATGTTAAGCTGCTAGACAAAGTTCAGCGGTGATTGCCCTCAGCTAACTCGGCGTTGGAGCCGAATATCAAAATCGATCAGTTGGAATCACAAAGTTATCTGTATTGACTCAACTGTACCGTTAGACTACTAGCGGTACTGAGTCTTCTGACAGTTTTCTTGCTTCTCCTAAATGCTTGGACTAAAGACTTTTAGCAATGAACCGAACGATTGCCAGCAAGTTGATAAATTTTTTGCCAATCACTGGAATGTCCATCTTGTTTTGTTCGCTTTTCATGAAATGGTTCTCATGCGACCATCTAGGTGACAGTTTTAGTCTGGAGCTAAGTTACATTGCCTGGTTGAAACGAGGCAATGTAACTTTTTACTATTTGTATTTTTTATGTCTTTCCTTTGCAACCTGTTTTTTGTTTGCCAGCTATTTTTCGAGCAGGGTTAGTATCAACAAATATTTTGTCTTGTTTTTAGTTATGCTTTTTCCGACGGTTCTGTTTTGGATGCTGGGGTCTTTTCTTCTGGCTACGGTAGGTTTCCATAGGACCGTGGATTACCCTTGTCATACAGAGCCTGGATTCTGGCTTTATATTTTTGGCTTTGCCGTTATTCTAATTGGATGCTGTTTCAGAGCCAAAAGAAATGCTTGAGAGTAAGAAAAACTGAAGAAGCACTTTGGATTGAGGTTTAGTTACTTTTCTAGTGAAAGGCTCTAGTTTACTAAGATCTAACGATTCATTGGAGCGGCACGAATCGTCACACTATCATCGCGCTTGTTTTGCGTCACCGTCCGCTCAACTTAAGGCTGTTAGGCAGCTCGGTTGCGCACGGTTAATAGAGGTATATGAGGTGAGTCAGAAAGCAGTTGAACAGATTCAGTGGTGGCTGATGTGGGGGCATTTCCCAAATTTGAACTGGGCGCGCTTGCGCGTTTTCACCAACGGGACGGCCGACATTTTCGATATGGACGGGGTGACACACGAATTCCCTGACGAGGAAGAGGCGAGGATGAGTTCAGCGAGCTTGGCACATTCGACGAAGAGGACGAGTGCGAATGGGAGATGTCGCTGAGGTCGCTCTCCCCGCCCACAGCCGCATCCGACGACGAGTTGCTTCCCAAGATGTTCGTGAGAGCTGAGTGAGCAACGCCGCCTAACATAGCTTGCACCGAACACCGTTGCCTCTGATGTTCTGCTTCACCCGCAGGTCTACGTCTCCGCATCGATGAATTAAGGCATTAATAGCTAGATTATTGCTGAAAATGCCTCAATTCATCCATGTTTTCGGCAAAATAAGCTGGCTCTGCTACATGCAAATACTAAAAAGCTGAAGGTATAAACCTCCAGCTATTAGGCGAACAGCCTTCTCATCCCATAGGGCTCAGCAGGGGTGAAAGCAATTCACCCAGCAGTGGGAGCATCGCTTAGAAGGGAATTGAAATCGGTTGCAAATACTGGGCGTTCGCCCGCACATAGCAACCCTGACGAGTGCTCATCCAAGGGGCACCATTAGAAAACGTAAACGCAGTGGCACCACGCGTCTCTGCTTCAATCCGATCACGGCTGGTATACACCCGTTGGATACTACCATTCGGACTGGTGCGGCAGTTGAGTTTGCCATCGCTTGAGACGACCCGCCAAGCTAACCAGGTGACGTTCCCATTCGTCTCACTCATCCACGTGTTGGCGTTGGTTGAGGTAAAGTCACCGTTGCGATCCGGGCGTGGTAAGGACTCCACCAGATCAAGTGTGACGCTCTGCCCGACTTGAGGACACCCACTGCCCCCCGTGATTTGCCAGGTCACCTTGGCTCCAATCTGATTGCTCACTCCCAGATTTTGCCGGGCGATGCGAATCTTGCCAGTGCAACTCATCGCCGTTCCAGGCCCCATCACTTGATCCTGAAATGTCCCGGTATACAATGTCTGTCCAGCCCCTGCAGCCTTGCTTGAGATTGCAATATCGCCCTTCCAAGAACGACCCGCGCTCTTGGTGAAATAGTAGCCCCATGGCTTTTCAGACAGAGGACTGGTTTCTTGCAAGACGACAACTGTGTTATCAGTGCTACTGCGATAGGTTGAAGCGATCGCAGGATGAGACCAGGCGACAACGCTAGCACTCAGTAAGACAGTGGCTCCCGCGCAATTCAAATATCGGTTCATCAATACAGTGTTCCTTGAATAATCGCTATCACTCTTCTGTAAATACCGATTGAACGCTTCTGATTCCTGATTTTGGTTCCTATGGAACCAATCAGTCTGTGGTTCGCTTTCAGTGCAATTCCCCAACGAATTCCGCGTCCCGACTCAAATTCCTTGGCGCGTCGTTTAATCAGCGCGATCGCCTGCTCAACATGGGTTAATGTATCTAGATCATGAAACTGAGTGACATGGGGATCAGCAAAAATTGCAAATACGGCATCCGCATCATCCAGGGTAGTTTGCCGTAATAAAAGCCGCGCTGTCTCCAGCTTAGGGAAAGGCTGTCGGGTGGGTTCTATATGGGCACAGCTTTAACGCAAAATACAACCGCAAAATTTTGATAAAGCCGCGCAAGAATCGGGCTTCAGGTTTGAGAGAACTTTTTCTACTCTTGAGTTATTGAAACCCAAGCAGCGGAACCAACCACGGATGTCATCCAATCTCTAATTGCAACTGGCACGATCGCACTCGTTTCTCTTTCCTCTCTCCCTGTTGCCCTGTCAGAGACAGTAAATCCTACTGCAATTACAGGTGAACCTGGACAAGTGAGGGCCGAACGACCTGCATCTTTCAAACCCGGACTCAATCGCGTTGTCTTCCAGAGCGAGGGTGAACGGATGGTGGGCAACTTGTACCTGCCAATCTCCTACAAATCTGGTAGCAAACTCCCTGTGATTGTCGTGACCGGTGCTTGAACAACCGTGAAAGAACAAATGCCTGCGGTCTATGCTCAACGCTTAGCCGATCGCGGATTTGCTGCCTTCACCTTTGATTTTCGCTACTGGGGTGAAAGTGGCGGGGTGCACCGCCAATACGAATCGCCTGCGGCTAAAGTGCAGGACATCAAGAATGCGGTTACTTTTTTGAAAACTTTACGATCATTGATGGCGATCGCCTGGGTGGTCTCGGCATCTGTGCGAGCGCTGGCTACATGGCACAAGCCGTTGCAGAAGATGCAAGCTTCAAATCCTTTGCCACCGTGGCCGCCTGGCTGCATGATGTGGATTCGCTCAACGCCTTGTTTGGGGAAGCAACAGTGCGGAATCGGATGGCAATCGGTCGGGCGGCGCGTGAACAGTACGATCGCACAGGGCAAGTCGCTTATGTTCCAGCGTATTCCCAGGGCGATCGCAATGCCGCGATGTTGGGCGATGTTAGCTACTACGGCAGCACCGATCGCGGTGTGATTCCAGAGTGGACCAACCGCTTTGCAGTCATGTCCTGGCCCGAATGGCAAGGATTTGATGCTATGGCGATCGCTCCTCAAATCACAACACCGACGTTAATGGTGCACAGCGAGGGTTCTGCTCTACCGAATAATGCTCGCAGCTTCTACGCTTCCCTCAGTGGGAAAAAGCAGTTAGTCTGGACTCAAGGACAACACCTCGACTTCTACGATCGCGATCCCCAAGTTTCGACGGCGATGGATGTCTTAGTCACCCACTTCCAGGCAACCCTGTCCCATTCCAAGACCGCACAAAATTAGTCTACAGCCTGTTCAGGATATCGCTGAAACCGTTGTTTGGCTCTGC
This sequence comes from Trichocoleus desertorum AS-A10, assembly GCF_039962155.1. Taxonomy (NCBI): domain Bacteria; kingdom Bacillati; phylum Cyanobacteriota; class Cyanophyceae; order Leptolyngbyales; family Trichocoleusaceae; genus Trichocoleus; species Trichocoleus desertorum. The sequence continues at coordinate 7,410 of NZ_JAMPKN010000043.1, read as the reverse complement.
TTTGATACGGCTCAATTGATGACAAGGCAGAACCCTGTCATCGATGGTGGATACACCCCGTCAAATTGATGAGTTGAAGACAAAGACTAAAACTGGAGAAGCACCATGAAGGGTTTGCCTCGTCGTCGGATACTTTCGATCGGTGGTTTCGGATTGGCCGGTATGGCAACCACTTTTGCTGGCAAGGGACAAGCTCAAAATCGGCCTCAATCCACCACAGCAGTTGATTCAGCAGGCAAGTTTGCGGGGAAAGTGGTTCTCATTACTGGGGCCACCTCAGGCATTGGCGAAGCGACCGCTAGAATGTTTGCCAAAGCAGGGGCCAACGTCTTTTTCTGTGGTCGTCGCGAGGTGCTGGGCCAACAGGTCGAAGCTTCGATTCGCCGGGAGAAGGGAGAAGCCACCTATATGCGGGCTGATGTGCGTAAAGAAACCGATGTAAAAGCCTTTGTGGATGCTTGTGTCAATCTGTATGGTCGATTAGATATTGCTTTCAACAATGCAGGTATCGACTATCCCCCCAGTGCGATCGCAGAGACCAAAACTGACGAGTTTGATGACCTCATGAATACCAATGCTCGGGGTGTCTTTTTGGGCATGAAGTACGAAATTCCCTACCTGCTGAAAACAGGTAGTGGAGCCATCATCAACATGGCCAGTATTGGAGGGCAACGGGCCTTTCCCAACATCGTGGGTTACGGTGCCAGCAAAGCCGCAGTGATTCACATGACCAAAATGGCGGCCCAAGAATATGGTAGAACTATCCGCATCAATGCAGTATTACCAGGCGCGATTGAGACTGCCATGCTGGAGCGCGTTGAGCGAGATTGGCAGGTCACTAAAGAGCAGCTAGTGGCTCCCTATCCCATCAAGCGGGTGGGTCAACCTGAAGAAGTGGCGGCGGCGGTTCTTTGGCTAGCTTCAGCCGAAGCGTCCTATGTTTCAGGAGCGGCGTTCAATGTCGATGGCGGTGGTCTGGGTTAAGCATGACTTGGATTAACCGCACTGCAACCGATACTCTTTGGGGGTCACCCCCGTTGCTTTGCGAAAGTGAGCGGTGAAGTGGCTCTGATTGGAGAAACCGACTCGGTAAGCAACCTCTGCGATCGCTAAGGACGTCACCGTCAACAACACTTTGGCCCGTTCCGGGCGGCGTTGAATCAAATACTGGTGTGGCGTTTCCCCGGTTGCCGCTTTGAAGGCACGAGCAAAATGAAACTGGCTCATGGGAACCAGCGCTGCCATGTCTTCAATCGCTAGGTCTTCTGACAAATGCGCCTCAATGTAATCTTGAATCTGTTTCAGCTTCACCGCGTCCAAAGCCCGACCTGGAACCACGAGCTTTTTTTGTGGCGTGCCTGATTCACAGTAGTGCCGTAACAGATGCACCGCCAGCAAGTTTTTCAACGATTGAGCAAACAGAGTTCCGCCCAATCCCTCATTCAGCAGTTCGCCTTTGAACCAATGAGCTACCTGGGTAATCGTCGGATCGGGAAAAATCACTCGATGCGTCAGTCTGGTTTCTGCGGGCAGTTCAGTTTCGATCGCCGTCTGTTGCAGATACTGAGGATCAAGGTAAAGGGTGACATACTCACTCGCCTTCTCCCGATGATGCCAGACGAACTCGCGATCGCCATAGAGAAAGGCACTGCCCGCAGGCAGCGCCGTAGTTTGTTTAGTACCATCGACGGACCAGGTGACGCGATCGTGCGGGATAAAGGCCACACTAATGGCGTGTTTGGGCATGGCAAACTCAAAGTCGCCCACGCTTTCGAGCAGACCATACTCAACCGTAATGTCTGGCCACTCCTTTTTGAGCAAAAGGGAAGGTTGATCCGTCATCTGCCACTGCTTCAGAAAACGTGACTGTCCTGATCGTATCGAAATCCCATTTTCTCGAAATCCCTTCTCTTGACGATCTTGTTTAGGTGTCGTTTGCAATACAGGCCGCAGCCCAGTTGTCATGTAACTCTGGCAAGCGATCGCCTCACGTCCTAAACTGGGACAACTGACTAACGAGGATGAGTGGGAGCCTGGGAGTTTCTTGGCTACTGCTTTCCCGATCGCGCGATTGAGCAGGATGCTGGCTTAGTCATAAGGCAAGAGAGCCTACTCACCCAGGGCAAAGAACTTTCATTTCCTCATATAGCCTCTGTTGGGTCGCTGGTGATGGACCTATTAAGCCTGAACTATATAATCGCGTCCAATGGGAGTAGTGCGTAGCAACACTCCACAAACTCTGAAGCTCCAAAATCTCCTTGTTGTGCCAACCAGTGATAGATCAGAATTCCAGTGAGCGAGGTATGAGGAGGCATGAACCAAGGTGCTGCTTCATCACGCACCACCACTAAATGGAAGTTCAACTGAGAGTGGAGCCTACGAACTAAGGAAACCAATTCAGTATGAAGCTGGATTACACTGAGAGGATCATCAGCATTTCCGTTCCAGTGAAATTCTCCCCAGTGCCGCTTAATCTGTCGAGGATAGGTTGCTAGGTAATAGTAGTCATGATCACCCTGATCTCCACCAAAATAGATAAAGCCAAGCGGTTTTGCTCCATTGCTTATCGCTAAGATACACCTGCTGGGCATCTCCTTGGGCATTGGCAACGACAATGGCGGTGGTGCAAAAAACATTGGATCGGACAAAAGTGCGCTCTCAAAGTCTGTAGGAGAGCAGCGCTTCGCTTGAAAGTAGAACTGGATCTTGAAGCAGGGGCCATACATCCAGTACTGTGCTTCACTCAGAAATTGCAGGTTCCTAGAAGCATCTAAATTCATTACCTGGACTCAGGGTCTGACGACTCTGTGAAGTGGCGGCAAACAACTTTCATCCTAGCTGATCACTTCTTTCCCACAACTACAGCGCCAGATTCAGTTCGGACTACGATCGCTCCTTGCACTTCACCTCAGCGATCGCCTTACCCAACCCTCAACCCAAAACCAGAAATCTTCTCAATATCAGCTTGGCCTGAATTTTGCATCGTGGGAGCGATCGCTCACAACTTGACGAACTGACTGAGTCCTCTGCCTTCATTCTTTAACAAAGATTTTTTGTAGTCCATAGTCTGCATCTCAGGGCATTGCATGACCGCGTCCAGAAACCCTGAAGGCAGCAAATAGAGATGCAAGTTATCAAGGCTACCGGAATACAAAGTGAGTGTCCTTAACCACTCACATTCTCCAAACCCAAATACTGCAGTCATGCGGGTCTATGGGGACAGTCGTCCCCATACTCTCTCACGGTAATTGCCGTTTCCTTTGCATTACCCTCACCGTACTGGCTGCAGCATTGCGAACAAAATCTTCCGAATCAGTCTCAGCAACCTGCTGCAACTTCGCTTCTATTTCCAGCGAGCGAAATTGGCGCGCAGAGTTCAGTGTTACCTTTCGAATACCGGCATCTGGGTCATCCACCAATTGGTCCAGCACCTGTTCTGCCTGGACCTCAGGAAGATTGCGAAGGCTTGAGGCAGCTGCAACTCGCACCACCGCTTCCGGGCTAGCAGCAGCGGTTTGAAGGATCGCGACTGCCCCTTCGGTCCGAATCAAACTTGCCAGATAGGTAGCTTTTGCAGCCAGAGCTAAGTCTTCCCCTTGGACGAGGGCCATCAAAAATGGAATGGCTTCGGCTCCGAGCTCCTTGGCCCGGTTGTAATTCACTTCTTCCGCATCCAGATAGAAGCGAACATCTTGCATGGTAATTGGCATCATTTTCTCCTTAGCTTGCAAAGGTCAACGCGTTCGCCCGCATCGAATTTACCTCGACCGATACGAGGTCAGGCGGAGGATTCGTAATGTTTGAAGTCCCATTGCCAGTCATCAATCGATTGTTATCGCTTACATGATTCAATCCCAAAACATGCCCGACCTCGTGAGCGAGTGTCCAGACTGTGGCAATTTGAGCCACGACAGCCCCAGGCTGACCCGTAGGGTGAGCGGCACAGCCATTAAACACTGGAACGGTTGAGCGCAGAAAGTAGACCACCACATCACGACCCCAGGCGTTATTGCGGTTCGCAAAGAGTTGGGTCTGCTCTGCTGTGACTGATCCCATGGTGCAGGCACCCACCTCAACATCGTTCAGGGCTGGCAAATTCAACGTTTCTGTACTCACCCAGTGCACGCGGATGCCCACGGCTTCATAAACCTGCTGCATAGCCACAACCATGCGATTGATCGCGATATTGGGATTTGTCAGAACTTTGATGTGCAAACGCAGGGTTTGCTCGCCCAGCTCAAAGCGGTTGTCAGCAGTGTTCAATAGCCAACCCCCAAAGCGAGTCCCGTTGGGGGCCATCATCGGTACGTTGAAAGTGTTTCCCGTGAACCGAAAGATACCAATGCCCCAGGGACTCGTGACGAGAATGTCATCACGACCATCCCCTGTAAAGTCCACCAAGCTCTCAAAGTGGTTGTCCGCTGTGTTCAATAGCCAACCCCCAAAGCGAGTCCCATTGGGGGCCATCATCGGCACGTTGAAAGTATTTCCGGCTAGTTTGAGCAACCCAATCCCCCAGGGGCTGGCGATCAAAAGTTCAGCTCTGCCGTCCCCATCAAAGTCGGCAGCAGGTCCAATCCGATTATCCAGCGTGTTCAGCAACCAGCCGCCAAAGCGGGTGCCGTTGGGAGCCATCATCACTGCCGATAATGTAGTCCCTGACAGCTTCAATACGCCAATGCCCCAGGGGCTGGTGATGACGATCTCAGCTCTGCCATCCCCATCCAAATCAGCCGTTGTGACTACATGGTTGTCTACGCTATTGAGCAACCAGCCGCCAAAGCGGGTGCCGTTGGGAGCCATCATCACTGCAGTCAGCGTATTGCCCGAAAGCTTCAGAATACCGATGCCCCAGGGACTCGTCACAAGAATTTCATCTCTGCCGTCTCCATCGACGTCTCCGACCGGACTGAAGCGATTATCGGCGGTGTTGAGCAGCCAGTCCCCAAAACGGGTGCCATTAGCAGCGATCGCCGAGACCGTCATCGTATTGCCCGATAGCTTGAAAATGCTGAGACCCCAGGGACTCGTCACCAGGATTTCGGCTCTGCCGTCTCCATCAAAGTCTCCGACTGGGCCAAATCGGTTATCGGCGGTATTGAGCAACCAGCCCCCGAAGCGAGTCCCATTGGCAGCCATCATTGCGGCGGTGAGGGTGTTACCGGATTGCTTCAAAACCCCCATGCCCCAGGGACTGGTAACCAAAATCTCCGTTCGCCCATCTCCATCAAAATCGGCCATTAGGTCGAATCGGTTATCGGCTGTGTTGAGCAACCAGCCCCCGAAGCGAGTCCCATTGGCAGCCATCACAGGTGAGGTCAAGAGGTTGCCCGACAGCTTCAAAAAGCCAATACCCCAGGGGCTAGTCACAGGGATCTCAGAGATCCCATCCCCATCAAAATCACTCTTCCTTCTGATCATTGTTCAGTCCCCTTACAACCGGGAAAATACATGTCGTTACGAATGATTCAACGATGAACTTCGCTATTCATTCCATCCGTCTTAGGATCAGCGGATGGCTTTGACTCAAGCTTGAGGTGCGATATCTCAAATCTAGACGGGAAAAGCAGTACCAAGAGTACCCATGAGGGTACTCTTGGTACTGGACGGAATACCTGCTAAAAATCTTCTCTAGCTGTACCTCCTCCAACACCACTTCAGTGGAGCACCAATTTCGAGACCAGTGCCTTAGAAACGCAAACACTGAGAGTCGCGATCGCCCTCTGTAACTGATCTCTGATACTTTCAAAGAGCGTTGAAACATTTGCACGCTGCGGCGTCCAGGTCGCTTCTCAATACATGCGCAGTCGTATTTTAGTGCTGCTCGTCTAGATCAAATCCGTATGTGTGCAACCAGGACTGCTAACTCCCAGCAGCCCCAGGCGATCGCAGGTTTCCCTCAGAACATCATCGGTTGCCTTCCGGTTGATGAACCCCCACCCACGCCGTCTAGAAAGGATACTGCTTGTCTACCGTAGTTCGATATGTTTCCAGATACCCCTCAAACCGATTGCGCCACAAATACTTCTGAATGACCAGCAATTGCTACCACTTCTGTTGTCTTAAGCACTGACTTCAAAGATTGCTTCAACAACTGCGCTGGAAAGACACAATTTGATCTCCTCCAACAATAGGTGAAGCCGAGCCAATCCCAAGTGATCCGTTGATTGCCTCGCCAAGCTGGGACGAAACGGATGACCATTCAAAAACAGTACCCTCAAGGGTGCTGTCAAATAGCATCAGACCGAGTGATAGTGGATGCGGAAATGGCTGAGGGATATCGGGTGAATCTTCCCAGCGATAGCTTTCACATGAGGTCAACTTGAGACGCCCCTCACTCGCCAGCTCAATAAGCAGGTTGGAGCGACTTCATTGATGGCAACGCTGATGACCAACCCTTCTCCAGCGATCGAACGCTATCTCAATCCACACTAGTAAGCAGGCAATGACCTTTACTCCCTCGACCTACACAAATTTTGTCTCGGCGGCTTCGGTCGCTCAGGAACGCCTCTTTTTGCAATACCTGGGAGGGCGCGACGATTTTGACATCGTGATCGTGGGCTCAGGGATCGGTGGCGGTATCCTTGCTGACGACCTTGCCGAGCGCCTCGGCACCCAGCAGCGAATCCTTGTGGTAGAAGCCGGGTCGTTCATCTATCCGACCCATGCTTACAACATCTGCCGGTTCCCAAACGCAGACCTTGCCAGACACTTTGGGTGCGACACATTCTGGCAGGCGGGAGATTCCCGCTCGCAAAACTTTATTGGCGAGAAACCCCAATTGAACTTCGGGGGACGGTCGATTTTCTGGTCCGGTCTTATCCCCAGTGTGCAGGGATGGGAACTCAACTTCTTCCCGCCCCAGGTGCGGCAAGACCTTGCTGAGGGACTACTGAACCAAGCGGGTGCGGCCATGAACGAATCGCGGTCGATGGGCTCAACGGCACAGGCGGTCGTGGCGCGGTTGAGGCAGTCGCCGCTGGCCTCTGACTTCTCAATTCAGGAGACCCCACGGGCGCTACACCAACCCTATCTAGAAGCTGACGGAACGCCGAAAGACAGCAATTCTCAGTATGGCAATTTAACTGGTATTGGGTGAGATGTCTAGCTCTAATCCTTCGAGCATGAAGGTGAGCAAGTGATCCCAACTGTCGAAATACAGGTAGCGGGTCAACGCCCGCAAATCATCAAAAAAGGTCTTGCGCGTGGGCAAGTGTGAGCGGAGCAGTTTGTACTTCTGGTCGAGCAACCCTAGCAACGTGTGGAACAGCAGAGACAAGATGTTCAGGGTCGCTAGGAACAAGGAGAGATGCTGCTTTCCGTGCCCGAAATTGTGTTCTAAGTTGTAGCCTTTGGTCTTGAGGGTGTTGTTATTCTCGTTCTCCACCTTCCAGCGTGTTCGCCCTGCTA
>NZ_JAMPKN010000042.1:0-30120 GCF_039962155.1 Trichocoleus desertorum AS-A10 | reverse complement strand
CAGATTGGGCGATCGCTCCAAGAATTTGATGACCATCTCGCCACCCTAAGATTACTGCTCGCGGTCGGATTGCCGCTTTCGATGCTGATGGTGGGCGGTGCCAGTTGGTGGCTTGCAGGACTGGCGATGCAGCCTGTTTTTCGCTCCTACGCCCAAATGCAACAGTTCACAGCCGATGCCGCCCATGAATTACGCACCCCGATCGCGGCTATCCGCGCCACAGTAGAAGCAGTTGAAAATACTGATTCTCTCTCCCCTGAGGATGTGCAGGAAACTTTAGGCGCGATCGCCCGCCAAAACTATCGCTTGGCTGCACTAGTTCAAGATTTGCTGCTACTCTCACGCATGGATCAAAAAAAGGTGGTGGAGAAACGCCAGCGCTGCTGTCTGAATGACTTAATCAGCGATCTAGTAGAAAGTCTATCCGTACTTGAGATTGCCGCTCCGATTCACCTCGCAGCCCAAATCCGAGTCAAAGCATCGCTTTATGTCCTAGGAGATGAGAACCAACTAAGCCGTCTGCTCTCTAATCTAATCGTCAACGCGCTGCAATATACGCCCAGCGGTGGCAGCGTCACAGTAACTCTAGAACAAACCGATGCCCATGCCCTGATTCAGATTCAAGACACTGGAATTGGTATTGCCCCAGCCGAGCAATCTCGCATCTTTGAGCGCTTCTATCGGGTCAGTAGCGATCGCTCTCGTCAAACGGGAGGCACTGGCTTAGGGTTAGCGATCGCTAAGGCCATTGTTGAGGCCCAGCAAGGTAGATTGAAGGTACAAAGCGAGCTAGGTAAAGGCAGTACATTCACAATTTGCCTGCCTTTAAAGTAATTTCACGCCCGATAGCAAACAACTCTGCCCCGTAAAGCGCGATCGCTCATCCTGGCAAAGACAATGTGCTGAAAACAGGGCCTGCGATCGCTCGTGGTGTTTTTGGGTTTGTATTTCACGCATTCTACCCGTGCGTTTGATGGATAGAATGCGCAGATAAGAGAGGGCGATCAGGGGCTAAGTAGTAGATGTGGTGAACAACCTTTAGCAAATCGCTTTAAAGATCCAACAGGATAGTCAATCTTTGCATTATCTGCATTTTACTCCGTTTCATTATGAGTCAGCAATAATCTCATCTCTTTGAATCGGTTGAAAATTTCAAGAAATATCTTCATTAATTACCATAAACTCTGAAGGAGGCGCTAGTTACTTACATAAGTTATTCTTGCAGCGAATACACATTTCACGCCCTGCCTTTTCGGCTTGGTAAATAGATTCATAAAAGTCAATATTTTCTCTGTCTTCCAGCTTTTCAACTCTAGGATAGCCATGTCCACAACCGTTAGGAACATGAAATTTAGGTTTAGAGCCTGATTTCTCTTTGAGGGCTCTAACGGGAGGATATGTGGAATCAATCTCAGCTATTCCGGGAGACTCTAACTCAGAAAAATGTAAATTTCGAGTTTGAATATGAATCCAGTTTGTCAGCCTCCAAACATTATATAAAGATTGAGTTTTTGGTAATTGAGAAGTCCTATTTTCTAAAAATTCGATAAGCTCTTGAACTTGCAGTTCGGAAGCATTTTCTATATGTATGTAGCGTTGAACTATTTCATTTAATATTTTCTCTACTTGGTTATGCTTCTTTGATCTCCTTAGTAGGAAGGACAATCTACTTATAAGTTTTTGAAAATAATCTAAGTTCCTCAGGTAAACTTGCTTAAGAGGTTTGAGGCGAGAAGCGATAGCAACTCTTTCTTCCTCTAATTCTCTAATCTTCCAGAAAACATCATCAAAATCCTCACTACCCTCTTGTAAATTCTCAGCCAAACGAGCCAATAACCAATACTGGGAATCTAGCTTATTTAGTTCTTGTGCCCCAGCTTTGTCATTCGTACATTTAATAGAATCTAAAGAAGGCAGAACTGCAATACTACGTCTAATCCCTTCCCACATGCGCCCAGAGGTTATTTCCAGGAAGTTACTAGGAGTTTTAATATGACTCCAAAAGCCTCTAAATGTATAATTTACTAGTGAGCTTGCAAGAGACTTGGGAAATGCTTGATTTATGAATAAGCCCATGAAGCTCCAAGCAACAAAAACAGAAAACAAAAAGAAAACCGTTTTCAGATAGTTGCAAAGCCGATTTCTCCAGGACTTAAAAGCCAAATTTTCAGGAAGTTCAACTTCTGTATCTGGAGGTAGATATACGCTAACTCCAAAATTTCTATTGTCTTGATATTGAGAGTTGTTATTTCCATTAATAGCTTGCTGCCCCCCACCTAAACTTCCGCTGGAGTTTTGCTGAATTGTGGGTTGAGGAGCTTCACTTGGTTGTTCAGAGTCTGAAGGAGACTGGCTCATTTATTAAATTAGGGCAGAATCGTCCATAAAGACCCTGCTGCTGTGCCTAGCCAACCTGCTACCTTGACTACTAAAGGAACAACTTTCTCAAAAATCCGCTTACTAGTGTCCACCGTTTTATCTACTTCTTCGATGGTCTTTGTAACTCTCTCCAAATGCTTGGAAATAAGCTGTTTGTCAGGCTCCTCCTCCTCTACCTCCACGTTGGCAGCCTCTACATGTTTCGTAGCTTTTTCCTTTACTGCTCCAGGCAGGTCAGAGTTACTGATCAGCTGCTTGATTTGTGCAAGAAGCTCAACTACCTCAGCTTGAGTAGGTACATTGAGAGCAGGAGATCTCTCATTACTCATCGTCTGCTTGTTGTAGTTTCCGATCGCTGCTTGCATACCTCCAGACATGGAGCCTGAGTTAGATTGGGAGATGCCCCCAGGGTTATTAGACACGAAATTGACCCCTCAGCGTGTAGCCAGAAAGTAAACACCACGAATCTGTCACTACCATATCCTCATAATCCTAGATACGTCCATACCTTTCAATCAGCAGTAGTCTCTACGTACGACATCTGCGAGTGTGACTGGGAAACAAGGCGATCCCTTTCCATCTCGAAAGCTTACTTCTAGCGTCTACAAGAGAGCACAAACCGAGTGCAATCGCCCTTAAAATCTACCCGTCAAACTCCGAACTTGGAACTGCAACCTTGCTACTCCAAAATTAAAGCTCAGCCCTAGAATGCCGAGTAATTTGCTCTAATTTCTAATGCAAGACCGACCCCAGTTCTGATTCCTACTAAGAGGCTGATGTTCGTATCAACAATCGCATACCTTACTTATGAGTTTTCCCGATTGAATGGCATCATCCTCTCTTGTAAATCACAAGGCCCAAGCCACCAAAAGCACTTGCATGAGCAACCCTGTCAGGTTCAAACTCAACCAGCTTAAAAACTCCCATCACACTTTGTCCCAGAGCTAAATTTTCCACACTAGAACTAGGTGTTCTGGGCTAGGGCGATCGGGTATCGACTCACGAAGGTCAAGAAACATCCGTTCCAGGCAATCCAGCCAATGGTTAGTCCTCAATCCAGTTTTTTTAGAGTCAGCGAATTACAGATGCATATGTAGTTTCAAAATTAGTAACCATCCCTAACCGAGCGCTAAGTTTGCCTAGCTTAGAGAAACGTGATGCCCCTGGCTTGAGGAGAATACTCAAAATGGTGAAACTTCCCGCGATCGCCCTCTTGGTCGGATTACTAACCGCTAGCTCCGTGGCAGTAGGCATAGGCATTCCTCAGCCGAAGCAGTCACCCACACCGAAAACCGCTCAGTGCCAAACTCTCACAGGCTTCTCTGAAAGCCCGATCCAGACCTTACCCCCACCTTTCGAGAATGGCTGTGTCATTTCTACCCCATTGCGAGCTAATAACCCTGGAACGGTTGTCTATGTGTTGAAGACAGGGATGCGATCGCCCGTGGTTCAGTCGAGTCGGGGTGATTTAACCGTGCAGCAAACAGAAACACTGGATCGTTTAGTCGATCGCGGAGAAGCTGTGCGGATTACCTGGTTTAGCCCTGCAACCCTGGGTTCTCAACAGTTCGTAGAAGCGCTTCCCGCAGAAACGATCTTTCTAGCCTGGAACGATCTTTGCACTAAGTTTTCCGCCCAGAAAGTCGGTTGTGTGGAATCGGGTCTGTTTCGTCCTAGCGCGCTAGCGGAAATTTTGATCAAAAATAGAGAACGGGCTGCAATCCAGCCTTAAACGTTCTAGGCAAAGCTGAGTCATGCTGCAAATCACTAATACCGTGAGTATCCCTGAGCAAGAGATCGAGATGAGTGCGGTTCGTTCTCAGGGGGCAGGTGGGCAAAACGTCAACAAGGTGGCGACTGCCATTCACTTGCGCTTTGATATCCTGGCTTCTTCATTACCCGATCGCTACAAAGAGCGGCTATTGCAACTAAATGACCAGCGGCTCACCAAAGATGGGGTCATCGTAATCAAAGCTCAGGAGCATCGCAGTCAAGAGCAAAATCGAGAGGAAGCTCTAGAACGGCTGCAAGCTCTGATTAAAAGCGCGATCGCTCTTCCCAAACCCCGAAAACCCAGCAAACCTACCCGGAGTTCTCAACGCAAGCGATTGGATAGTAAAACCAAGCGATCGCAGATTAAAACCACGAGAGGAAAAATCATCAACGAGGATATGAGTTAAAGCTATCGTGACTACTCAGAATTAAGTTTTCGTGACGATTGAAGGGGCGTGAGTAAGGATAAGATAGGGTCTAAAATATTCAAGCCTAATAGAGGCAAAATCTGGTGAGCCGATCTAAGCCTAACAAGACAGTCAGCCGAGCGGAGATTCGTGCAGTTACCGACAAGGGGAACGTGCGGTCATTGCCTTAGTTGAAGGGTTACTGGAGCGGATAGGACAATTGGAAGCACGGATCGAAGCCTGAAAAAATCTATGAACACCCCAGGAAACCCAGCCACACCAGCCCAACTCCACTCCGCGATCGCAGAACTGCAACAGGAAGTCCAACGTCTTCAGCAGGATCAGCAAGCTAGAGAAGCAGCGTACTCCAAGCTAAAAAGTGAGTATAAGCAGCTTGAAGCTCAATTACATCTAGCGAACCAGCAAGGCCATATTGTGGGTGAGATTGCTCTACGGATTCGGCAATCTCTCGATTTAGAGCAAATTCTCAATACGACAGTTGTAGAAGTACAGCAGTTTCTAGAAGCCGATCGCGTTTGTCTTTGCTTTATCACGGACGATTGGCAAACAAAGATAGTGGCAGAATCGGTTCTCCCTGACTGGCACTCTCTTTTAGGCACAACGATTACTGATGTCACGTTTAGCCAAGAAATGCTGGCAAGGTTTGAGGTAGGAATTCTGGCGATCAGTGATATATCTGAACTGGGACTTTCTGATAGCGCCAGTCAGCTTTTGTTAGAACGATGCCAGATCAAAGCTTCTTTAGGCGTGCCGATCAAGCTAGAACAACCGTTTCAAGCTACCCCTCTACCCGCATCTAGCACCCGCTCATCGAGTACCTATGATGGCGATCGCGGCTTCTGGATCCTCATGGCTGACCAGTGTTCGGAAACTCGTGAGTGGCAACCGTTTGAGATTGAGCTGCTAGAACAACTGGGCAATCAGGTAGCGATCGCCATTCAGCAGGCGAAACTGTTTCAACAATTGGCAGCACTCAACGCGAATTTAGAGCAAGAAGTTGAGAGTCGGACCGCCGAGTTACGCTGCAGTAACGCTCTATTGAAAGCTCAACAAGAAGCTGCCCTCGATGGGATTTTGGTAGTTGATGAAAACCGCTCCATCGTTTCTTACAATCAGCGGTTCTGTCAGCTATGGCGAATTCCAGAGCTAGCGATGCAAAACCAGCATTCTGGTCAATTAATAGAACTCGTTATTGATAAAGTAGAACAGCCTGAGGTATTTCGAGCACAAATTGACTACCTCTACCAACATATAGAAGAAATCACTTACGATGAGATTTCACTGAGGGATGGGCGCATTTTAGAGCGCTATTCTATTGCAGCGCGATCGCCCCAAGGCCATTACTACGGCAGAGTCTTTTATTTCCGAGACATTAGCGAAGCGAAGCGCGAAGAAGTCGTTCGCAAGCAAACTGAAGCAGCACTACGAGAAAGTGAAGAGCGGCTCCGAACTCTGATTAATGCCACACCGGACATTATCTGCTTTAAGGATGGAGAAGGACGCTGGCTAGAATCTAATCAAGCTAACCTAGACTTCTTTGAACTGAAAGAACTGGAGTATAAAGGTAAAACAGATGCTGAGTTGGCTCAATTCAGTCACTCTTATGGAGACATCCTCAGTACTTGCCACCTGACCGACCAAGAAGCTTGGCAACTCCAAGCAATTCAGCGCATCGAGGAGATCTGTCTTCGCGCTGATGGCACAGTGAAGATTCTTGACCTTATTAAGGTGCCTTTATTTGATCCAGATGGGGAGCGCAAAGGCTTGGTGGTTTTAGGGCGAGACATCAGCGAACTGAAGCGAGCCGAAGCCGCCCTCCGAGCTAGCGAACTTCAGTATCGAGATTTAGTGCAGACAGCCAACTGCATCATCTTACGCTGGGATACCAATGGTGACATCCTGTTCATGAATGATTACGGCCAGCGTTTACTTGGCTTCGAGAGCCATGAGATCATCGGTCGTAATGTGGTTGGCACGATTGTTCCGGAGACCGAAACCTCTGGGCGCGACTTACAAGCGTTGATGGTAGATATTTGTCTGCACCCAGAAAACTATCTCCTGAATGAGAATGAAAACCTGTGCAAAAACGGCGATCGCGTCTGGATTGTTTGGGCCAATAAACCGATTCTAGATGAGCAGGGAAATTTAGTGGAAATTCTCTCGGTTGGCACCAATGCCACTGAGCGCAAGCGAATGGAAGCTGCTTTGGAGGAGAGCGAGTTTAAGTTTCGCACCATTGTCGAGAATGCTCATGACACTCTCTATGTGCTTAATGATGAAGGTACCTTTTCTTATCTTTCGCCCAACTTGCGTAACATCATGGGTTATGAACCCATCGAGCTAGAAGGGAAGTCCTTTACGCCTTTCATTTATCCTGATGATTTAGACCGATGTGTCAGCGCAGTTGGTCATGTCGCCGCAACAGGCGAGACACTTTCAGAAATCGAATATCGAGCTAAATGCAAAGATGGCACCTATTCCTGGCTAGTTACTAATCTAACCGCTTCAAAAGATACAAATGGTCGGTTAATCATTATTGGTGTAGCTCGTGACATTAATGAACGCAAACGGGTAGAAGAAGCACTTCAGCAGAGTGAACTAAAGTTCCGCAATATTGTGGAGAATGCCAACGACATTATCTTCTTGCATAATCTAGAGGGTGTGATTACTTATATCTCTCCTAACGTCACTGCTATTTTGGGTTATAGCGTCTCAGAGATGGAAGGCCGCTCGTTTGCTGAACTTGTCCATCTTGAAGATCTTCATGTACCTTTGGCCTCGACGCGCAGAGCTGCCGAATTTCGAGAAAAGCAGTCGGGCATAGAACTCAGAGCGCGTCATAAAGATGGTAGTTGGCGTTGGGTTAGCGCCAATATTTCTCCGATCGAAGATCCTAGTGGTCAGATCGCCATCCTTGGAATCGCTCATGATGTGACTGAGCGCAAGCAAGCGGAGGAAGCGCTACGCCAGAGTGAGATCAAGTACCGCAATATTTTTGAGAACTCTCAGGTGGGGATTGGTCGCGCTCGTTTAGAAGTGGGAGGCATTTTAGAGGCCAATCAACGATGTGCGGAAATGCTTGGATATGCTTCTGTCGCTGAGGTAATTGGTACGCCGCTCTCTCCAGAGTTTGTTTACGTTAATCCGGATGATAGCCAGCGTATTGCAGACATTGTTCAGCAATATGGAGAAGTAAAAAACTTTGAACTTGAATTGCGTCAGCGTAGTGGAACCATAATCTGGGTTCTACTATCCTTCCGTCTGAACCCAGCAGAAAACCATCTCGATTTTGTCATGGAGGATATCACCGATCGCAAACAACGAGAAGAAGCGCTGCGCTTGATTGTGGAAGGAACGGCAGCCAAAACAGGAGATGAATTCTTTCAGTCTTGTGTGCGCTACCTAGCGGAGGTGCTGCAAGTCCGTTACGCCTTTGTCAGTCGCTTCATCAACGCGACTAAAACCAAAGCCTGTACTTTGGCAGTGTGGGGAGACAGCAAAATTGGCGAGAACTTCGAGTACAACACAGAGAATTTGCCCTGCGGCCAGGTGATTAAAGGCCAAGTTTGCTATTACTCGGAAGACTTGCCAACCCTTTTCCCCAGCATTTCCGACTTCACCGCGATCGCAGTTGAGAGCTACTTAGGGATTCCGTTAGTCGATGCAGCAGGAGATATCCTGGGCATTTTGGGGGTGATGGATGTGAAACCAATGTCACCCGATGCAGGACGAGAGCTAATCATGCGGATTTTTGCAGCTCGTGCAGGTGCAGAGCTAGAACGCAAGCAAGCCGATGAGGCCGTGCAGTATCGAGCCCAAGTAGAAAGCTTACTCAGCAGCATTTCTCGGCAGTTTATTGACCAAGACTTAGAGACAGCCGTTGACTTCAGCTTGCAGGCGATCGCGCAATTTTTTGGAGCGGAGCGGAGCTGCATTTTTGAGTACTCTCCAGATCAAGCGATCGCCCAGATTGTCCATGAGTGGTGTTCGCCTGGAGTTTTGCCCTTAACGCTTGAGGTCAGAGAAAATCCGGTAGAAATGTTTCTGCGTTTCCATCGTCTGATCTTGAGCGGCAATGTAGTTCACATTCCCAATCTGGCTCAGCTCTCACCAGAAATGCCAGAGAGGCGTTTGTTTGAGCATGAGTCTGTGCAGTCGCTGGTGGCAGTTCCTATGTCTCACGCCGATAAAGTCGTGGGTTTTCTAGGGATGGATGTGGTTCATAGCCCTAAAACTTGGAGCCAAGAGGAATTGAGCCTCCTGAAATTGGTAGGCGAGCTGATTGCCATTGGGCGGGCGCGACATCAAGCCGAGGAAGCGCTACGCATTGCCAAAGAAGCTGCGGAAGCTGCCAACCGCTCCAAGAGCATCTTTTTAGCTAATATGAGCCATGAGTTGCGAACGCCCCTGAACGCCATCCTCGGCTTTACTCAATTGATGGAGCGTGACCCTGCCCTAACAGATCAGCAAGAAGAATCCCTAGAAATCATTAATCGTAGTGGAGAACATTTGCTCAACCTGATTAATGATGTCCTAGAAATGTCCAAAATTGAAGCGGGACGGATGACTTTGCATCCTACAGCCTTCAACTTGCATCAGCTACTCTACACGCTTCAGGAGATGTTTCAAATCCGAGCCGAAGCGAAGCAACTGTCTCTGCAATTTGAACTTGCACCTGATTTGCCTCCCTACGTCTTGATAGATGAAGGCAAACTCCGCCAAGTTTTGATCAATCTTTTAAGTAATGCCGTGAAGTTCACAGACAGGGGTGAGGTACGGCTACGAGCCAGCCTTCAGACCGAAAATCGAGCTGCGGGAGTTAGCTATCACCTCTGTGTAGCCGTTGAAGACACCGGAAGTGGCATCGCGCCGGAAGAGATAGACAGCCTGTTTCAACCCTTTGTCCAAACCACTAGTGGAACTCAAGCCAGGGAAGGCACTGGACTGGGGTTAACAATTAGCCGCCAATTTGTGCAGTTGATGGGGGGTGAACTGACGGTCAGCAGCACCATTGCGCAGGGGTCAAGCTTCCAGTTTTGGGTGCCGCTTACCCTGGCCGCTTTACCTGTAGAATCAGCTCAAGCGACTGCTAGAGGCCGAGT
The DNA here is from genome assembly GCF_039962155.1 of Trichocoleus desertorum AS-A10. Lineage (NCBI taxonomy): Bacteria > Bacillati > Cyanobacteriota > Cyanophyceae > Leptolyngbyales > Trichocoleusaceae > Trichocoleus > Trichocoleus desertorum. The sequence continues at coordinate 20,438 of NZ_JAMPKN010000042.1, read as the reverse complement.
CCTCCGGTTAGCTCCCAACCAACCAACTTATCGAGTTCTAGTCGTAGACGATCGCCCAGAGAACTGCAAATTCATTGAGCAACTTCTACAAATGGTGGGTTTTGAGACGGCTCTAGCGACCAATGGACAAGAAGCGATCGCCCAATGGCAAAGCTGGCAACCCCACCTAATTTGGATGGATATGCGGATGCCTGTGATGGATGGCTATGAAGCCACTCGCCAAATTCGCCGCTTAGAAGCCACTGCTCCCGCTAGAGCCAGAACCGTGATCATCGCCTTAACCGCCAGCGCCTTTGAAGAACAACGAGCCACAATTTTGGCTTCAGGCTGTGATGATCTCGTCCGCAAGCCATTCCGAGAACAAGTAATTTTTGACAAAATCGCTGCCTATTTAGGAGCCGAGTATCTCTATGAACCCGCAAAAACCGATGCAGAGTTGGCAAAACGCTTTGCCGCGATCGGGGCTCGATCTAACAGCAGCCCGCTACCTCGAATTCAAAACGTCAAATGTGAGGATTTGAGGATAATGCCGCTGGCCTGGATTGCCGAACTACACGCAGCCGCAACTAGAGTCAATGCCAATTTAGTGCTACAACTGCTGGAACAGATTCCAGAAAACCATAGCCGATTAGCTAACAGCTTGAAAGATCTCGTCAAGCACTATCGCTTCGACATCTTGGTGGAGTTAACTGAATCTTTGATTAGCTAGAGACTGGGTGCAATTCACTGTAAGATTTTCAGCATCTCTTACTTGATCAAGCTAAATCGCTGAATGCATGCAACCTGATGCTTCTCGAGGAAATATCCTCATCGTGGATGATACACCAGACAACCTGCGCCTTTTATCCACCATGCTAACGGGGCAGGGATATGAGGTCCGCAGTGTGATTAATGGGGCGATGGCGTTAATGGGAGTCGGCGCGGAACCACCCGATCTGATTTTGCTAGACATTAACATGCCCCAAATGAACGGCTATGAGGTCTGCCAACAACTCAAAGCGGATGACCAAAGTCGTGACATTCCAGTGATCTTTATTAGTGCCCTAGAAGACGTTTTAGATAAGGTAAAAGCCTTTGCTGTGGGCGGGGTGGACTATATTGTCAAACCGTTCCAAATTGAAGAAGTGCTAGCTCGGATTGAAACTCACCTCACCGTCCGTCGATTACAACAGCAACTCCAAACTCAGAATCTGCAATTGCAGCAAAAAATGGTGGAATTGCAAGAACTGAATCAACTCAAAGAAGAGTTTTTGCACGCCATTTCCCATGATCTCCGCACACCCATCGTGGGCACCTTGTTAGTCCTAGAAAATTTGCAGCAAAAAGCTCAGAAGCAAGCTGAAGCAACAGTTTCTATTCCTCAGTCTGTTGTGCAGCGCATGATCCAAAGTAGCGATCGCCAACTAAGCCTGCTCAACCTGCTTCTAGACGCTCATTTTAGTGCAGCGGGTAGTCTGGTGCTACAACCAGAGCCGATTAACTTGCATTCATTCGTGCGGGAGCTAGCTGAAGACTTAGAGCCATTGCTAGCCAAGAATGGGGCCACCCTGACTAATCGGATTGCGCCAGAGCTACTTTCTGCCGCCGCTGATCCTTTGCAACTCAGACGGGTGTTTGAAAACCTCCTCACCAACGCCCTCAACCACAATCCAGCAGGGCTGAGTTTAACGGTTAATGCCACCCTCTCGGGTGCAACCCAGCCTGACGCCAGCAGGGACATGAGTGAGTCGAGTCTGACCTCCGACGCGGAGGCAGCCATCACTCCAGAAGCTAAGTTAGATATGATTTACTGCACCGTTCAGGATAACGGGATCGGAATCAACCAAGCGCAACGCGATCGCCTATTTGAGCGCTATGTCCGGGGCGATCGGACCCGTTCAATCGGGATTGGCTTAGGACTTTACTTATGCCGCCAAATTATCCAAGCACATGGCGGAGAAATTGGGGTTACTAGCGTTCCTAGGGCAGGAACAACCTTCTGGTTCACATTACCGCTAGCCGCTCAATAGCAGTCCACCCATTAGTTCTGTAGAGTCTCAGCTTAGTCTTTGTGGCAAATTTTAGCTCGCTTCAAATCCGCCTCAAAGTCTCTATAAATTTTTTTGCCAACGCCTCTTGACTCTCCAGTGGGCTGGAGGATGCAGGATAGAGTCAGATCAACTAACGAGGATTTGACCTATGACACTGCAACTGAAAGTTCCCAATATGGCTTGCTCTGCTTGTAGCGAGGCGATCGCGAAGGCTGTAAAAGCAATTGATCCTACCGCTACGGTCCAGGCAGATCCCAAAACCAAATTTGTTGACATTGAGACTCAGGCGGCAGAAGCAGCGATCCGAACTGCCATCACAACGGCTGGCTACACTATCTCAGCTTAGGGCAGGAGGAGCCGCTATGGAGAACACCACACTCAAATTGCGGGGCATGAGTTGTGCTGCCTGCGCTAACAACATTGAAGATGCCATTCGCTCTGTACCGGGAGTTGAGGCTTGCAACGTCAACTTTGGGATCGAGCAAGTCAGCATCACCTATGACCTCAAAAAAACCGATGTAGCAGCAATTCAGGAGGCTGTCGCTGCTGCGGGCTATGCGGCACAACCTCTGTCCGAGGATGTCTTCGAGCCAGATGATGCCGAACGCCGAGAGCGTCAGGCAGAAAACCGCAAGCTAACTCGCAAAGTCACAGTCAGCGGCATTATTAGCGCCATCTTAGTCATCGGCTCCTTGCCTGCGATGACAGGGTTGCAGATTCCATTCATCCCCATGTGGCTGCACCATCCTTGGCTCCAGTTGGTGCTGACTGCTCCGGTAATGTTTTGGGCAGGCAATTCATTTTTCATCAATGCTTGGAAGGCGGTGAAGCGGCACACCGCCACAATGGATACGCTAGTAGCCGTGGGAACGGGGACTGCTTACCTCTACTCTCTGTTGCCTACCTTGGTGCCGCAGTGGTTTATTGCTCAAGGGCTGAAGCCAGATGTGTACTTTGAAGCGGCGGCTGTGATCATCGCGTTGCTTCTGTTAGGGCGCTTACTAGAAAATCGCGCTCGGGGGCAAACCTCTGAGGCAATCCGGAAGCTGATGGGCCTGCAAGCAAAAACCGCTCGGGTGATCCGAGGCGATCGCGAAGTAGACATTCCCATTGCTGAAGTCAGAGTAGACGACATCATTCTGGTACGTCCTGGTGAAAACATTCCGGTGGATGGAGAAATTGTGGAAGGTGCTTCCACCATCGACGAGTCAATGGTCACAGGCGAAAGCGTGGCAGTCAGGAAGCAAGCGGGAGATGAAGTCATTGGGGCGACAATCAACAAAACAGGCAGCTTTAAGTTTCGAGCCACCAGAGTCGGTAAAGATACTTTTTTAGCCCAAATCGTAAAGCTGGTGCAGCAGGCTCAGGGGTCGAAAGCACCGATTCAGCGATTAGCCGACCAAGTGACTCGATGGTTTGTCCCAGCGGTCATTGCGATCGCTATCCTCACGTTCATTGTCTGGTTCAACATCATGGGCAACGTGACGATGGCGTTGATTACCACAGTGGGCGTGCTGATTATTGCCTGTCCTTGTGCGCTGGGTTTGGCAACTCCGACTTCAATCATGGTTGGCACAGGCAAAGGGGCAGAGAATGGCATCTTGATCAAAGGAGCAGAAAGTCTAGAACTAGCCCATAAGCTGCAAACGATTGTTCTGGATAAAACAGGCACGATTACGCAAGGCAAGCCAACTGTCACCGATTATGTGACGACGAAGGGGACAGCCAACCATAACGAGCTAAACCTGTTGCGTCTAGCCGCATCGATTGAACGCAACTCCGAACATCCTTTGGCAGAAGCTGTGGTGCAATATGCCCAGTCTCAAGGAGTTGAGTTGACACATCCACAGGAGTTTGAGGCAATCGCGGGGAGTGGGGTGCAAGGTTATGTCTCCAACCAATGGGTGCAGATTGGTACATACCGTTGGATGCGTGAGTTGGATATTGATACCAGCGCTATCCAGTCCCATTGGGACAGACTGGAATATCTAGGCAAAACCGTAATTTGGATAGCTGTGGACGGTAAAGCTGAGGGAATTATGGGGATCGCTGATGCTGTAAAACCTTCTTCAATCAATGCCATTCGGGCTTTGCAGAAGATGGGGTTGGAAGTGGTGATGCTGACAGGCGACAACCAACGCACCGCTAATGTGATCGCTCGTGAAGTGGGAATTCAGCGGATTTTTGCCGAAGTTCGCCCTGATCAAAAAGCGGCAACCGTAGCCACAATTCAGGCTGAAGGCAAAGTAGTAGCGATGGTAGGTGATGGGATTAACGATGCGCCTGCCCTAGCTCAAGCCGATGTAGGGATTGCCATTGGCACAGGAACCGATGTGGCGATCGCGGCGAGTGATATCACGCTGATCTCTGGGGACTTACAAGGCATTGTCACTGCCATCCAACTCAGTCGAGCCACGATTCGCAACATCAAGCAAAACCTGTTCTTTGCCTTCATCTATAACGTGGCGGGGATTCCGATCGCTGCTGGCATTCTCTACCCTGTCTTCGGCTGGCTCTTAAGCCCGATCATTGCGGGTGCGGCAATGGCATTTAGCTCGGTTTCAGTCGTAACTAATGCCCTGCGGTTGCGTCATTTCAGCCCTAAACACTTGGCGGGGTAGGAGGTTCTTCCGAGATGAACATTATTAACAAAACACCACTACTCGGTAATATCCTAGGTTGGGGATTGTTGTTGAGCATGACCTCTGGGCCAGTAGTGGCAGAGATAGCTTCTAGGCCAGTAGTAACGCAAGTAATGGGACAATCGAACCACGAAACGGGGCATGCAACCGAGCAAACAGGACAATTCCAACGGATTGAGCAACCCTTGTGGCTAAAAGGAGCAGTCACTGTGGGGGGTCTAGGATTAGTGGGTCTGGAGTTATGGTGGTTCTTGCTCAGTAAACCTAAATCTCGTCAAGCCACTACACAGGGGGAAGTTCAGGAAGTCACGATTACCGTGGATGGTGGCTATGAACCCAGCCAAATTGTGGTGCAAGCAGGGCAACCCGTACGCTTAAATTTCGATCGCCAAGACCCTAGCAGTTGTCTTGAAGAAGTCCGATTTCCTGACTTTCATATTGCCCAAGCTTTACTACTGCATCAAACCACCGCGATCGAGTTTACCCCAGACAAACCAGGCAGATATGAGTTCACCTGCGGCATGAATATGTTCCGAGGCGTGGTGGAAGTGCGAAAATCGAGCATCTAAGATCAAAGTAGTGGATTATAGGCAACTGGGAGATTAGACCCTGGGAGATTAGCCATGATAGCTCAAGAAGCAGGAAAACAAATTGGTTCGGTTGCTAAAGCTAGCGGTGTGCCAATTAAAACTATTCGGTATTACGAAGAGCTAGGACTGCTCAAAACCATCGGCAGAACTGAGGGAGGCTATCGCCTTTTTGATCCGGGAATCTTCACCCGCTTGAGCTTCATCAAACGGGCGCAGAAACTGGGATTGAGTTTGGCAGAGATTAAAGAGTTTCTCGATGTGCATGATCAAGGAGAATTACCTTGCGATCACGTCAAAGTCAAACTAGAAGACAAAGTGGCCGAAATTGACCAGCAAATCCAGCAATTGCAAGTTCTCAAGCTGGAGTTAGAAGGTTTACTCTCTGGCTGGGAAACCAGACCCGCCAACCCCGAAACCACGATTTGTCCAATCATCCAGGGTTATTAATCCGAGAAGGACAAAGGTCGCTGCTGTAACCAGTGCAGCCACGCAACCAGTTCCGCATCGGTCAACAGAGCTTGGCTAGCTTTGCCAAACAGTTGTTGCAGAGCAGTTTGGACTTGTGCCGCAGCCCAACCTAAACGCCGTCGGTGAACGCTAATTTGCGCTAGCACTTCAGACCAGTCTGCGAAATCATCTGTGGAACTATCTACGAAATTATCTGTGGAATTATCTGCGATCGCCTGTTGCTCCGGTTGCCTAAAAGGTGACAGTTGTCTATGTAGCCGTTCCTGAGTCGCTGGCAGCGATCGCCGAGCTTCAGCCATCAAGATTGGATCGCCAGAGGCTAGATACTGCTCCATTTTGCGCCTGTGAACGGTCTGATCAGCTTTTGAGTAGGGAACAGAGCCAGACATAGATTGAGACTCAGATTGAGGCTTCTGCTGGCTTCTCAGCCGCTCTTTAACCTCCAATAAAACTTGCTGGATGTAGCGAACTCCCTGCAAGCTGGGTTGCTCCAGTGAAGCATCAAGTAGGGGAGTCTCAGGCATTAACTGGCTAAGATTAGAATTACGACCCACAGCAGAGTCTTCAGAAGGCTGAAAATCCCTGGAGGGCTCGCCAGGAGGGAGATTACGGTCATTGCTAGCTAATAAGCTTGTAGAGCTATTGAGTGAGGATGCTGTTCCATAGCAATCCTCACTCGATACATCTAATGAAGTCGGGGGGTGCGGGGGGTTTTCCCCAAGGTGATCTGGATGCCAAAGGTCACGATGGCGGTAGAGAGTGCTGCCACCGATGCCATATTCTGTAAGTGCCTTAAAGCGGGCGGTAGTGTTGCTAGGCAACTGGCTTTGGTTCAGTAGGTCAGCGATCGCACTTCTAATGCGTTCTCTCGCCCGCTCTCGTTGCTGCTGATTCCAAGGCACAACTTCTGTAGTAGCTAGTTGCTCGGTAATGAGGTGATCAGCAGAACCAACTAAAGACTGTTTGCCTTGACCAAAATGAAAGTAGCGGCTGTTCTCTACACAAAGCGCCCATTCCTCAGCTCGTCTGGTAATTTCATGCTGATGTTGGCACCAATCGTGATAGCCCGGAAGCGATTTAGCAATTTGAACAATGTCATCCACTAAAGCCTTACCTTCTAAAGGCTGGGAAGCATAGAAAAGATGACCAAAGATATAGCTACGCAGAGCAATGCGGCCTAAAAGGTAGTTAGTTTGTCCTCGGCCTGTCCAGCCAGGTTCGATCTCTGCGTTCAGGTCATTGAGGAATTTATCAGCTTTCCCAGAGAGGTGATAGCGCTGACGATGAGCGATTTTAAGCGTCTGTTGCAGACTTTGAACATCAATATTGTTATGATGTTGTGCCGATCGCCACTGCTGCACAAAAGTGGTTTGGCAAGTGTAGATAGGCTCCCAGCTACGGTTTAGTAGATAGGAACCAGTTTGGAGGGGTAAACGATGGGCAGCATAAAGACTAGGCGTGCCATCACTGCTATAAAGCTTAGGATTGGGGAAAAGCTCTAGCTGACCCAGAGTTGGCTTAAAGCCTGCGTTCTCTAGGAGCGTTTGGAGGGCGATCGCAAGCTGCCAAGTTTTCTGAGGGTACTTAAAAGGAAAGTAGAGATGCAGCCCGCTACTATAACTAGAAGTACAAGCAAGATAGCTAACTAGTCCTAGAGGTTCCAGAGCAGCCAGCAAGCGAGCAATAGCCAGGGGGTCTTGATTAGGGTGGTAACGGCTGCCAATATCAATATCGAGTAAGCAGTACTGAGTCTCTGCACCAAACCGTACGCCATAGAGACAAGCAGCCTGCTGAATCAGCCGATCCGATAGCGGGTGGCGGCTCTCAGTTTGCCAAACCGGAGAAACTTGAAACTCTGGGTGATGGGCATAAATGTAATCGAAGCGGTGGGGGAAAAGTGCCAGAAATTCACTATCCCATTCACGTACCCCCTGAAAGCATAAGGAGTCTTGTACCTGCATATCAAAATTGCTCTGTTCCTAAGAAGAATTGGAATAGAGCACATATAACATGCGTTTTTTGGCGATCTGAGGTTTGTCAACACGTTTCCCTGGAGGGTGTCAACAAGGCCCAAGACCAATGCTGGAAAGGGTTTGCAAAAAAGATAAATCAGGAGATTCTAGAGTTAAAAAAATTTTTTGGTCAGGGGATTCTAGAGCTGAAGTCGCACCATTCTAGAGAGATTGTCAACACTGTCAACAAGAAAAGCGATCGCCCTCGCTCCGAAAACAGAAAGAAGTAGAAAGACCAAGTCGGGGGATTCTAGAGCACTTGTCAACATTGTCAACAACTCCTGAGAAAGCGAAGTCGGGGGATTCTAGAGCACTTGTCAACATTGTCAACAACTCTTTGAGTCCTAGATTTGCTTCAGTTAACCTCTAACAACCTTCAAGAGGGAAATACAAGTAGGTGGCGATCGCGCAAACGATCCAAGCTTAAGACAATGGTCGGGGGATTCTAGAGGTTTTGGCAACACTGTCAACAATAGAGCAACGTAAACTTTTATCAAAAGAAATTTTCATTTCCAGCGTAAACTAGGCTGGAGCAAAAAGGCCAAGGGGAAAGCTTTCCAGCAAATTCATGCTGCTACTGTCACACAGAAGTAAGACGATCTAAGCAAAATTAGTAAAGTTGGTCAGGGGATTCTAGAGGTTTTGGTCAAGGGATTCTAGAGATTTTGGCAACAATCAGTCATGAGTTCTAAAAGCCAGATTACTCAACGCACAGGGGTTCCGGGATGTCAAACTAGCAAAATACTAAGTTGACCCGATGCGATCGTGTTGACAACTTTACTGGTTAATCAAGGCAAGACCATTGGCAACAAACTCACCAGCTATACTGATGAGGTTTTACAAGGATGTTGACCAGCCTCCGTGAAGCCATGCCCATGAGTGCAGCAAATCGCGAAGAAGATAAGCATTCTTACAGCGCAACAGTCATCCTAGAGGAGAGCAGCGCTGCACTTAGTCCCCACGCCATTGTGGAGATTAGCACGGCACCAGAGTACGCCGAGAAACTACGTCAGGGCAAATCATTCCTCAACCTGGTATTAGTCAACGTGGCGACTGGTATCAACCAGCATCGATTGCGCCAAACCCGTTCTAAGAGTAAAGGCACCAGTGACTTAATCAACCTCTACAACGAAACTGAAAAAATCGGCGCATTACAAAAGCCAGCGATCGCTCGTTTAGAGAAACTATTCAGAGCTATTTTGAAACAAGAAGAGTTCTGGAGCCAAAGAGCCAATTGGATTCTAACTCGACTAGAGCAATGGAAAGTAGACAGACGCATGCCAGTAGATTGCTCAATCCCAGGCATGTTATCTGTAGAGGCAGACCCCACTTTACCTGAAGAAGAAGCTTGGCAAGAATCAATCGTTATCAGTGCCTGTGCTTTCTATACGGCGAGTGAGTGGCTAGGCAACCTTGACCTATCTGGATTCTCAGTTGATGAGGTTGAAAAACTCCTAGGAATTCGCTCAACCGATGAGTTCGTGGCTAACCCAGCTCTATTTCAAGGGCGAGAGATCGAACAAGTAGCCACTGGTTATCCAATTCTGACAGGAGCGCAAGCACTAATCAACAATCAGTGGGAGGATGGAGAATATCCCTACTGGAAAAAGCTGGTTGGAGAAGGGTTTATTCAGCACAATATTGTTCGTCAGAGTCCATCAAGCCGCCAGATCGAGCTAGTTCCAGGCAAAGCTGCATGGGAGATCATTCAGCAGTTTGGTCCGGAGGCTGCCTATGTGCTGCTGATTTTCTCGTCCTACGCCACAGATTCAGAGCAACCTTGGGAACAGCAAATTCGGCTGAGAGGAACCGACTTAATCAAGTTGTTCGGTTGGGATAAACGCACAGATATTACTTTAGGACAAAAGCTCAAGAAGATCAGCCACTTAGTCGAACTAGTTTGTAGCCTATCGGTACTCATTAGCAACATCAACGTGGGCGCAAATCGCTATAACGTGGCGCGCGGACCGATGTGGATGTTGGAAGAACTAGAATGTGTCGGGCAGTTGGCACTCACAGTCGATACCGAACAGCCTGGCTCTCTCCAATATGAAGCAGGAGAACCTGACGAGCTATACATTAAAGTCCGCCCTGGTAGCTGGACGGAGAAATTTCTCAATGCCAAGGATTTTAGTGGTGGCAAGCAAGCGCTTTGTCAGTACGGATATTTAGCCAAAAGCACGTTGCAGATCAATCCTTATCGTCAACGCTTAGCTTCTAAACTAGCTATCTTTCTAACCATCATGAGTCGGATTCGTTGTGATGGTCGTTACGAAGTCGGAACACTGCTAGAACGATTGGAACCCAAAGAGCTGATGATGGCGCTCCAAACCAATAAGCAGCGGCGCAATGCATTGATTAGCCAGTGGAATCATGCGTTGCTGACGCTTCATGAGCTAGGCTGGCAAATTGAGTTTGATCCAGAAACATATCCAGACTGTATCAGACCAGAATGGGGTATCGATAAAAATTCTAAGCAGGCTAAAGTACGTCCCCGCAACTGGTTAGCGATTTGGCTCAAGGCGATCGTCATCATCCAGCCAACGATTCTAATTCAGGAAAAACTAGGGGCAGTCCTAGGCTCAGATGCAACTTCAGAATCTGAACCTTTTACGCCAATTCAGCAGGCCTTAGAACGCTCAAAAGCCCTAACAAGCGCAGATTTATCGATCGCTTTAGATAATCTAGGTTGGTCTAAAGCCCAACTAGCCAAGAAACTGGGGGTCGATCGCTCCCTAATTACGCGGTGGATTAAGGGAGAGCGATCGATTCAACCAAAACACCAAAACCAAATTCGTACACTTCTGAAACTTTAGTAGGTACGCAAGAACGAACTGAAAGCGGCTCTATAAATTTCCCTGCCACTGTTCTAGCTTGCGTTGCTTGTTGAGCAGTTGCATCGTTTCCCAATACGGGCGTTTGTTGGCAATTTGACGGTTCAATAGCTCAATCTTGCGGGCAGCACCGGGGCTAGGCGATCGCCCTTCAGGATGTTGGCAGATATAGCAGGATTTATGTTTCCATTGTCCTTCTTTGCTGCTCCATACCTCACAATTGAACCAATATTCAATGTAAGTGTCGATCGCACCACTGTCTCGTTCTTTCACCACCCGCTTCTCTTGCTTCCACCCCACGGCTACCGCAGAAGTTGGTCCTAGCGGATCGGATAGCTTGCTATCCACTAGGACTAAAGCATCAATTTCTGCGCGTGATACAACGGAACGTTGGTATAAGTACAGAAGCAGGTAAAGTGCCAGCTTTTTTTGATCGTCACTAGAAAGTTGATCGACCAAGGCGATCGCTTCTGATAAAGCAGGCGAGAAGTTTTGGGAATTATCCACTAGGACAAGCTCACTTGTTATAACCAATCTATCGGAAGTTGCTGGGCTTTCAAAAATGGATATGTGCTTATCCTAGCGGATAGACCTGTAATTCTTTCTAAACTAAAAAGAGAGCGATCGCTACTCCTCCACATAAAGCAAATCTTTTGGGTCCAAATCCATCCGCTCACCTCTGGGGTTTTTGCCACTGACCCACAGGCGACCAGCATTCGTGAACACTCGCTCAATAGCCATTTCTTCACCCTGTAAGAGCCATCCCCGCCTATTTTCCGCTGACCCGTTTGCAGATTGAGTGTTGACAAAAGCTTTAACTCTAAAACCAATGTTGTACAAGTCTACAAACACTACCCCATTGACAAACGCAATTTCCTTTAGTTTTATCCGCATAGCGATCGCTTCCTATTAGTTTTCAGTGGAGCCTTTTATCTAAGAGCTTTGCAACCATTTCTGCGCGGGACGAAACCTCAAGCTTACGGAACATTCGTTTTAGAGCTTGCTTTACAGAGTTTTCCGTAATCCAAAGTTGATGACCAATTTCTGCATTGGTTTGTCCCAACGCCACCAGTTCTGCAATCTGCAACTCACGGGGTGTTAAATGTTGGCGTAGCTTTCCTGGAGATGTGCTGTTGAGTGATTGGTGCTGCAATATAATGCCAGGTGCCTCCACGGTTGCCACCCAAGTTGATAAGTGTAAGCAGATGGCACTCAAATCAACTAGATCTTCGCTATTAAACGCAGACATTGTTTGTTCACGAGTACAACCGACTGTGCCTACAATTTGACCCTGATTAATAATTGGCCCCGCCATCACATGCCAGTGATCAGGACGAGGACAGATTAATTTCCACGTCTTGGGAGTTGTGACTAAGCCTTCATGAATGGGAGCATGCCGCTCTGCTAGATACCGAGCTACAGGATTCAGCTCGGTGGACAGGGCAATTTTCAGGATTTTCTGAAGATTGCGATCGCTGAAGCGTTTTTGATCGAAGAAAAAGATGGCAGATCGCTTCGCGGCAAAATATTCACCGATCTTAGGGGCAATGTGCAAGCGGAGAGCAGATTTGCTAGGGGTTTGGCGGATCGTTTCAAACAGAAGCCCTAAGGAACTTGCCATAAGTGAAGGGGACTAAGTGTACCCGATCGAGGTCTAGAAACGCTAAAGCACTCAGCCTATGTTAGCCATAATCTCAACAGCAATTCAGCATTGCTTGATGATCAGTAGAACGAGCAAGTTTAAGAAGTAAAAATGACCCAAACTGCCATCTTCAATCCATTCTTTGCAACCATGTTTTTAACCTTACTAGTCTGGGTGTATATGTATGTTCGTCGGATTAGCTTCATCAATAGTCAGAAACTCCGCCCGAAGGAACTCGCTGCACCTGGTGTACTGGCGCAGATTTCACCACCCAGCGTCTCCAGTCCATCAGATAACCTAAAAAATCTATTTGAGATTCCGGTACTTTTCTATGCGCTCGTTCTATATCTTTTCGTCACACAGCAAGTTGATGCAGTGTACTTAAACGCTGCATGGATTTTTGTTGGATTCCGCGTATTGCATAGCATTGTCCACTGTACATTCAATCTCATTATGCTTCGGTTCTATCTCTACCTATTTTCCACGCTTGCAGTGTGGTTTATTGCTTTCCGCGCAGCCTTTATCCACTTTGGTACATAGAGTTTCTTGGGCGTTGCAACCCTCATCACCATGACATAAACCTGTCGGTCATCGACGAATGTTAGCCACCCGCAGTTGAAAGCGGTCAGAAGGAGCAACGGTTAGTCCCCGCCGTATGGGTCGAATGGGCTTGGTGTTAACAATCGCCATCTCTAGATGCGATACCAACTCAAATAACACCAACTTCATCTCAAACAAGGCAAAGGCTGCTCCAATACAGCGGCGATCGCCTCCGCCAAAGGGAAAGTACTCGTAAGGAGAAAACTGCCGCTCCAAAAACCGCTCTGGTCTAAACTGCTTCGGTTCTGGGTAAACCTCTGGTCGGTGATGTGCCAGATAAATCGAGGGCATGACCAGGGTACCGGGTTCGAGAGCATAGCCTGCAATCTCCAGCGGTTGCTTCACCACCCGAGGAAACGCACTGAGAGCGATTGGATAGAGCCGCAAGGTTTCTTGACACACGGCGCTAAGATAGGGCAACCGCGCGATCGCCATCGAATCAGGACTGGGTTGCAATCCCTCTATTTCTGCGAGCAGCTTGCTACGCACTTCCGGCAAGGAGGCAATCCAGTACAAAGCCCAAGCAAGGGCTGAGGCTGTGGTTTCGTGCCCCGCAAATAAGAGCGTGATCAGTTCATCTCGCAGTTCGACCTCGCTCAGCGGTTGCCCTTCCGAGTCACGGGCTGCCATGAGTAAGGCCAAGATATCCGTTCGCCCCACCTCCGCCTGACTCCGGCGATCGGCAATCTCAGCATAAAGCAGGTCATCCACTTGTTGACGAAGCCGTAAAAACCGCCCCCAAGGACTCCATCTTCCCCAGTCCTGCTGCAAGAACGGATAGAACAGGAACATCGCTCCGAAGGGAGAACCAAAACCATCAAGCATTTGAGTCAGCGCTTGCTGCAACTGGTCATAACGTGGCCCGCCGTTGAGACCAAATACAGCTCTAAGAATCACCTGCAAAGAAATTGACTGCATTGCAGGCCGCACGGCAAATGTGGTGCCTACCCTCCACGGGCTCCTCACTTGAGTAGTAATATCCTGAATGATTTGAGCATAGGAGCGCATGCGATCGCCATGAAAGGGAGGCATCAAGAGCTGGCGCTGACGTTGGTGAGCTTGGCCTTCCAGCAAGACTATGCCATGCTTACCGAGAAGGACTCTAAGGATCTGATTGCCTCCTCCAGCACTCAGTTGCTCTGGTTTGGCGGTGAAAATAGCTTCCAGCGCTTCGGGGGTGCTGAAATAGACTAAGGCGGGTTTGGTGTCTGGAGGAGAGACGCGATAGTCATCGCCATACGCTTGAGTGCGAGCTTCTAAGGTTTCTAGCGGGCGAAACAGAAAGCGTAGACCCCAGAGGCGACGTTGCCAGAGGGAAGGGTTAGTAGGACCATTCAGGAGCCGTGGAGAGGTGTCAGCCATGATGAAGAGAGTAAGTACAGACTGAGATTGCAGTTAAAAGGTGCCACTTCATGTTAACTGGCAATCTGTGGGCAAGTCGGTGGCGATCGGGGTCTCAGGCGATCGCTCTAGGAGTTCTCACTGTAGATTCTCAGCAAGCACAAAAAAAGTAGTCCGGATAAGACTACTTGCGTGTTATTCAATCAAGGTTCTGACGACTTACATTAAAACCCTGGATTTATTAGGAAAAGTTGGGCTGCTTATACGCTAGGTTGAGTTCTGGAGACACTCGGCCCCTCAACTTCAGCGGACTTCACAAAGCCGAAGTAGAAAGCGATCGCAGCAGTAATGGCATCGAGCCAAACGTTATTGCCAAAAAGTGGAGCGAGTCCGAATAGAGTATTGGTAGAAGGAAACAGTCCTAAAACAACACTTGCTGCATAAAGGAGAGCAAAGATGCGATTAAACACAATCGCTCCAGTTAAACTTGTAGATGCAGCAATTCCCCAAATACCCACTAAAAGGCCGATGGCATTATGGAAATAGTTGGTTGGGAATACCCCAAATATATAGCCGAAGCCTGGTTCGGAGGTAAAGTTTGCAGAGGGAGAGACAAAAGCAGGCAAAAATCCAGCCAAGCCCAGTAATAAGAAGAGTAGACCCAGACTAAGGGCCGCATAACGAATTCCTGAAGCTGAAGTAGTTGATGTTTGCATGACAGTATTTTGGTTCTTAAAGGTTTTTGACGTGGAATCGAAACGTTAGACCTGGTTCGAGAGCAACCCAGACCGTTTATCACTAGCCCTTTGGGTTCTTAGTGAAGGACTACCGAACTAGGTGAAGTACATCCCGAAGTACGCTGTACCCGCCCAGATCCCAAAGCAAGTAGGCAACGAAACCAATCATGGCTAAACGGCCGTTCCATAACTCCTGCTGTGGGTTCCAGCCAAAGATCCAAGCATTGCGATCGGCACCGTTGTAAGCGGGAGCTACTGCAGGGACTTGGGCTGTATTGATGGTTGAAGTTTTCATAGTGAATCGCTCTCAATGAGACTATTTCGCTTCCATGTTATTGAGTTGATCTCTTGAAAGAGTCTGCCGTTGGGATTGGCTTCTGTCTATGTCTCAGGATTGGCTAAGGATTCGGAGCACCAACGTAGGAGGGGCGCGATCGCGAGTTTGGCGGCAAATTTTAGCGGATGTCTTAATCCAGAACTTATCGCACTTCAGGAGGAGGAAGGAGCCGCTTATGGAGCTGCAATATTAGCGATGGTTGAGGTGGGTGCCTATCCTAACTTGACGACTGCACTTAAAATTGTGCTGCAAGAACAAAGTGTCGTCCAGCCACAAGCTAATGTTGTCTACAAAGAAGCGTTCCAGCGATATCCATTACTCTATGAAGCTCTCAAAGCCATCTGATGATCAGCAACCTACTCACAGAATTGTCATTGTTGGGGGTGGCTTTGGTGGTTTATATGCCGCTAAAGAACTAGGACGCTCTCAGCAATTCGATGTCACCCTAATTGACAAACGTAACTTCCATTTATTTCAACCGTTGCTTTACCAAGTCGCCACCGGAAAACTTTCTCCTGGCGACATTTCATCCCCCCTACGAGCTATCCTCAGCCGTCATCGTCAAGTTAAGGTTTTGATGGATGAAGTGCTAGACATTGATCCTCAACAGCACCAGGTGACTTTATCGAGTGGAACTTTACCCTACGACACTCTAATTGTCGCGACGGGTGTTAGCCACCATTACTTTGGGAACGAACAATGGGCAGACGTGGCACCAGGCCTCAAAACCATTGAGGACGCCCTGGAAATGCGCCGACGGATTTTTCTCGCCTTTGAAGCTGCTGAAAAAGAAACAGATCCCGAGAAACGGCGAGCTTGGTTGACGTTTGTGGTAGTCGGTGGGGGGCCAACGGGAGTAGAGTTGGCAGGAGCCTTGGCAGATTTGGCTTATACGGCACTGAAAGATGATTTTCGCAGCATTGATACGAAGGAGACTCGGATCTTATTGCTCGAAGGTGTCGATCGCGTGCTCCCACCTTATCCACCCGACCTTTCAGCTAAGGCTGCGCGATCGCTCGAAGATTTAGGCGTTGTCGTTGAAACCCAAACCTTGGTGACAAATATTACCACAGATGCCGTAACAGTTCGTCAAGGTGAGCAAACTCAGCAGATCCCAACCAAAACGGTGCTTTGGGCAGCAGGCGTTCGTGCTTCTAAGATGGGCACCGTGCTAGCGGAGCGGGCAGGTGCAGAACTCGATCGCGTGGGCCGAGTCATCGTCAATCCTGACTTAAGTTTGCCGGGAGAACCTGACATTTTTGTCGTCGGGGATCTGGCACATTACGCCCATCAAGATGATAAGCCGCTACCAGGCGTTGCTCCAGTAGCGATGCATGAAGGCGCTTATGTCGCTAAGTTGCTCCAACGTCGCTTGCAAGGAGAAGATTTGCCTCCCTTCCGCTATTCAGACGCGGGTAGCTTGGCGGTGATTGGTCATAATGCCGCTGTGGCCAACTTTGGTTGGTTGAAAATCTCAGGGTTCCCAGCTTGGCTGATTTGGGTCTTTGTTCACATCTACTATTTGATCGAGTTTGATAACAAGATGATCGTGATGATCCAATGGTTTTGGCACTACTTTACTCGCAAAGGTGGGGCTCGCCTCATTACCGGTGAGGAGGGCAAATTGAATGAGAGCGAGTTTACCGCAGAAGTAGAGCGCGATCGCACTTTAATCCGCTAAATTTTGGCAAGAATGGTCTGAGTTGCTGCTGCATTAGTAATCGCTTGCACTCCCACCGAGAAACGCCGCCAGCAGCCTTTAGCTAAAGAGGAAAAGCAGCATAATCAAGTTTTAGCTCGGCTGCGAGTGAGGGTGGAGCACGTGATTCGTCGCCTCAAGATCTTCCGCATTTTTTCAGGACGTTATCGCAATCGTAGAAGGCGGTTTGGCCTGCGCATAAACCTGATGGCTGGCTTGCTCAACTACGAACTGGCACACCCCTCATGATTCATGCAGGATGTCTTATGTTTGTCGAGCCCAAGAAGGGCGAAAAATGCGACGCAGACATAGCGATTTTTGGGTGGGTTTGTATGCCTAAGCCTGGTTAGGAGGGATAGACTTAGCTACTGGTTGGGTAGAGTCTTGGATGCAGCTTAGTGGCAATAAGCAATCCTATCTTCAGCGAGGTTTACACGCTGTTTCTCGCCTCCAGTCGTTGTTCTCGCCTTCTTGTTACCCCCTGAGGTCCAATGCCCTACGCCCAAGCCTAGCCTTTAGAATCACAGGCTTATGGCTAGGGTCATTCCACCTCGGCGTAAGCGCTCTGTCAGCACTTCACCTAAGCCAGTCGCAGGCGTCAGAATCCCGCCACGTGTCTGGCCACCTGGTAGTTCATCCATTTGCAAGGCTAGACTCAGAGCTGATTCACAGACAAATTTGACTGTGGCTCGATTGCCAGGGTCTCCCTGGTCTCGGATCAGCCCCCGCACTTTACGACCATCTGTCGCCGTCCCGACCAGTTCACAGGAGAACCACCCTTCATTCATCGTTTGCTCAGACGGGCCATCACCTGGTTGCGGTAAGAGCGGTTGCAGCAGCGATCGCGCTTGGGGTTGTTGCACAATGCCTGTAAATAGAGCCAAGCCAGCGGTAACACTCGTTGCTTTTAGCCACGAAAACGGTTCATCGAACTTGAGATACTCCTGATAGGTGAAGTCAGGTCCGTAAGGGGCTTGCCATTCCTCGTAGAGAGCCGCGCTGCGACGAACGATGCGGGTATTGACAGGTCCCATGACGAAGGGAGCAACCCAGGTGTTGAGGTCAGCAGCAAAGGAGGGGGTTTGGGGGTCACGATGGCGTTCAGCCTGAGCGGGAGGGGGAGAAGAAGTGTTGGGAGGATTCAGCAGGAAGGGATCATTCATCTGAGCGGCCCCGGCGGAATCATAAAGATGGAAAGCTGAGGCCAGCGTCCCCCCATTCAACCCCCCAGACACCTGGAAATAGGCATGCACCTGCTGACAAGGAACTCCTAGTTCTCGTTGTAGGTGCCGCACCACGAGGTAGTTCCCCAAGTCTGATGGCACGGAATCAAAGCCACAACAAGGAATGATGCGAGTGCCATCAGCAGCGGCTTGAGCTTGGTAGCGATCGATGAAGGTTTTGACCCAGGGTGTTTCTCCCGTAATATCGACGTAGTGCGTTCTGAAGCGAACGCAGGCATCCACGATGGCATTGCCATAGAGGGCAAAGGGGCCAGCCGTGGTCAAGAGTACTCGGGTTTGAGCAACCATGTCCGCGATCGCCGCTTCGTCCTGACCGTCGGCAACGAGCACATCGACGGTGGCACCGACTTCAGCACGAACGGCTTCCAGCTTCTGGCGGTTTCTCCCCGCGATCGCCCATCGTACTTCTTCCCCAGCCTGGTTGGCAAAGTATTGCACGGTCTGTTTGCCGACAAAACCACTGGCACCATAGAGGATGACATCATAGGGACGCTCAGACATCACAGAACCACTCCTAGGCACAGGCTGCACTGGCTACTATACTCTTTCCAGCGTTGGAGGTCACATGGCAACTTATCTCGTCACAGGGGCAAATCGGGGCATTGGTTACGAGTACTGTCGGCAACTGCAGGCTCGCGGCGATCGCGTCATTGCGGTTTGTCGCAGCACCTCTGAGGCATTACAGCAGTTGGGGGTGCAGGTGGAGGCGGGCATTGACATTACCTCAGACGCTTCTGTGGCAGACCTACAAAAGCGCCTAGGTGACGAGGTCATCGATGTCTTGATTCACAATGCAGGCATCATTCAGCGCGTAACGCTGGACAACCTGGATTTCGACAGCATCCGAGAACAGTTCGATGTGAATGCGCTGGGGCCTCTCCGAGTCACACAGGCACTGCTACCGCACCTGCAAGGGGGTTCCAAGATTGTGTTGATGACCAGTCGCATGGGTTCAATTGCGGACAACACCTCAGGCAGTTCCTATGGTTACCGCATGTCAAAGGTGGCGTTGTCGATGGCAGGTAAATCCCTGGCTCACGACCTCAAAGCCCGTGGCATTGCTGTGGCGATTCTGCATCCTGGCTTGGTGCAAACCCGGATGACCAACTTTACTACCAGTGGCATCACACCGGAGGAGTCGGTGCAGGGGTTGTTAGCTCGAATTGATCAGTTAACGCTGGAGAACACAGGCACGTTCTGGCACGCCAATGGAGAAGTGCTGCCTTGGTAATCACGCCGCTTTGATCTCACTCAAATCTCGGAGGCGATCGCAAGGCGTATCCCCCCAATATCCTCCTAGTCGGGGCTTTCTGTCTCCTTTGACATCCGGGTGTGAATCAAACAAATGGCAAAATAGCTGAAACACTGCTCAGCACGATGAACCAAGACTCAGATCTTGCACTAAGGCTTGAAAAGTAGGAGAAAAGGGCGTGAAACCAATATTCTGCAAGAACAATGGATATTCTTGCCCACGCCCAAGAACTAATCTATCACTTGCTCAATGGGATGCCGAGCTTCTATCAGCGTCAAAGCCTGTAAGCTTTGTTGGCGTTGTTTCTCAGAGCTCAAGGGGCACCCCTGCCAGAGCACAGTCAGATGAAATCCCCCAGCGCTCTCAGCCCCTTCCTCAATGTCTATACCTGGTCGGTGCGGGAAGTCATTCGTCGCTTGCGGAGGGCGGTGCGTCAGCAACTCCAGCAGTATGGTCCTTGGGGTCGGCGACCGCATCTCCAAGTGATTGTGGATTTGACGACGTTGGAGGGCATTGCTGAATCGTGGAATGAACTAAGCTGGAACAGGCACATCCCAAAATCTCAAGTAGTGAAGTAACAAGTGAATCGAGTGTCTCAGCCTTTCCTCGCTCTTGGAATAGCACAACGTCTTGCGATGCAGTCGAGCCAGATAGTGACGTAACCGAGTATTCTCTGACTCGACTCGGGTCATATAGGTTTTGCTGACAATCTGGTCACCCTCTGGAATGAAACCAGGATAAACACTCCATCCGTCAGTCACGTAGAAATAGCACTGCCATTGAGCAACAATCGCCCATAAGGGAGTCAACGTCTCGGCACTTTGGTCCCCTAACACCCACCCTAAAATTCCACAGGTGAAGTGGTCAACTGCGGTCCAGAGCCAGATTTTGTTTTTTGGCGTTGCTGAATAGGTAATGATTTAAGCTGAGAGAGGAATTGTTCGATACTTCAAATAATGCAGCAGCAACCGAAGTGAACACTTCAACATCTCAACTGATTTGGAGTAGCA
>NZ_JAMPKN010000041.1:0-31702 GCF_039962155.1 Trichocoleus desertorum AS-A10 | reverse complement strand
TGCTACTCCAAATCAGTTGAGATGTTGAAGTGTTCACTTCGGTTGCTGCTGCATTATTTGAAGTATCGAACAATTCCTCTCTCAGCTTAAATCATTACCTATTCAGCAACGCCCCAAAGTGAAGCGAATACTGCTTCCTTCTGGGGAGTATTTGATGGCATTGGACAATAAGTTGTCAAGAGTGTGCTTCAGCAAAGAAGCATCTGCTCCAGCTTGAGTGGAATTACCTTCGCTCGAAAAACTGATTTGGTGAGATTTTCCTTGAGTGGTTTGGAAGCTTTCTACAATTTCACCACAAAATTCTTTCAGGTCAACTACCACGTAGTTAGCTTCAACTTGAGTAGATTCAGTGCGACCTAGTAATAGAATTTCATCCAGTAAATAAAGTGGTAGTCCTAAAAAGGTAAGGATGCATTGTAGTGGTGAACAAAGTACCAAACTGCACCAATATGATTATCCAGCTTCTTGGAAAACGATAACGTCTTCCTCACTAAGCGCGACACGCGTTGGCGCAAGGTGCAGTTGAAGCGCTCAATGTAACTCGTTTTGCCACTTTCCTTGCCAACACTTTGATGCCGCTTGCTGGGAAACACTTCGTCGTAAGCAGACCAGAAATCAGTGTAAGAGACCGCACACTGGCGATATACTCCTGGCAGCGCCTCCCATAGTCCTTATGCTCCTTCACGACCGCGATTGCCGACATAAACCCCGACAATTTCTCGGGTCTTGACATCTAGAGCCAACCAAATCCACTGCTTATTGCCTTTGCGGAGCACGAAAGACCACATCTCGTCACACTGGATCATCAAGCGCCCCTTTTTTTAGCCCGCACCTTCACCTGTCGGGGCACTGCTTGATATTTCTCATTGACATAGTGCTGGAGCCAAGGCTCTGAAACGCCTGCGACTCTGGCAATGCCTGCTAAAGGAATCTTCTCTAACAGCAGTTTATCAATCAGGGTCTTGGTCGTTGAGTCAATGGTCTTGTTTTGGGGGTGTTGCACAAACTGCCTGCCACACTTGCGGCACTTATATTAACCCGGCAACTTAAGAGGATGCAGAGTGAACGGGGCGATTAGTAAAATTGAAGTATGAATAAACTTGATGCCCGATTACTTAATCCCCCTACTTAAGATTATCTGCGACAACAAGCGATTCGATTACGTCAGCAAGGAAAACGGTTTGTCGATATTGCAGCTTATTTGGAGGTGCATCGCAATACAGTTTCAGATTGGTGGCAGCAATACAAAGAACTGGGTGAAACTGCCCTGTACCAGCAACAACGAGGCCGCACAGTTGGTGCAGGACGCACCTTAAATCAAGAGCAGGAAAAACAGATTTAACAGTTGATGCAAGCCCATTTCCCCGATGAGCTAGAGATTGATAGTGCGCTTTGGACGCACCGCGCGGTTCAAGAACTGATCGAGCAACGGTGCGGAATACAGATGCCGATTCGAACCGTAGGAGAGTATCTTTGGCGGTGGGGCTATAGCCCACAAAAGCCCTTGAGGCGGGCTTATGAGCAGAACCCAGAGATGGTGGAGGAGTGGTTAGAGCAAACCTATCCTGTCATCGAGCAGCGTGCTAAAAGTGAAGGTGCAGAAATCGCTTGGGGGGATGAGTCAGGGTTACGCTCAGATGCTCAAGTCGGTCGTGGGTATGCACCCATCGGCGAAACCCCTGAAATTCGTCTGAGTTAGAAGAAATGAGTGCGTGTCAACTTCATTGCCAGTCTCAGCAACCAGGGGAGTATCCGCTTTATGCTCTACACCAGTAAGCTGACGGAAGCCATCTTTTTGTCGTTTCTGACTCGTCTGATTGCCAAGCGAGAGCGCAAGTTGTTTTGGATTGTGGACCAACATCCGGTACATCGGGGACAGCAGGTGCAGCAATGGTTAACTGAGCACAAGGAGCAGATTGAACTGTTCTACTTGCCGTCCTACTCACCGCAACTGAATCCAGTCGAGTATCTCAACGGCGATGTCAAGCAGGGAGTTCACTCTAAACCACCGACTCGCAATCTTGCTCAACTGAAGCGACGACTCATTTCTCATCTGCGTAAGTTGCAGAAGTTACCATCGCGCATTCAGGAGTATTTTGAGCACCCATTCATTGCTTATGCATCGAACAAGATGCACCCTCAATTATTGCCGGGTTAATAGTTACGAGTCGTTCTCTTAACCTAATAACTTCTCCTTATCCTTACAACTTGATTAGGATTGCTATATCACCTGCTCGTTCCTCATCCAGTCCACTCAGCATTCTGCAATTTTCCGGTGTTCAACCTGTATGCTGATGAAGTCAAGCAGGGATAGCGCCATGCCCTACTACAACCAGCCTGGGAAAATTTCTACACTGCTCGAAGCACTCAATCATCAAACCGTCGATCAGCTAAAAGCACTGGCGCAACTGTTGCCATCTGGTAAAATTCCAACGCGCAAAGCCGAGCTTGTCAGTTACGTGATGGAACGAATGCAAGGCAAATCGCTGAAATTGCTGTGGCAGGAGTGTGATCGCCTGCAACAAGCCACGATCGCTGAAGTGGTGCACAGCTCAAACGATTACTACCAGCCACAGCGATTTGTCAGCAAGTATGGTGCCGAAGCGACTTGGACGAGTGGCAATCGCTCATCCTATTATTCGCACAGCAATCCGTCGATTTTGGGGCTGTTTTTCTACAGTAGCACCCTGCCGCAAGACCTAAAAGCGCAACTCAAAACATTTGTACCGCCGCCAGAACCGACGCGGATTGAAAGTCTAGAAACGCTGTCACCCACCCTGACGCGAACGCTCGTGGAATATAACTACCGCGATCGCAAACAGCACTCTACACAAGTTGAATTCCCGTTAAGTATTCGTGAAACTGAAGCCGTTGCAGGGCGGGATTTGCAGACGGTTTTGCGGTTAGTAGACTTAGGCAAAGTCTCTATCAGCGACAAAACGTTTTTCCCTCCAAGCGCGACCCTAACAGCGATTTCTGAAGTGTTGGAAGAGGGCGACTACTATAGCGATTGGGCCGCCAAGCGATCGCCAGCAGGATGGGATTACAGTTATGACATCGGCGCTATCAAGCTATTTGCCTGGGTGATGCTGTTGCAGGCAGGCAAGCTGGTGGAATTGAGCGGTAAACGCTTGGTTCTAACGAAGACTGGACAAAAAGCAATCAATAATCCGCCTGAAAAGGCGCTGCAAACGTTGTGGAAACAGTGGCTGAAAACAACCAGTTTGGATGAACTACGGCGAATTGACAGTATCAAAGGTCAAACCGGAAAAGCCAAACGCAGCCTCACTGCCGTAGCTGGACGACGCAGCGTGATTGTAAATGCCCTGAAGGATTGCCCAATCCAGCAATGGGTGGCACTGTCCGACTTTTTGCGCTACATGATCGCCGCTGGTTATGACTTTGAGGTTAGCCGCAACAGCGAGATGCTCTCCCTGGAGGGTTACGGTTCGCTCTACGACGGTAGTTGGCTACTTCTAGAAGCACGATATCTTCTATGTTTTCTATTTGAGTACGTGTCAACGCTGGGCTTAATTGATGTGGCTTACCTGCATCCGGACGAGGGCTTTTTGATATTACCCAGCAGTGATTACTACAGCGATACCACGCTCAGCCGCTACGATGGACTCGCGTATTTTCGCCTGAATGCGTTCGGTGCTTACTGTTTGGGCCTGAGCGATCGCTACGACCCTGCGGTTCCCATGCAGAAATAGGTGCTGCGAATTCTGCCCAATTTAGAAGTTGTGGTGGTGAGTGAGTTATCTCGTGCCGATCGCTTGATGCTCAACAGTTTTCTTGCCTCCGTGTCTGACGTCGTGTGGAAGTTGGATCAGGCCAAGCTGTTGGATGCGATCGCCCAGGGTCGCAGCGAGGCGGAACTGTAAGACTGGCTAATTGCTAACAGCGGTAAAGCCTTGTCCCGGCCCGTAAATCAGTTTCTAGCCGACCTGCAAACCCGCACCACGAGTCTGCAAGATTTGGGTTCTGCCCGATTGATTCGCTGCGCGGATGCCGCTCTTGCCGCCCAAATTGCCAGTGACTCGCGGACCAAAGCGTTCTGTTTTATTGCGGATCAGCCGAAAGCCGCCGCTGCGGGACAAGCGTGCTATTTGGTGGTCCCTGCTGAAACAGAAACCAAGTTTCGCAATGGGTTAAAGAAGTTGGGCCACAGTCTGCCAGGGTTGAGCTAAATCATGTCCTACGTTGCCGAAAATGCGCTGATTATTCAAAGCGATCGCTCTGTGTTGCTGGAAGTGCATTCACCTCGTGCGGATGAGGCTCGTGCGGCGATCGCCCCCTTTGCGGAACTGATTAAAAGCCCTGAACATATCCACACCTATCAGATTTCACCGCTGAGTATCTGGAATGCTCGTGCCGCCGGAATGCCCGTTGCCGACATGATTGCAGCCCTGCACGACCATGCCAAATACCCCATGCCCGAAGCGGTAGCCCAAGAAATTAGCGCTCTGGGCAGTCGCTATGGTCTGACCGTGATTGAGCGCGACGATGATCGCCTGCTGCGCAAAACCGCTGATGTGCCGCTCGCCGAACTCCTCAGCCGCAGTCAAGAGGTGGCGAAGTATCTCGGAGACCGCCTGTCCGATCAAGTGTTTGCGGTTAATGTCGAGGATCGGGGTGTCTTGAAACAGGCATTGCTCGCGGCAGGCTATCCGGCAGAAGATTTGGCAGGTTATGTCACAGGCGATGCGCTGAAGTTAGCGTTGCGACCCATCACTGCATCCGGTGCACCATTTGCCCTGCGCGATTATCAGAAAGCATCGGCAGAAGCGTTTTATCAGGCGGGACGGGTGCAGGGTGGCAGCGGTGTAATTGTGCTGCCCTGCGGAGCCGGAAAAACAATGGTCGGGTTAGCCGCGATCGCCCAGGTGCAGGAAAATACCCTAATTCTCTACCAGTAGCCTCACCTCCGTTCGTCAGTGGCAGCGGGAGCTATTGGATAAAACGACGCTGCCCCCTGATGCGATCGCCGAATACAGTGGTGAATCAAAACAGACGGCTCCGATCACGTTAGCGACGTATCAAATCCTGAGCTATCGCGCTAGCAAAGACGGGGAGTTTCCGCACTTTCAACTGTTTAACGCGCGATCGTGGGGTTTGATTATCTATGACGAAGTACATCTGCTGCCCGCCCCTATCTTCCGCATTACTGCTGAACTGCAAGCCCGTCGCCGTCTCGGGCTGACCGCCACCCTGATCCGTGAAGATGGCAAAGAAGGAGATGTTTTCGCCCTGATTGGCCCCAAACGCTACGATGTGCCCTGGCGCGAACTTGAAGGTCAAGGCTTTATTGCCGCAGCGGAATGTACCGAGATTCGCATTCCCCAAACCACAGCCAGACAGATGGAGTATGCAGTGGCTGACAAGCGCTACCAGTTTCGGATTGCTGCAGAAAATCCGCGTAAACACGAAGTGGTGCGATCGCTGTTACAGAAAGAGTACGGTCATCGCATCTTGATCATTGGGGAATTTTTGGACCAACTGAAGCAGATCGCCACTTTAACTGAGTTACCGCTCGTGACGGGGAAAACGCCCCAAGCAGAACGCGATCGCCGCTACGAGCAGTTCCGATCCGGTGAAATCTCTGGGCTCATTCTGTCTCGGGTCGGCAACTTTGCCCTCGATTTGCCCGATGCCGATGTGCTGATTCAGGTGTCTGGCAAGTATGGCTCACGACAGGAAGAAGCCCAGCGGCTCGGTCGAGTCTTGCGCCTCAAGTCGGATGGTTGGAGCGCCCAATTTTACACGCTGGTTTCCTTGCGTACCTGTGAAGAAGAGTTTGCCCGTCATCGGCAGTTGTTTCTGGCTGAGCAGGGCTATAGCTATCACATCGAAATTCTTGCCGAGTGAGGGCGAATTGCCGAAGTTGCGTTCATTGTTGATAAAACGGTCGCTTTCCAGGGTTCAGTTGCAATAAAGCATCAACCAAATTCGCATAGGTGTCGGCAAAGTTGACCCAACTGTAGGCAGACAAACCCGTATAAAAATGGTTATGTCTAGAGCGACTTCGCTGCGATTGTGAGAGACGAGCAATGTAATGAGCCACTCCTCGTTGACGCAGTTTTCGTCCCACCAAGGTTGCAGCTCAATAGGTTAAAGTCAGGACTGGGAGTGTCAATTCAAGGATTGAGAATTGAAGAGTAAGACAGGCAAATATACCTTTAGTAGTTGGTTGATCGATAAACAATTGATCGTTGTGTTGGCTAAACCATCCAAGGTGTTTTGACACTCAAAGGTTGGATCAATTTGATCAGAGTCTAACTGAGCAGATAGATCCTGGTCGCTTTCCTCTTTATATAGAGGCAGGAACGGGATGAGAGCGTTTTTCAGCGCGTTCTGCTCTTGCTGTAAAAGAATCTCTCGCCATTGAGTATAGGGCAGTTTTTTGAGGGAATAGCCATATGCCTGAATGTTCTCGAAAAACTCTACTTTGCGAATTGGGAAGGGATGTACCAAATGGAAGGCTTTTATGAGTGCCTGCGGCTGTTGAGATAAGTGAACGATCGCTTGACTGACATAATCGACTGGAACAAACGACTGCTGTTCATTTCCTGAATCAGGGAACACTCCCATCTGGATACAGCCTCGAATGAAACTAAATTCAAAATCTTTGCTGTTGCTGAGTCCAGTTTGGCTTGATCCTGCGATCGCACCTGCTCGAAACACAGTTACGGGTAACCCTCTTGATTGAGCGATCCACACTAGCTTTTCGGCAACCCATTTACTTTGGGAATAGCCGAGATCTAAATGGGTTTCATGACCGTCGATCGGCTCATCTTCTCGAATAATGGATGAGTCACTGGAAGGATTGCCAAAGATTGAAACGGTGGAAATGTGATGAACAGGTTTAACTTTGGTTTGACACGCTAGCCTGAGAACTTCTTGAGTTCCCAAAACATTCGGGGCTTTGAGCTGAGTGTAGGGTTTGAAGAAATTGACATCCGCACCGTTATGATAGATCGCATCAATCTGAGCGGCTAATCGATCAAATTCATTGGGTGCAAGACCCAGCAACGGTTGGGCAAGATCTCCCAAAATGGGACTAATACGAGACTGATTGAATGCTGGCTGCCACAATTGGTATTTTTCTAATGTGGATTGTACGCGGCTTAACCCTTCAGAAACAGTTGTCGCCCGAACTAAGCAATAGATGTGAGCCTCAGTGCGTTGTAGCAACTCTTGCAGCAAAAACGCGCCTAAAAACCCTGTTGCGCCTGTAAGTAGAATGTGTTGAGGATGAGAGACCTGACTCATCTCAAGTACTTGCGCTCTACTGGGTGAAATTTCAGGAGGCAAGATGGCTTCGGCCTCTAAAGCAAGCGTCTGTGTGAGGGATGTGATTCCTTCTTGATCAATTGTTTCGATCAGTTGAGCGAGCCCCGCGATCGTGGGTTGCTCAAACATGCAACGTACTGGTAACTTCACCTGAAGGCTTTCTCGGATAGCAGCAACTAGCTGAGCAGCTAGCAGTGAATTACCACCTAATTCAAAAAAATTGTCCTGGATACTCACCTGTTGCATGCCAAGAAGCTTACTCCAGAGGTCTGCCAACTGTCGTTCTACAACGGTTTGGGGTAGCGCGATCGCGGTTCCTGCCTCAAATCGCTCTTGTTCAGGGGTGGGCAGGGCACGACGATCGATTTTGCCGTTGGCATTGAGCGGCATTGATCGCAGTAATACAAAGCGATCGGGTACCATATAATCTGGTAATTTTTGGTTCAAGAAATCTCGTAAGTTTCGAGTGACACTGCGCTGTAGCGTTTTGAGGAAGCCTTGAGCTTCAAAGAGAAATTCAACACTATGCCGCAGTGAACGTTGTTGATCTGGGGTGAGATTAAACTTAATGCCAGCTTGATTGCCTTGCTGCCATGCGATCGTTCCTTCCAACTGCTGTTCTTCAGTCGCTCCAGGTAGTTGAAGCCTTAACTGCACTGTGTGACCAGGTTTTCCATCTGCTGAAATTCCCATCAAACAGGTTCCATCAAAGGACAAGTCTACTGCCGTGACTTCAACGGGAGGGAGACCATTCACACTTGTTAAGCACTTGAGTTGCACCGGAAGGCGATCGGGTAAGAGGGTGGTTACTAAGTAGGCAATCAAGCGTTTGCCTCCGAGCGATTCTTGAACAACAACAACCGCTTCTTGAATGTCAGGATGTTGTGTCAGGACGGATTCGATTTCGCCCAGCTCAATGCGAAAACCGCGTAGCTTCACCTGATGGTCAATGCGACCTAGATACTCAATTGCACCATCGGGACGGTAGCGGGACAGATCGCCTGTTTTGTATAAGCGGGGAGTGAGGTGGTTTTTCCCATCTTTCCTAAAGGGATCGCAAAGAAAGCGTTCTGCTGTCAATTTGGGACGGTTGAGGTAGCCCCTCGCAACATTCACGCCACCAATGTAGAGTTCGCCCACAATCCCAATCGGTACAGGCTGAAGCTGAGCATCCAACACATACATCTGCGTGTTGGCGATCGGTCTGCCGATGGGAACTGAGCGCTGATCAGCTTCCGGTTGGCAATGCCAAAAGGTGACATCGACAGCAGCTTCGGTGGGTCCATACAGGTTTTGCAACTGAGCATGGCAGCGCTCAAAGAAACGGGTTTGCAGATCTACAGGAAGTGCCTCACCACTGCACATAACCTGCCGGATGGTGTGGCAGCTTTCTATGTTGGGTTCTTCGAGAAACACCCGCAGCATGGAGGGAACAAAGTGCAGGGTGGTAATCTGCTGGTCGGCAATCACCTGCACCAGATAAGCAGGGTCTTTGTGTCCGTCCGGTCGAGCCACGACCAGACGTGCACCACTCATCAGCGGCCAGAAGAATTCCCACACCGAGACATCGAAGCTGAAGGGGGTTTTTTGCAAGACGCGATCGTCCTTGGTCAACTGATACTCATCCTGCATCCACAGCAAGCGGTTGCAGATGCCCCGATGGGTGTTCATCGCGCCTTTAGGTTTACCTGTAGAGCCAGAGGTGTAGATGACATAGGCGAGGTGGTCAGCCGTGACACCGCTCTGCGGATTGTTGGTTGAGCCTTGAGCAAGCTGGTGCCAGTCTGCATCCAGGCAAAGGACAGTGGCTAAATTGGAAGGCAGGCGATCGAGCAGATGAGCTTGCGTCAACAAGGTGGGGACTTGAGCATCCTCTAGCATGAACGCCAAGCGCTCTGATGGATAGCTGGGGTCGAAGGGGACATAGACACCGCCTGCTTTGAGAATGCCGAGGAGCCCAATGACCATCTCAAGGGAGCGATCGACGCAAATGCCCACGAGCACGTCTGGTTGCACGCCGAGGGTCTGTAAGAAGTGAGCGAGTTGATTCGCCCGTTCATTCAGTTCTCGATAGGTGAGGTGTTGTCCTTCAAAGCTGACGGCAATTGCGTCTGGAGTGCGCTCCACTTGGGCTTCAACCCACTGGTGTAGGCAACGCTCCAACGGATAATCGACCTGAGTTTGATTCCATGCTTGAAGCTGCTGCTGTTCGGCAAGGCTGAGCAAGGGCAATTCAGAAAGCAATTGATTGGGGTTGGTGATAATCCCATCGATCAATGTTTGAAAATGTCCTGCCATTCGAGCGATCGCTGCTGCATCAAATAAGTCTGTGCTGTATTCGATTTCAACCTTGAGGGTGTCGGCTTCCTCCACTGCAAAGGTCAAATCAAATTTAGATGTCGAGCTTTCAATGGGGTCAAAACTGAGCGTCAAAGCAGAGGTGAGTGAAGAAACGGGTGCATTCTGAAAGACAAACATCACCTGAAACAGCGGATTTTGGCTCAGGCTGCGTTCTGGATGCAGTGCTTCTACTAATTGCTCAAAGGGCAACCCCTGATGGTCGTATGCGTCTAACGTGACTTGCTGGATTCGCTTTAGCAGTGTTTGAAAACTGGGATTATCGTCAAGACTTGTGCGAAGCACAAGGGTGTTCACAAAGAAACCAATCAGATTCTCAATTTCGACCCGATCGCGGTTGGCAATCGGTGAGCCAACAATAATATCCTCTTGCCCTGTATAACGGTACAATAACGTTTTGAACGCGGCTAGAAGGGTCATGAACAATGTTGCTCCTTCCCGCTGGGCCACAATTTTGAGGGCAGCAAGTTGGCGATCGCTGATCAAAAAGGAGTGGGTTGCACCGCGAAACGTTTGCATCGCCGGACGAGGGCGATCGGTTGGCAGTTCCAGAATGGGTAGGTGACCCCAAAGCTGTTGCGTCCAGTAGTTAAGTAGCTTAGTCTGCACATCTCCCTGAAGCCAATCACGCTGCCACTGAGCGAAGTCAGCATACTGAATCGAGAGTTCTGGCAGTGGTGAGGGTCGGCCTTGAGAAAACGCCGCATACAGATCAGATAGTTCCTGAAACAGCACGTTGAACGACCACAGATCGGAGACGATATGGTGCATGGTCAGCAACAGTACATGCTCAGTAGCAGATAGATGCAACAGAGTTGTTCGCATCAAGGGGCCAGTGCTGAGGTCGAACGGCTGTTGTGCGTCTGCTGCGGCGAGGCGTTGTACTTCTATTTGGCGATCGCCTTCCGGCAAGTGCTGTAACTCAACCACTGGAAGTTGCCAGGGCACTGTCGGCGCAATAACCTGGACGGGTTCATTATCAACTGTGGCAAAAGTTGTTCGGAGGCTCTCATGCCGCTGCACAATCTCGTCAACACTCTTTTCCAGTGCTGCGACATCCAGTGTTCCTTGTAGTCGTACCACCAGCGGCAAGTTGTAGAGCGAACGATCGGGAATCAGTTGATCCAAAAACCACAATCGTTGTTGAGCGAAGGACATGGGAAAGATGAGAACCTCGTCTTCCAATTGGTCGTCTTCCAAATCTTCTTCAATGTGAGGATCGTGATTCACGTCAAATAGCATGCTCATGCTCCTGATACCGCCTAAAAAGTGATGGTTCGAGATCGTCCGACCAGTGCCTTCACCCAATGTCTACGAAAGCCTTTACTGCAAAGACGACCGTTTGACCCGTCGAGCACTCCGAGGAATTGCGCCGATGGCTAGCACCGCAGAACTACTGCCCTGAAGCTGTTCAATGACCGTAGCCAGTGCTGCCACAGTGGGCGATTCAAACAAGTGGCGCAGAGAGATGTCCACCTGAAAGAGGCTACGCGATCGCGAGACGACCTGAGTTGCCAGCAGCGAGTGTCCACCTAGTTCCAAGAAGTTGTCATGGATGCTGATTTGCTCCAATCCCAAAACGTCCTGCCAGATGCCTGCTAGGGCTTTCTCTACCGGAGTTTGGGGCGCAACAAAAGGAGTTTCCGATTGTTTCTGTTCCGGTGCTGGTAGCGCCTTGCGATCGAGCTTTCCATTTGCGTTGACAGGTAGCGTATCCAGCGTGACAACAGCAGCAGGAACCATATACTCCGGCAGTTGTTGATGGAGAAAGGCTTGCAAGTCTTGAGATACGATCGCCTGTCCCGGTAGCGCAACTACATAGGCAACGAGTTGTTTGTCACCTAACGCTGTTTCGCGATCGATGACGGTCGCCGCTTGCACCGTTGGATGTTGTGTCAGAACAGATTCAATTTCGCCGAGTTCAATGCGAAAGCCGCGCAACTTCACCTGATGGTCGATGCGACCGAGATAGTCGATCGCACCATCAGGGCGGTAACGGACCAGATCCCCTGTTTTATACAGGCGGGGGGTGAGGTGGTTTTTCCCATTGCCTACAAATGGGTCGTGAATAAAACGCTCTGCTGTCAGCTCGGGACGGTTGAGGTAGCCTCGGGCAACATTTACCCCACCAATGTAAAGCTCGCCCCCCACTCCAATCGGCACCGGTTGAAGCTGAGCATCCAACACATACATCTGCGTGTTGGCGATCGGTCTGCCGATGGGAACTGAGCGCTGATCAGCTTCCGGTTGACAGTGCCAGTACGTCACATCAACTGCCGCTTCAGTAGGGCCATACAGGTTGTGCAACTGAGCACTGCAGCGCTCAAAGAAACGGTTTTGGAGGTCAAGGGGCAGCGCTTCCCCACTGCACATGACTTGGCGAATCGAGTCACAGCGTTCTACACCTGGTTCTTCGAGAAACACCCGCAGCATCGAGGGGACGAAGTGCAAGGTCGTAATCTGCTGCTCGGCAATCACCTGCACCAAGTAGGCTGGGTCTTTGTGTCCTTCTGGTCGAGCCACAACTAGACGTGCACCACTCATCAGAGGCCAGAAAAATTCCCAGACGGAGACATCGAAGCTGAAGGGGGTTTTTTGCAGAACGCGATCGTCCTTGGTCAACTGATACTCATCCTGCATCCACAGCAGGCGATTGCAGATGCCCCGATGGGTATTCATCGCGCCTTTGGGTTTGCCAGTTGAACCGGACGTATAAATCACATAGGCGAGGTTGTCAGACGTAACGCCGCTATCAGGATTGTGCTTGTAGCCTTGAGCAATTTGCTGCCAGTCTGTATCAAGGCAAAGTGTCTGTGCTTGATGGGGCGGGAGTTGATCGACCAGATAAGCTTGCGTTAACAAGATGGGCACTTGCGCATCTTCGAGCATGAACGCTAGACGGTCTGATGGATAGCTGGGGTCGAAGGGGACATATGCACCGCCGGCTTTGAGAATGCTGAGGAGTCCGATCACCATCTCCAAGGAGCGATCGACACAGATGCCCACAAGCGTGTCTGGTTTTACGCCAAGTGTCTGTAAGTAGTGAGCGAGTTGATTTGCTCGTTCATTCAGTTCTCGATAGGTGAGATGTTGCCCTTCAAAGCTAACGGCTACTGCATCTGGTGTCCGCTCCACCTGCATGTCAATCCACTGATGCAAACAGATTTCTAGCGGGTAGGCAACCTGGGTTTGATTCCACGCCTGTAGCTGCTGCTGTTCAGCGATCGGCAGGAGGGGTAGAGCCGCCAGCGTTTCGTCTGGATTGCTAACAATACCTTCTAGCAGAGTTTGAAAATGGCCTGCCATCCGGGCAATGGTTTCAGCGCTAAACAGTTCAGTGCTATAGGACAGTTGACCCGTCAGCCCGTCTGCCCCTTCACTCAATGTAATCAGCAAATCGCAGGTTACGGTGCCATTCTCCACTGGACTAGGATACTCCAGCGTCCAGCCAGAGGTATCGTTTGACATCGGGGGATCGAGGAGTAACATCACCTGGTAAAGCGGATTTTGCCCCAAGCGTCGATCCGATCGCGATACTTCGACTAGCTTCTGGAAGGGAACGTGCTGATGGGTATAGGCAGCCAGTGCAACCTCGCGTACTCTGACCAAAAGTTCTCGAAAAGTGGGATTACCAGATAGATCCGATCGCAGCACCAAGAAATTGGCAAAGAAGCCCAACAAGTTTTCTAGCTCTGGGCGATCGCGCCCTGCCGTAATAAAGCCAACTGGAATATCGGTTTGTCCGGTATAGCGAGCAAGTAGAGTTTGAAAGGCTGCCTGCAAAGTGATAAACAGCGTTACGCTCTCTTTGCGACAGAGCGCTTTCAGTTTGTTGGTCAGCTCTTTGGAGAAAGCGAGGCTGTAGCTGGCTCCAGCGAAGGTTGGGTTTGCAGGCGGTGGGTAATCGGTAGGTAACTGCAATGTGGGCAGATCAGTGAGTTGCTGCTTCCAGTACGCTAAATGGGGCTCTAGAACATCTGGCTGTAACCAACGTCGTTGCCAAAAGGCGTAATCTGCATATTGAATCGGCAGCTCAGGTAAAGGAGAAGGTTTGCCAGCCTGGAAAGCCGTGTAAAGAACTTCCAGTTCTTGCAATAGGATTGAGAGGGAAAGCCCGTCGTAATTGATGTGGTGCAGCGTGATGAAGAGCTGATACTCGGTTTCGGTGTATTGAACCAGGGTTGATCGCAGCAGCAAATCTGCACTGAGATCAAAAGGACGCTGAACGTCTGCTGTCACCTGTCGAATAGCTTCTGCCGCTCGATCGCCCTCAGGTAAACTCTGTAGATCAATACGATGCACAATGAATTTTGTCGCTGCCTGCACCACTTGCACAGGTAAACCGTCCACTGTTGTATAGGTCGTGCGCCAAATTTCGTGCCGTCTCACGATTTCTTGCAGCGCTTGCTCTAGTGCAGCCTGGTTGAGGGCTCCTGACCAGCGCAGGGCAAAGGTATGGTTGTAGTAGGGCACATTAGGCTGGAGTTGCGCCAGTACCCACATCATCTCCTGCGAAAACGATAGTGGAAGTGAGCGATCGCGCTGTACCGGGAGCAATGAAGGAGCTGATTGTTGGTCGTTTCGATGGCTTTCTATTTCTAAAGCTTGAGCCAGGTTGGCGATCGTGGGTGTTTCAAACAAACTACGTAGCGGCAGATCGACCTGAAAGATTGTGCGGAGCCGAGAAATAATCTGTACGCCTAGAAGCGAGTGCCCCCCTAGCTCAAAGAAATTGGCATGAGTGCTGACCTGTTCTAGCCCCAAGACTTCTGCCCAAATTTCTGCCATGACTTCTTCAACGGCTGTACGAGGAGCTACAAAGTCGGTTGCGGTCGTTGTTAAAGCTGGGCTAAAAGTCGGTAATGCGTTGCGATCAATCTTGCCGTTGGGTGTCATTGGCAGCGAAGTAAGCAGCATGAACCCAGATGGAATCATGTAGTCTGGCAGCTTTGACTGCAAAAATTGCCGCAAATTGTCAGTTAGCGTGCGCTGGAGAGTCCTTAAAAATCCCTGTGCTTCTAGCAGGTAATGCACTGCTTGTTGCAATAACGCTTGCTGAAGTGAAGTCAAGCTCAATTGAATGCCGACTCGTTGCTCTTGGTTCCAGGCAACCTGTCCTTCTAGAAATATGGGTTCAGTGGTGGTGGGTAACTGCAGGCATAACTGCACGGGCTGTCCGCGCTGCCAATCATCGGGTGCATTTCCAAGACAAAGCCCCCCCAGTGAGAGGTCTTCTGTGCAGAGTTCTACGGTACGATCGCCAGCTTCTACCCGACAGGGGATCTGCATCGGCACGCGATCGGGAATGAGATTGGAGACAACATAGGCGATCAGTCGCTTATTCCCTTGGACATCATCGCTTGCAAGAACAACCGCTTCTTGTACACCGGGGTGCTGGCCGAGTGCTGATTCAATGTCACCTAGCTCCACCCGGAAACCGCGAACCTTCACCTGTTGATCGAGGCGGCCAAAGTACTCTAGATTGCCATCGGCACGCAACCGAACGAGATCACCTGTCTTGTAAAGTCGGGGTGTACAGGATGTTTTCCCAGGCTTGAAAAGTGGATTGGGAATGAACTTTTCCGCTGTTAGTTCTGGACGGTTGAGGTAGCCTCGCGCTAAGCCTGCTCCCCCAATGTAGAGTTCACCAGGAACGCCGATCGGTAATGGTTGCAAGTCTTGATCTAACACATAGACTTGCACGTTAGATAAGGGGCAGCCAATAGGAATGGTTGTCTTGTCGGTAATGATGGGCTGAGAGAGAGAAGCAGCTGTTGCTACGATCGTGGTTTCAGTCGGCCCATAAGTATTGATCAGCTTGGGGCGATCGCCGACGCAGGTATTCCAGGTGGCAACCTGTGATGGGAGAGCCGCTTCTCCACCAATGATTACCAACCGCAGAGATACTGGCAATTTCAACTGGGCTGATGCCAACTGTGTTGTGAGCTGATGCCAATAAGCAGTCGGCAGATCCAACACGGTCAGGTGCAACTCCTGGCATTGGTGCAGGAAGGTTGCCACCGAGCCCAACATCTCATCAGTCCGCAGCACCAACGTACCCCCGGTCGTCAAACAGGGATAAATTTCCTCAGCTGCTGTGTCGAAACTCACAGAAGCGAACTGCAACAGGCGATCGCTGGCTGTCATTTCATACGTTGCGATCGCCGCCTGTGTGAAGTTTACAAGCGATCGATGTTCGATCATCACACCTTTGGGCTTGCCCGTAGACCCAGAGGTGTAAATCACATAAGCCAGATTGTTGGGTTGTGCGTGATGAACCGGATTTTCGTAGGGTTGCTGAGCAATAGTCTTCCAGTCTCGATCCAGGCAAACAATGTGCGCGCTGGCATCTGGCAAGGTTGTCAACCATTTTAATTGGGTCAGTAGCACTCCAACCTGAGCATCACCGACCATAGCAGCAATCCGCTCTTTGGGATAGCTGGGGTCAAGCGGCACATACGCCCCACCTGCTTTGAGGATGCCAAGCAGGCCCACAATCATCTCAGGCGATCGCTCCATACACAAACCAACCAGACTCTCTGGTTTAACGCCCAACTGTTTGAGATGATGTGCTAACTGATTGGCGCGATCGTTCAACTCCTGATACGTCAGTTGCGTTTGATGAAACACCACCGCGATCGCTTGTGGAGACTGGCTAACCTGCGCTTCAAACTGCTCGTGGATACACAGGTTGGTGGTGTAAGCAGCATCGGTTTGGTTCCATGCTGTTAATAACGACTGTTCGGTTGGGGTGAGAATCGGCAACTCCGATAAGTGGCATTCAGGATGGGCAACTATCCCTTCCAATAGGGTTTGGTAATGTCCCGCCATTCGCGCGATCGTGTCGGCTTCAAATAGCTCTGTATTGTATTCCCAAATGCCCAGCAGTCCGTGTTCGGTATACTCCAACGACAACGTTAAATCAAACCTGGCCAATTCCTGTTCCGGGCTGTCCATTGCAACAGTCAAATCTAGCCGTGCCCCATTTTCAAGCTGAAGGGGATGCAGTATTACGCCAGCTAATTCCAATGATGGTGTCGGAGCATTTTGCAAGACAAACATCACCTGAAACAAAGGTGTATGACTGAGATTGCGATCGGGATGAAGTGCCTCTACCAACTGCTCAAACGGCAAATCTTGATGGGCATAGGCTTCTAGGGCAACTTCCCGGACTCGCTTCAGTAAGTCCGAAACTGTCGGATTGCCAGATAGATCAGTCCGCAGCACCAATGTATTGATGAAAAAACCAATCAACGCCTCCACTTCTGCCCGGTGACGATTGGCGATCGGCGAACCTACCACCACATCGGGTTGCCGGGTGTAGCGATAGAGTAATAGTTGAAATGCAGCCAGAAGTGTCATGAAGGGAGTGATGCCCATCTGCTGGCTCAAAGACTCGATCGATGGGTTGAGTGCAGCAGGTAGCAGAAACGATTGCACACCACCCCTAAACGTTTGCACCGAGGGACGCGGATGATCGGTCGGCAATTCCATTACTGCAGGGGCACCCGCAAGTTGTTGTTTCCAATAGGCAACCTGCTCCTGCCCGTAATGTTGCATCGAGTGCCGCTGCCACTGGGCAAAATCAGCATACTGAATCGCGAGTTTGGGTAAGGGAGATGGTTGATCGAGAACATACGCCTCATAGAGCGCTGCCAACTCTTGAATCAACACGCCGATCGACCACCCATCGGAAATAATGTGATGCATCGTCAGCAGAAGAATGTACTCTGCTTCGTCTATGTGCCACAGATGACAACGAAACAGTGGCCCCTGAGCCAGATTAAACGGTTGCTGTGCGGCTTCGATGACGTGGCTCTGGGCAGCAGCTTCCCGTTCTTGTTGCGGCAGCGATCGCAGATCGATCACGGGTAGCGGCACTCTCAAAATTGGTGTAATAACCTGGAGTGGCTGTCCATTAACTGCGACAAGCGTTGTTCTTAAGGATTCATGGCGCTGAACAATTTCATCTAAGCTTCGCTCAAGTGCTGCCAGATTCAGCGATCCATTTAATCGCAACGCTTGTGGAATGTTGTAAAAGGCGCTATTTGGCACCAGCTGATCTAGAAACCACAGTCGCTGTTGGGCAAAGGAGAGCAGTAGGTTTTCGGTGCGAGGAATCGGTTGAATGGTGTCTAGGTGCGATCGCTCGACTCCTACAGCTCCTAAATGCTTGCCGAGTTCAGCGATCGTAGGCGCATTAAACAGGTGTCGTAGTGGTATCTCCACCTGAAAGAGATCCCGAATGCGAGAGACAACCTGCGTTCCTAATAGAGAATGACCGCCTAGTTCAAAGAAGTTGTCAGTAATGCCGACCCGCTCTAGCTTCAACACCTCTGCCCAGATATTTGCCAACTGAGCTTCAATTGTTGTGTGGGGGGCAATATATTCTGCTGGTTCGAAGGTGGTGCGATTGGGAGCAGGCAGAGCACGGCGATCGATCTTGCCGTTCACCGTCAATGGCAGTGATTCCAACCGCACAAAGGCAGTAGGCACCATATAAATGGGTAGTTGCTTCTGCATGAAGCTGCGAAGCTGAAGCGTTAACTGCTCACTGCTTCCTGCCTTGGGCACAACATACGCCACTAACTGTTTATCACCCAGAATATCTTCCCGCGCAATGACCACAGCCGCCTCTACCTGAGGATGTTGTCCTAACAGTGTTTCTAGCTCTCCTAATTCAATCCGAAAGCTCCGAATTTTGACTTGATCATCAATTCGCTCCAGATACTCCAAGTTGCCATCGAGACGCTGACGAACCAGATCTCCGGTTTTGTAGAGGAGAGGAGGAGAGATCGGAGAGTGAGAAGTTGGAGAGCCATTCCCATTCTCTATTCTCTGTTCTTCTTCCTTCAAGAAAAAAATTGGAATAAACTTTTCAGCAGTTAAATCAGGACGGTTTAAATACCCCCGCGCTAGACCTGCGCCAGCAATCCAGAGTTCACCCAATTCACCTAGGGGAACAGGCTGTAAATGTTGGTCGAGTACGTAGGTTTGAATATTGGCGATCGCTTTTCCAATCGGCAACTCAACCGTTGAATCAATCACTGCCTCCGATAGGTCATACAGTGTTGCAATCACAGTTGATTCAGTAGGACCATAGGTGTTTAACAGACGGACTCGCTTGCCAACCTGTTGTTGCCAAACCGCCAAGCGTGTAGGTAATGCCTTTTCTCCGCCAATAATCACGAGACGGAGACTAACAGGCATTGCTAACTGCTCGGTTTCCAGACGAGCTGTAAGTTCGTGCCAGTAAGCAGTTGGTAAACTGAGAACAGTGAGTTGCCAGGTTTGACAAGCTTGCAAAAAGGTAGAAACCGATGCCAGCATCAGCTCAGACCGCAGCACTAGGGTCGCCCCAACGCAGAGACACGGATAGATTTCTTCGGCACTGGCATCAAAGCTAATCGAAGCAAATTGGAGGACGCGATCGCGATCGCTCATCTCGTAAGCATCAATCACAGCTTGCGTGTAGTTCACCAGCGATCGATGTTCAATCATCACCCCTTTGGGTTTTCCTGTCGAACCTGATGTGTAGATGATGTATGCCAGGTTCGCCGCTGTTGCTTGTGAAGCTAAATTTTCTGGGTCATAGTCAGTTATCTTTTCCCAGTCGGCATCTAGGCAAAACACATCAAGGCAATGGTCAGGCAAAGATGGCAACGTTCCTGTCTGAGCTAGCAGCACAGATACCTGTGAATCTTCTAGCATCCAGGCAAGCCGATCTTTGGGATATGCCGGATCTAGCGGGACGTACGCACCACCTGCTTTGAGAATCGCAAGGATACCCACCAGCATCTCTAGGGAGCGATCGACACATAAACCCACCAGCACATCAGGCCCAACCCCCAGCGTTTGCAAATGCCGAGCAAGCTGATTGGCACGGGCATTCAACGCGTGATACGTTAACTGTCCCTGTTCGCACACCACCGCTATTGCAGAGGGCGATCGCTGTGCTTGGGCTTCAAACAGATTGTGGATCAATACTTCCCTAATGCTGTTAGTCATGCGATGGGTGGGATCAAAACAAGTGAACAAATTAAACAACTGTAGTGTTCCCTAGAAACAGCACGATTGACCTATGACGCCAACTTGCTACAAGGAATGGTGTTGTTAAACGTCGAGAAAATTAAGTTTTGAAGCAAAGCTTAGCTTTCGGGTACAACCTGGGAACTCTACAAAACAATGCGACAAGTCTTTTTGTTTCTGGTGAAGCTTTTATGCGTCAACTCTTCCCAAATCATCATCGAACGAAGATTGACGATACTATCACCGGATCTTTACCACCAACGGCATTGGTTGCCCATCATTTGTGCAAGTCCTATGGCGATCGCGCTGTGGTGCAAGATGTCTCATTCACGCTGGAAGCTGGCGAGATCTTGGGCTTTCTGGGGCCAAATGGAGCTGGTAAAACTACCACAATCGGGATGCTTTACGGCGCGGTGATTCCCGATCGCGGTTTCGTGCAGCTCGATCGTTGGCAGGTACAAACACAAGGGCAGCAAGCTCGCTCCCGCATGGGGATTGTCACCCAGGAAGACAATCTTGACCCAGAACTGACAGTATTTGAAAATCTTGTCTTTTTTGCCAACTACTACCGCATCACAGGGCAAGCGGCTCGTCTGCGCGCAGGAGAATTATTGGCTCAAGTTGGGCTGCAAGAGTACGGCAAATATAAGCCTGACGAACTTTCTGGTGGATTGAAGCGACGGGCGGTTTTGGCAAGAGCGTTGATTAACAGACCCCATATTGTGTTTCTAGATGAACCAACGACTGGACTCGACCCTGATGCACGGCAGGAGTTTTGGAAGTTGGTCAGTCAACTCAAGCAGGATGGCTGTGGAGTGCTGTTGACAACTCACTATATGGATGAAGTGCAGCGCTTGTGCGATCGCCTAATACTGCTCCAGCAAGGTCAGGTAGTTGATCAGGGCACATCAGCAGCATTGATTGAGCGCATTATTGGGGCAGAAGTTGTGGAGGTTGCTGGCGTTGCCGAATCGGTGCTGCAACAACTGGCAACGCAAGCAGGTGTGTGGTGCAGTTCCTTTGGTAGTAGTTATTTACTCGCATTGCCAGCCCATGAACCTGATCAGCTTTGGCAACAACTGGGAGGTATACAGCTAACCAGTCTGACTCGTCGCCGCGCCAATTTAGAAGATGTCTTTCTACGGCTGACAGGTAGGTCTCTACAATGAAAATTCGCTCAACCGTTACGCTTTGGGGAGTCTATTCTGTCTGGCGACGACATCTGAAAGTGTTTCAAAACACTTGGATTGTCAACTTCTTGCCACCAATTCTAGAGCCGATCGTGTACTTAGTCTCGTTTGGTGTTGGCTTAACGCCACTCATTGGCAAGGTGAATTACGAAGGGCAAACTATTAGCTATCTCACCTTTCTCGCTCCTGGCATGATCGCTGCTGGGGCACTCTATCCATCGTTCTTTGAAGGGTCTTACGGCACGTTCATCCGATTGCGTTTTGAGAAGATTTGGCAGGCCATGTTGACGGCTCCTTTAACCTTCACAGAAGTATTTTTGGGTGATTGGCTGTGGGCAGCAACTCGCGGCACAGTAGTCGGCTTTATGACAGGCATGGTAGCCGTTGTCTGGGGGCTCTACTCGTTTTGGCACCTAGTCTTGTCACTACCCTTGATTTTCTTGGGAAGCTTGTTGTTCGCCGCGATCGGACTTTTCACGGCTGGTTGCGTTAAAACGATGGATCAGGTGAACATTCCTGTTTTTCTGCTCATTATCCCGATGTTTACCTTCTGCGGTACTTACTTTCCGAGAAATACTTTACCGCCCCTCCTGAAAACTATTACCGGATTTTTTCCTCTCTCTGCGTTTACTGATCTGTTGCGGTGGTCTTTGGGATTACCCAATTTTTGGCTCTGGGAATTGCTGTGGATGTTTCTATGCACTGCCGTCTTTGGCGTTTTAGCTTGGCGGCGTATTTATCCTCAGCTCTTCCGCTAAACGTTTGCAAGAATCATCCGCCTGAAACACTTGCTAACACAACCTTTCAGGCAACTGGAGTTCAGTAATTCCCTCGAAGTTTCTATAGCAAGCTATACCGCACAATAGAAACGTAAAACACTGTAATAGTGGGATTCTGTCGTGCAGGTATCTTACTATTACAGTTCTTTAGATTAAACATAAACCTGTCTCAAGTGGCGCGATTAAAATGAACTCGAATTACAGCGTTACAAGCAAGCTTTATGAAAATGTCAATACTGTTATCTATCGCGGTCAAGATAAAGAGAGCGGTAGATCTGTTGTCATTAAGACGGTAAGATCTAGCGATCCGACACAGAAGGAAATCGCCAGGTTGCGGCATGAATACGAGCTTTCAAAAGATCTCAACATCAAAGGGGTTGTCAAGCCTTATGCGCTAGAAGCTTTTGGCGCAGGGGAGGCAATGACTCTTGAGGATTTTGATG
This sequence comes from Trichocoleus desertorum AS-A10, assembly GCF_039962155.1. NCBI lineage: Bacteria > Bacillati > Cyanobacteriota > Cyanophyceae > Leptolyngbyales > Trichocoleusaceae > Trichocoleus > Trichocoleus desertorum. The sequence continues at coordinate 9,610 of NZ_JAMPKN010000041.1, read as the reverse complement.
GTGAATCTTTAAGAATATTTTTGTCTTCTAGAACGCTTACTATTAAAGATTTTTTGGCGATCGCCATTCAACTCGCAGAGACCCTGGGAGAACTCCATCAAAAAAATATTATCCATAAAGATATTAAGCCGCAAAATATTATTATTAATGTCTCAACTGGACAGGTTAAGATTACAGATTTCTCCATTGCCTCTCGTCTGTCTAGAGAAAATCAAGTTATTAGCAACCTCAATTTATTAGAAGGGACGCTGGCTTACATGTCGCCGGAACAGACCGGACGCATGAACCGCTCCCTGGATTACCGCACAGACTTTTACTCACTAGGGGTGACATTCTACGAGATGCTCACAGGGCAGCTCCCCTATACAGTCACCGACGCAATGGAGTTAGTCCACTGTCATATTGCGAAAAATGCTCTCCCTCCAAATACACTGAACGCCCAGATTCCCCATGTTCTATCAGCGATCGTCATGAAGCTGTTAGCAAAAACGGCTGAAGATCGCTATCAAAGTGCTTACGGTATTAAAGTAGACCTGGAGACTTGTCTGAAACAGTTAGAGACTACGGGTGTAGTTGAAGACTTTACCCTTGGTCTACGTGACATCTCTGCTAAATTTCAAATTCCACAGAAGCTCTATGGTCGTGAGCAGGAAGTTGCAGTCTTACTGGCTGCCTTCGATCGCGTAGCAGACGTAGGGAATAGCCAAGAACTTTACCCGACTCTCGATTCTCAACACCCCGCTCCGTCTCGTAGCGAACTCATGCTGGTAGCGGGCTACTCTGGCATTGGCAAATCGGCTTTAGTCAATGAAATCCATAAGCCAGTTGTACGTCAGCGTGGTTACTTTATTGCTGGAAAATTTGACCAGTTTAAGCGCAACATTCCCTATGCATCTCTCATTCAAGCGTTTCAAGAATTAATTCGACAAATTCTGACTGAAAGTGAGGCTCAAATTCAGGTTTGGAAAGAGAAACTAATCACGGCTCTCAACCCAAATGGTCAAGTTATTATTGATGTCATTCCTGAAGTTGAGCTGATTATTGGATCGCAACCAGCGGTGCCTCAGTTAGGATCATCTGAATCTCAAAACCGCTTCAATTTAGTGTTTCAACAGTTTCTGAGTCTTTTCGCTCAGAAAGAACATCCTCTAGTTCTCTTTCTAGATGATTTGCAATGGGCAGATTCTGCTTCTTTAAAGCTCTTACAACTGTTAATGACGGCTTCTGACCAACAATGCTTGTTGTTGATTGGAGCCTATCGAGACAACGAGGTGAATCTAACCCATCCCTTAATGTTGGCGTTGGAAGACATTCAAAACGCTGGAACGGTTGTTAATACAATTACTTTAGCGCCGCTAGCTGTTGATGATGTGAATCAATTAGTAGCTGATACGTTGCACAGTGATACAGCTAAATCTAGACCATTAGCTGAGCTTTTGCTGCAAAAAACAGGAGGAAACCCCTTCTTCTTGACTCAGATGCTTTCCTCATTGCATCAAGAAAAGCTGTTGTCTTACAACGTAGAATCTGGGCAGTGGCAGTGGACGCTTGAGCAAATTCAGCAGGTAGGCATCACAGACAACGTTGTGGAGCTGATGGTAGGCAAATTACAAAAACTACCTGACGTGACCCAAAACGCCCTGAAGTTAGCGGCTTGTATTGGTAGCACATTTAATCTTAATTTATTAGCGATCGTTAACGAAAAGCCTTTATCCACAACAGCAGGTGAGTTATGGGAAGCATTACAGTGCGGACTGGTCTTACCGCTCAGCGATACCTACAAATTGGCGCTGGTTGATTCGTCGGGAACTGATTCTTCGGCTGCGGGAGAGACACTAGAGGTTAGTTACCGCTTTCTTCACGATCGGGTGCAGCAAGCTGCCTATTTTCTGATTCCTGAAGAGGGTAAAAAAGAAACTCACTTAAAGGTGGGACGCTTGTTGCTGAAATATACGAAACCAGCAGAGCGAGACGAAAAGATTTTTGACTTGGTCAACCAGCTAAACATTGGCATTGACTTGATTACTGATCAAATAGAAGGAACTGAATTAGCAGCATTAAATTTACTAGCTGGACGCAAAGCAAAAGCAGCAACGGCATATGAACCTGCGCTGAAGTACTTAACCACAGGTTTGGATCTGCTTGCAGAAGATAGCTGGCAAAGTCAATATGAGCTAGCCTCTGCTTTACACATCGAAACCGTTGAAGTTGAGTACTTGAATACCCACTTTGAGCGAGCCGAGCAGCTCACTGAAGTTGTTCTAGAACATACTCAAGATCTCTTGCAAAAAGTCAAGGTTTACCAGACCAAGATTTATTTCAACATTGCTCGCAATCAAATGTTGGACGCGATCGCGACTTCATTGCAAGTGTTAGACCTGCTGGGTGAAAGTCTGACTCAAGAAGCACCTCAGGAAGTTGTAGTTGAGGATTTAATCCATCTGCTAGAGATGAGCGATCCGTACAAGCTGGCAGCAATGGAAATTCTGATTACGCTCTTGACTCCCTGTCTGAATGCCAAACCAGAACTACTTCCTGCTATGTCATTCACGCTGGCTAGTCTGGCGATGCGACACGGTAATTCTTCCTTTGCAGCGATGGGGTATGCCTTGTATGGCTTAATCCTCTGTGGTGGCTTAAATCGCATTGAGGAAGGATATCGCTTTGGCCAACTGGGTTTGAAATTGCAAGAACAGTTTCATGCTAAAGAGTTAGAGGCAAAAGTAATCAATATCTTTAATGTCTTTATCAGACATTGGAAAGAACCTGCCAAGACGACAATTAGCCCTTTACTTGCTGGCATTCAGGCAGGGTTAAATACAGGCGATGTAGAATATGCCTGCTATAACTCCACATCCTACTGTAACTATCTATTTTTTGTTGGAGAACCGTTAAGCGAAGTTAATCAAAAGCAAGCGAAGTATGTCGAGTTGCTGCTGAGTCTCAAGCAAGAGTATCAAATCTACTTTACTCAAATTGTCAGGCAGCTGGTCTTAAACCTGCTTGATGACGTGAGCGATCGCACTTGTTTAGTCGGCGAAAGCTTTGACGAGCTAAAAATGGTACCGATTTTTGTCGAAACAAAGATGGGTACACTGCTTTTTCTCACCTATCTTGCAAAAACGATTCTGCTCTACATTCTCAAAGATTACCGTCAGGCACTTGCCTATGCTCAGAGTGCAGAACCCTACCACGGCAACATGGTGGGTTTTATGCAGTTTGTTGAGTATAACTTCTACTATTCCCTATCGCTGCTGGCAGTTTATGAGAGCGCAAGTACCGAGGAGAAGGCACAGTATCTGGAAAAAGTTAATCGCAATCAGAGCCAACTCAAACAATGGGCATTTCACGCTCCAGAAAACTATCAGCATAAATATGATTTGGTAGAGGCGGAAAAAGCGAGAGTTTTGAGCCAAGTGCTAGAGGCGATGGCCTACTACGATGGCGCGATCAAAGCAGCAAGGGAACAGGGTTACGTTCATGAAGAGGCGATTGCGAACGAGGCAGCAGCGACCTTCTACCATTCACAGAGACGGGAGGAAATTGCTCACCTTTACCTCATGAAGGCACATCGTAGCTATGCTCGCTGGGGTGCGATCGCTAAGGTGAACGAGCTAGAGGCAACGCATCCTAAGCTATGCTCTCAATCGACCCTAGAGTCATCCACGATGGGTTTGACCCACTCTAGAACCGCTTCGACTCTCATTACAGGGGGCGTGAGTGCCCTGGATTTAACGACGATTGTGAAAGCATCGCAAGCGATCGCAGGCGAAATTGTGCTCAGTAAGTTGCTGGATAAATTGCTGACAATCGTAATGGAAAATGCAGGCGCTCAGACAAGCTGCTTGATTCTAGAGCGAGCCGGTCAGCTCATGGTAGAGGCAACTGGAAGTGTAGACCGAGATGAAATTACAGTGTGGCAGCCACAGCTTGTCTCCACGAGCCAGCAACTGCCTGTATCAGTCATTAATTACGTAGCAAGAACTCAAGAAACGCTGGTCCTTAAGGACGCAACCCAAGAAGAGAAATTTGCGCGTGATCCTTACATTGTAAAGACGCGATCGAAGTCAATTTTATGTACTCCTATTATTAATAAGGGCAAGCTGATTGGTTTGCTCTACCTTGAAAACAACTTGACTACAGGAGCCTTTACGCCTGAGCGCTTAGAAATTTTGAAGCTGCTTTCCTCACAAGCTGCAATCTCATTAGAAAATGCGCTGCTGTATAGCAATCTAGAAGTGGTGACTCAAGATTTGCAGCAAGCCAACGTTCAGCTAGCAGACCATAGCCGCACGCTAGAACAAAAGGTAGAACAACGTACATTAGAACTGCAAGAGAAAAACGGACAGCTTGAATCGACACTCAATGAGTTGAAGCAGACACAGATTCAGTTGATTCAGACCGAAAAGATGTCAAGTTTAGGGCAGTTAGTAGCGGGTGTTGCTCATGAAATCAACAATCCGGTCAACTTCATTCATGGCAATTTGACTCATGCAAGCTGCTATACCAATGATCTGCTGGAGTTGATTCAGCGCTATCGGCAACATTATCCTCATACACCCCCTGAGCTGCAAAATTTAGCGGAGGAAATGGATTTAGAGTTTCTCATTCAAGATCTTCCCAAAATCCTGAATTCGATGCGTATTGGAGCCGATCGTATCCGTCAGATTGTTCTGTCACTCCGCAATTTCTCGCGCCTGGATGAATCCGACATGAAGTCGGTCAATATCCATGAAGGAATTGAAAGTACCCTGCTGCTGCTCCAGCACCGACTACAGCGCAAAGGAAGCTTGGGCATTGAAGTGGTGAAAGAGTACGGTGACTTACCCTTTGTTGAGTGCTACGTCGGGCAGCTTAATCAAGTATTCATGAATATTTTCAGTAATGCGATCGATGCTCTGGAGGGCTGTGATCAGAGGCAGCAGGCTTGTGAGCTGTTACAGCGATCGGATCGATCTGAATCTGTTTTGGGCATTATCCGCATTTGTACAGAAACACTCAGTAATGATTGGGTGAGAATCCGTGTGATTGACAATGGTATTGGCATGAGTGAAGACGTTCGCAGCAAGTTGTTTGATCCATTTTTTACTACAAAACCTGTTGGAGCTGGTACAGGCATGGGCTTATCCATCAGCTACCAGATTGTAGCCAACAAGCATAATGGTCATTTCAGATGTGAGTCAGCTCCAGGTCAAGGCGCAGCATTTATTGTTGAAATTCCTGTTCGGCAGAAATATATTGGAGATTAAAAGAGTATGATTGACCTGCGCAGGTCAATCATACTCTTTCCCAAGTGTCGGCAACTCCACTAGGCGTTGCTCTGCCCCAGCTTCAGTGCTGCTGGTATAAATCAAGCGCAGATCAGCGGCAACAGCTTTACGGTCTTTGTATGAGACGTAGGACAGCGAATTTTTCACGTGGGATTGATGGCACATCCATAAAGGCAATTGCGTCCGCACAAGAAGCGGTGATGATGACCTTACAAGGCATGATTAGGGATGACCAGCACATCCTCAAACTGCACCTGTTTCCCAACTCTCGATCAGGTGGGCAATTGCAGGCAGAAGATCACGACCTGTAGTGGGGGTACATCGAATGCCAATTGCCAGTCATATCTGATTCCTGCCCCACCTTGATTCTGGGGGAGTGGCTAACGCCTGGAAGGGGGACAAACCTACCCAAAAGCTGGTAGTGCCCAGAACTAGGGATAATGGCGTAATGGAATTCTCAATCTACATGGGTTCGAGCGCTGGATAGCCTTACATCTTGAGCACTACCGCTGCCGAGTTGGAATTTGAATCTTAAACTCCGTTCCTTCGCCCTGGGTTGAAAGACAATCCAACTTGCCAGCATGTTTTTCAGTAATGATTTGGTAGCTGATGGACATGCCCATACCCGTTCCTTTACCAATTGGCTTAGTGGTAAAGAAGGGATCAAATACCCGTTCTTGAATTGCCTCAGGAATACCAAGTCCATTATCTGAGATTGTCACGATGATCCATTTGGTATCCAGAACTAATGTGTGAATTTTAATGTAACTTGGCTCGACCTTCCTCCCTTGGTCGGTCTGCTTAGCATGGCGCTCTTCTAAAGCATCAATCGCATTGGCCAGGATATTCATAAATACCTGATTGAGTTGCCCTGGATAACAGTCCACCAGGGGTAATGGACTGTACTCTTTAATCACTTGAATCTCTGGACGTTCGGCTCTGGCCTTTAAGCGGTGCTGCAGGATCAACAAAGTACTGTCAATCCCTTCATGAATGTCCACTGACTTGAATTCTGCTTCATCTAGGCGAGAGAAGTTACGCAGAGACAACACAATCTCCCGAATGCGCTGTGTCCCCATTCGCATAGATTGCAGAATTTTGTGGAGATCCTGGGTAAGGAAATCAAGGTCAATTTCATTTAGGGTTTCTTGTAGTTCTTGGGGTGGATGAGGATAGTGCTGCTGGTACGCCTCCACGACTTCCAGTAGATCCTGTGTATAGCTATGCATGTGGTCGAGATTGCCATGGATAAAATTGACTGGGTTGTTGATTTCATGGGCCACTCCAGCGACTAATTGTCCTAGACTCGACATTTTTTCGCTCTGTACCACTTGAGTTTGAGTTCGATGCAATTCTTCAAGCAACTGTTTGAAATGCGCGTTCTTTTCACTCAACGCTTGGGTTCGCTCTTCCACTCTTTGTTCTAAAGTTTGGCTATAGGTCTCTAGCTGGTGATTAGTATCTTGCTGCTGTTTCAGCAACTGGTTCACTGAGTAAATGAGTTGATTGAACGACCGAGCCAGCGCGCCAACCTCATCTGTACTTGTGACAGGAGCTTGCAGGTCAAAATTAGACTCTCGAATCGACTGCTGAGCAATATTTGTTAGGGTGCGAACAGGACGAGCGATCGCCCGAGCGATCACGAAGGCTAGCACGATGGCGATTGCTGTGGAGAGCGCCATGCTAAGGATGATAATTCGTAGTCGTAGGATGTCAGCTTGAGTGAGCTGTGCATTGGCTTGGTCTTCTTGTCGTTCTGCTGCCTGGTTAATCAGCGCTAACCTTTTGGCAAGGTCTTCAAATTGGATTTTGATCTGAGTTGCCTCGGGTCCACGAACTGCCGCTACAATCTTTTTTTCTGAAAGAGCCAGCCCGCCGGATGACCGTTTTTGCGAATCGATTTGTTGCCAAAGGCCTTGCATTAATCGATTGTACGCATCTAGGGTTTGGTGATACTTTGCCAATAATTCCTTCAATTCAGCTGGACTGACTGCTGTATCGTGTGGGTTGTTTTCAATAAATTGCTCTAACTCAGACAACGTTCGCTTCAATTGACGAGAGGAGAGTTGAAACTTACTCGTTTCGTACTGGAACCACACCGAATCCTCAAGCACGGCAAACAGCTCTTGAGGATGAGCCCGAACAGTTAAGGTAGTTCGCTCTAGCTCTCCTAACAGGTCTTGTTGATAATCCGTTAGCTCATGACGAGACTGAGCCTGCTGCTGGTAATAATTGCCGATTACGAGTCCGATTGCAGTTCCAGTCACAGCCATGCCAATGGCTAGCCCATAGCTATAGCTAATTTTCTTGGCAATACTAGAGTTTGCAACCACAGATTTGCAGGAATGAAACCACAGCTTCGGGGCACTCATATAAAATCCAGCCAGCAGTAACTATCAGATGCGCATCACAACAAGATGAGCGAGGTAATCAGCAGCGTGCGATCGCTGAGCTTATTCCCTCGGTCTATTAGAGAACCTCTTAGCGTCTAGTATCTAGACGCTCACTGAATCACTTCTGATTGCCCAATCACACGATAGACTTCCCGAATCATGTTGTAGTCCGTGTCGTTGGCAATGCTCAGGGTTCCACCCCTAAATCTTTTCGCAAGTTCCTCTCTAGCCGCAATCGCCTGCATGAGTTTTTCTCGGCGCTCCAGCATGCGTGAGCGCATCACTTCAACCACTTGAGGATTGATCTGGCTACTCACGGCAAAAACATCCCCTGGTAGCAGTGGACCTTGCGCTAAAACTGGATAATCTTTTGCGGACAGACCTTCCTCTTTCAATGTTGCCAAGTAGCGAGAAAGAGCCCTTGATGCCGCATCGATTTTGCCCGTTTTCAATCTCCCGAGGCGATCGTCATTCTCTGGCTCAATGATTTTGACCTCCAATGGATTCACCCCCGCATTAATCAGTATCTTGACAGCACCTAGATGAGAGGCGGCTGCCCCGAGTTGCCAAACATCCAACGTTTTTCCTTTGAGATCTGCAAGGGACTGAATGCCACTACCCGCATAGACAGCAATCACCGTGCGATAGTTCTGGCGTTGGAGGGTAACCAAGGGAATCGCTTGTGCCCTAGCCCGTAAAACCACATATTCCGAGGGTCCCGCCCAAGCAAAGTCTATTTCTCCTGATAGCATGGCTGGAGCAGCAGCGATCAGATTCTCCACGGGAAAGAACTCGATCTTGGTTTCCAGAACTTCTTCCAGCGCTACTCGAAACGGCTCATAGTCACGCTGCAACTCCTCGAGTCCTTTCGCATCGGTCACGGCAAAGCGGAGTTTTTCTGGCATGGTCACTCGTGAGTGAGTAGATCGAATTCGGGTTGTAGCAGAACAACCTCCTACAAACAGCAGAGAGCCCGTGACAAAATTACGTCGCTTCATAATGGGTTTGGTATCACAAGGAATGGGTTTGGCGTCACGAGGCGCGTTAGGATGGTTAGTGTAGCTCTTCAAGAGCAGTAAGATTAATCTGCCAAGTTCTCAAAAGTTCTCAAGGCTTTTAGAAGGTCACAGCATGCCAGTGGGATAATGGTAGTTGTGGGAGGGAATGAGCTTAGGAATCCCCAAATATTCAGTGAGACTACGAGTGTAGGCAGAATTTACGCGTTTTGTAGGAAATTTCTAATCAATTTGTCAGAGATCTAGTCTCTTGACTTCTACAAAATCTCAAGTAGTGAAGTAATAAATGAATCGAGTGTCTCAGCATTTCCTCGCGCTTGAAATCGCACAACGTCTTGCGATAGAAACACAATCGCCCTTTACCGGGAAAACAATGGGGTGAAGATCTGGATGACTTTAAGAAATTCCACGAGATTATTGAGCCAGCAACCGCATCTTAATGATTAAAAACTTTTGGTGCGTTGGCTTGCCTGTGCGGAGCACGTATCGCCCTATTGATGGGTGGAAAGAGGGTACTGAAGCAGCACGTCCCCCTCAAATTCTGCTCTGACTTGCAGTAAAACTTCGTCCGCTTCAGTCCAGGCGAGTACCATCTGATCACAAAGCACGACTGGGACAACCCTAAAGAGTTCTCAAGCTAAGCTTGTCCCGCAACTTCGGAGCAGTCAGTCTATTACAACCCCAGGATCACGACTTGTACCGGGAGCCAATCGAACACCAATCTCCAGCAATATTTAGCTCTTGCTCCAACCTTGATTCTGAGGGAGTAGCTGACGCCTCACCGAGCGCACTGAACTGGTGCAAGAGTTAAAACACTGGGTAGTCCTAAAGATGTAAGGATGGGGAAGATGAAGTTAAATCAATGATTCATGTCTGCCTCTTTACCTGCTTGTCCTGCTTGTGACTCAACTCATATCGTCAAGAATGGCAA
>NZ_JAMPKN010000040.1:0-32205 GCF_039962155.1 Trichocoleus desertorum AS-A10 | reverse complement strand
CCCTGGCAATTTATCCTCTAGCAGGCGCTTCTGAGCCTTTCGGCGTTCATCCTCCGTGCTGTTGTTACTCTCCAGAATGGTGAGTGCATGAGAAACAGTGATATCAAATGTCTCTGCTGCTGCCCATTTCTGGGCTTCTAATAAGTCAAGCTCTTCCCGGACTTCGCGCCGCAGTTGGGCATAGTGCTTCGATTTTCCACATTCAACCTGAATTACTGTTCTGCCAGTTTTGCGCCAGTATTCCAGCAATCGCTCCTTCATGTTGGCTCTAGCACCGTTAGTGCGAGCTTGGAACTTGGCCCAATGCTTCAGCCAGAATTTATCAGGGGATTCGGAATCTGGACTTAATAATTGAATCAGTTTGTGCTGAGCTTCAGTATTGTCATCCTTGGCTAGTGCCTCAGCTAGATTCACAAGCCTGCTCAATTGTTCTTTGTTTTTGTACAAATCTTTGAGCAGTGTTGCAGGATTGAGCGATCGCCCGCCCTCATCAGATGCTGCATATTCCTTGACGTAGCCAAACCAAGGAATTGGCAGCCGATAGCGACTCGGCAGTTGGATTTGCGATCGCGTTTCTAAATAAACAAAGTGAAAGGCTAGCTGCTTGAAATAAGGAATAGTGATATCGATACCTGATTCAGCGCTAGGGGAAAGCAGGAGCAGGGTGGGCTTTTGAGAAGCGATCGCAGCATTTGGATCTCGCATGAAATCCTTAATCTCATCAGTTTCTGAGGTTTTGCTGTCTACCCGGATAATGCGCTGTGGAGGTAGTAGCCCAGCCTGTTCCAGTTTTAGGACTACACCCTCTACTTCCTCCACCCATTTTTGGGTATCTGATACCCCAATGATGGGTTCTCCCTTGGCGAGGAACGAGCAAATTTCTTCTAGTGTCATCGAAGGGGAATCAAAAACCCTTGCCCCCCCTTTTTCTGGAGGTAAATATGGAATCCAGGAGTTGACAACTAGGTGTAGAGGAACCTCACGTCCAATTGTCTCTAGCAAGAAATCAATGGGTAAATCTGTTAGGTTGGCTTCCCCCCCAACGATGAAGCCGCCACGATCAACTATCTCCCTCAATAGCTCCTGGAGATGCAGTTGAATGTGCCCAATATGCTTGTCGTCAATCGTCCCCCCTTGGAGAAGATGCTTAAATCCCGCGTCAATCTCATCTAGAAATACCAAGGGGTGAGGACCTAGTTTTGAAATGTCAATTTTGAGCAGGCTGTCAAAACATAAGCTCTTTGAGCTCGCAGTATTAAGCGCTCTGGTATCGGTGAAGCCTTTATGCTTGAATACCGAAATGTGCTGAATCTTCAGTTTTTCACCGCTCTGTAGCAGCAGCAGATTACGTGAGCCGATTGAGACTATTTTTCCACTTGGATACTTCTGGCGGTACTGCTCTGCAAGTCGCTTGAATAAAGTTGTTTTACCTGTTCCACAAAGCCCAGATACCAGGAAAACTGACCCCTCTTCTGGAAGATCAAATTCCCCCATATAAGGCTGATTCAGTTCTACAGTTGGTTTGTAGGTGAGACTGTTAAGCGATCGCTGGATGCGGTCAATCTTTTCACGATAGGTCGTCGCCTTGCGTTGTTTCTCCGCTTCCTGGTCCTGCTTCCATTGCTCTCGCTGTGCCTCAACAAAAGCATCGTATTCTGCCTGGTTTAACCTACCTTGTCGGGCAGGTGGCTGTCCTAGCTCGTTAGAAATTTCAACGCCAACCTTGGCAGCCAAACGTTTGCAGAACTCGATGAACTCACGACCATGCAGCGATCGCCCTTGTTTGCCGTACCAAATGAGTTGCAAGTACTGAATTGCGCTCTGACTACCCTGTTGGGAAGCATGACAAGTCCATGCCCCAGAGCGAGCATTGACCTTAAAGGCAGTTCCACTACTATTGGTGGCTGACCAAGGGGATTTACCAACCAGCTCGCCGCCAATTTGCTTGAAGTCGTGTTGATACTCATTAAATATCTGCTCTAGAGGAAGCTGTTCTAGAGCAGGGGCTAACGTATCGTTTAGAAGCTTCTCCCAAGGATTTTCGGATGCACTAAGAGATTGCGATCGCTGCTCTGTGTAAGTGCGGCTCTGCTGGATAGGAAACAATAAGCTTTCAGGCAGTTGGAAAGCATCACTGGGGGTCGATAGTGGGCTGATGTCCCGACCGATGCGAGCGAAGGCAGTTGTGGATTTGTACTTCTGCCAGCGAGTTTTAGTGAAAGGGTGAGAGTAAGGCCAAGATTCACTTAGGGCTTGCTGGAAAGTATCAATGGGCGTTGCACCATCATTTGCCACCAATAAAGCAACTTCACCCCAAGACCCATCCTTACGCCGCCTTGGGAACCCAGGCAGACGCATTTGACGGTGAAGAGTGGTTACTGAGAAGTCACTACCTAGCCAAGCGCAGTATTGGGTGACTAAATCTAACCACTGTTCAGCTTGTACTGGTACCTTCAGTCGATTGTGTAAGTGAAGAGACTTCCCTCCACTGTGAATCACTGCTGTAGGTTGAATGTTAGTTGCTGATACGAATTGAGCTAGGTTGTCCCATTGTTCAGGCTCGCTACGCTCATCATCCTCGGCAAAGATATCAGTCGAGGAGACGAAAGCCTCATTGGAGATGCCGCCTACAAGGTAGTTTGCCTTATAGAAGATTTCATCACCCTGCTTAGCTCGTCGAAGCAAATAAGCATAGCCATCCTGCCAAAACTTCCCAGAGGCTTCCCACTGTTTTCTGCCGTTGGCATCCTTTCCGGTGCAAACGTACTCGTGCAGGCTTAGTCCATCCGTTGTGACAAAGCCTTGGTAGTAAATTGTCTGATTAACAGATACCTGGACTTCACGCCCTGGCTCATAGCTCATTACCTGCCAAAAACGCAGTAGAGCTTCACGTCCTGTGAGGTATGTCTGACCTTGAATTAGCAAAGGAATTGGAGAGCGGGTAGAGGTATTCATGCTTCACCTCCAACCAAGTACTCCATCAGATGTTCTACAGCGGAATGAATTAATTGAGTTTCAATGGGAATGCCATCGTCATCAAGCTTCCAATCGAGCTTGCTCAGTTTTGGAAGGACTTGCTGAAGTTCGTTCAGGTGGAACTGAATTGGATAATCCCAACTCCGGATGCCTTGACTGACTGTGATGTAGAAACGATTGGGGGCGATCGCCAACTCTGCCAGAACTGGCTTGATGCCTAGCACTGGGAGTTCCGCTTCTAGCGCGATCGCTTCTAAAGGCAGTAGGGCTAATTGAACGGGTGAGCTTCCTCGTTCCCAATCCTTGAATTGCTGTTTATATGCTGACGGGGCAAGACTAGTTCGGCGAGCTTCCTTGCATATCTGTACGAAATCAGTGCCGAAGGGGAGCGATCGCAGGCGATCGAAAGATTTGATGAGTTCAGTTTGAAATTGAGTCTTGTCTAGGGACTTGCGAGACTCAATACGTTGCAATGAGCCGAAAGCCTGTGCCACAATGGGCTCAGGAAAATAATATTTCATCATGGGTCGTCGTTACGGGATGGGTAACGGCGGCCCTCTGCTTTTTCTAACTACGCTCTTAAGCTTTTTTTGCTCACTAACCCCAGGGGGGTGTTAACGTTAAATTGAAATCTTTGTTTACGGTTGGTGCTTCGAGTTCTGCAAATCGACGGCAAATCGATTTAGCTTTTGAGAGCGTTTAGCTTAAAAGGGCAGCGGAAAGGCGGAGGGCCAGCCTTTTTTTATGCAATTGCAGATGACTCTGAATTGCGAAGGTGTTCTTGAACAAGTTTCTGTACAAGATCATTGCGGGTGATGTTTTGCTGTTCGGCTTGCTCCTTTAGTTTTTGTAAGTCGTTTACTCTGAATCGAAATCCTACAGCCTTTGTCTTTTCCATACGTTGATACCGCTTTTTTACTTATCTACTGGTGCACTTATCCTGATGATGCCCTAGAGCTTCTTGGCTTTGACCCATTTTTTCAATAAAAACAGTGTATTTGCCCAAGTCTGGTTTTATTTTTCCCATAATTTCGGTAATTTTCTGGCTGTGTAGTGTTAGGTGAATGATTTTTCCCTTAAGACATGTTGATTACCTCTATTTCTACCTGTGAGGACTACGCTTTCTCTTGTGGTCCCGCGATCGCCGCAGATTCCATCATTCTGGGACTCCCAGCGATTTTGCTCTAGGGTTGTCCTAGCCATCAGTTTTCCTCCTCACTTCTGCTGTTTTGATGCTGCTATCGTTTCATAGTGCTCTATATACATCAGTAAGAGTTGGTTGCCTGAATCGGATGTGCCCCACTATAGATCACGATCGCTTGAACGCTATAGATCACCTACTTTTAGCTTCCGTTACTACCAGCATCGCCACGCTGCTCTTGGAGATACTCCCAAATCCGGTGGTTTTCCACTTGCAGTCCCCGTACAAAGGCACGGTCAGTGGCAGCCTCCGCACTATTCCTATCAATTGATTGAAGTAGAGCGTCAACTAGCCCTGTCAAGTTGTGCTGGTCTTCCCTGAGATGGTCAAGCTGAGCTTGGCTGTTTTCTTGTCTTTGTCTCAATTGCTCAAGCTGGCTTTGACTCACTTCTTGACGCTGCCTGAGTTGATCAAGGGCTAGAAAAATAGATTCAGTTCTGGCATCAATGCCTTGAAACCGATTGACAACCTGCTCAGAAATAGTTGTAAGTCGTTCAAGCCGTCGGTCAATGTCATCAAGTCGTTGGTCTGTTGTCATAGTTTTTTCCTAAATTGCGATCGCCTCTTATCGCCCTTGCCGTTTTTGCGCAGGGGGGTTTTCGTTCTTTTGAAGCCATTGCTCTATCAATTCTCCCAACACGTCACTCATGTCTCGCCCTTGGAGGGCGCAGGTCGCCTTGAATCTTGCCCTGATGGACTCAGGAACTCGACCCCTGACAAACACTTGATTTTCTTTTTCTTCCACAAGCTAACAAAGTCATATTCATTTGGCTTTATTGTCGCATTGCCATAAAAATCTTTTTTAATTGTGCCACATTGTCATTGTGTCATTGTGCTATTGTGTTCGCAAGAAAAGCTTTTTAGGGACACCCAACGAACACAGGTTAGATAGCTCCTCGACCACCCAAAAACGGCACGAAGCTAAGAACAGACAAGAACTCAACCTACTTTTTCTAGGAAATTTCAACTTATGACTACAAGCCTCGTAGCATCCAGTTTGCGTACATCCCAAGAACAGCCAGTGGCGATCGAACTGAAACGCCCTGTGGTCGTCTTCGACGGTGGTAATCGCACCCTGCAATGGATTGATCCAGCCAATAAACCCCGCACAATTCCCGCATTTATCAAGCAAATTGACCCTACCTGGGAGGAAGCAACCCCCGACGAGCACAGCGTCGTCATCAGTTCAGGAAATGAGCATTTCTGCCTCGGTGCGGTGGCACGGGATATGAAAGGTACCCCAGTATTTCAGGACAACAAATGTGAACTAGCTAAGAAGTTGGTACTAGCCGCGATCGAACCCAACCCCGGCTCCACGGCTGTCACCATCGGACGATTGGTGATTGCTCTACCAAATAGTCGTAACAAAGCAGATGTATCCGAGCTTAAAAAGATTGAGGGTACTCACCAGTTCACCCGCAATGGGCAACGCATCACAGCAGTTGTGCATGAGGTGAAGCCAATTGACGAGACGCAGGCAGCTTACAAATACGCGATGAAGCGTGAGATCTTCCGCAGCCGTCGCAACTCCAACGGGGTTCTAGACCTAGGAGGCGGAACGGGTATTGCTCGTCTCTACAGCGCGGGTGGTTCTTTGATTCGCGAGGCTGACGCAGTACTCCCTGGCACCTATGACCTCGCCCGACGCATTGCTGCCCGAATCAATTCACAACTCTCTACCAGTCCCGACTTAAGTCAAATCATGGACGGCATTGAGCGAGGTGATTTTGAGCTTGGTACTAGCGGCTTCTGCTTTCAAGAAGCATTTAACAAGGCCCGTGAAGATTGGCTGGCAGACATCCGAGGCGAGCTAAAAACTCGCTGGAATCAGTGGACAAGCGAGATTGGTGAAGTACTCATCATTGGTGGCAGTGCTTGCTTGGCTGAGCCGTTAGAAGAAGCCACCAAAGGGCGTTTTAAGATTGCTCGTCATCCCCAAATTTCCAACTTCTCACAACTGATTTCGTTGCTAGGAATGGCAAGCGTATAGGGGGAACGATGACAAGCCGAATTGTTTTAGACACAGACACGCGGGCAATCGTTGACCAAATCCAGGGCATCACAAAAGCCAGCAGTCCATCCCACGCGATCGCCTTGATAGTCAGCCGCTATGCAAAGCACCTGCTGGGCACCTGGGAGCTTGATCCAGTCCGCTACCCTGACCCTAGCCTGAATGATTTCGCTTTGAGTGCATCTACCTTCATTGAGCCTGTAACTGCGCCCGCGCCTGACAATTTCAGGTTTGATGAACCGATTGAACTGTAAAGCCAGCCTCAACTTCCTAGGGCCAAGGCTGGCTCCATCCACTGTCCACATACCCGAACAACGGACTTAACCTCATCATGACAAAACCTACGACTTATTACGTTCAAACTCCTGAGATTGATGACCTTTCGCGGTGTTTTGGCTCTCAACTAGAGGAGCTTACCCGCGAGGATAAGCTGGGCCTTCGGATGCTACTGGGTACCTATCTCTACTTGAAAGAGGTAGAGGAAGAGTGGACACTCGACGCAGTTGTAACTGAGACTCCACTGCATGAACCCAGCGAAGAACTAGAAGAAGTAATCGACATTCTAGAGACGATTCCCCCCGACGCGGCAGAAGGCTTGATAGAAGCCTTGACTGCCCAGCTCCGCCACGGCAACGCACGACGGGGAGGGCACTAATCATGGTGGTTTGGAGCTATATCGAAGAACGAATTAATCGCTTTAACAAAGCCAAGACAGAACGCGATCGCGATGATCTCCTCTACCGAATTGGCAGTCATGCTGATGTGCTGGATTTGGAGGATGTCCGAATCATCCGAGACAACGACGGGGGATTACATCCAGAGCAGCGTTTCGAGGTTTTGCAATGGATGATTTACTCCGCCAATGCTGAGGTTGAGGGCAACTTAATTTTCCTGATTTTTGGTCAGCAGCAATTGCAGGAGTGGTATCAGCGAGCCAAGTCTGCTTACCCCGATTTCGAGATGATGCTAGGCGCTCGCACTGCCCTTGGGACTGAGGATTATCTCGAACTCTCGCTCCACTTTCAACCTCAGGAAGGAGCGCCGCAAATTAACCCGGAACTGGATTTCCCTTGGAAGCCGTTTTGGGATGCTGGTGAGCAATTCTGGGGTCACTTCCCTGAGAACTGCTCTAACGAGTTTGAGTTCATCTTGCACTGCTACCCGCGACAAGCTTCATTCACAGTTCCTCACTTTGAGATGGAAGATTGGGAGCTTGAGCTGGAGGATGACCCCGACTTGTTCTTAATTCGTGACCTCTTGAGACTGCCTGAGCTGAGTCAGGCCTACTAGTTGTGCAATGGCTGGTGGTGAGATCGCCAGCCCTACTTAAGCCTCAAACCCTATGAACATCAGCTCTGGAAAGATAGTCAGCTTTGCCAGCCTGGGTGGGCTTGTCGTCATCGCCAGTTTTAGTGCCACCGATGCCGCCTTAAGACAGAGGGCTTGGCAAAAGGCACAGGAGCAAAAAGCTCAACTTGAATCCCAAGCCGACTTAGAGCAAACCAAGGCTGAGCAAGCCAAAGCGATCGCCCAAGCTTACGAGCGCAATCAAATCGCCAATGTAGAAGCGCTCATCATCCGGGATTACACCTTATCCGAGGTTCCCCCAGTTGTGGACTGGCAACATGTCACCGACCCCAGCCGCAAAACTCTCATCTACGACCAATACCGCCGCTGTATTGGCTCTGCCTTTAACGGGCAATTCAACTTCATCCAAACCGATAACCAAGCTTGTGAGGTAACTCCATGACGACAGAACGTACGAGCAAATACTCCAGCAGACATCGTCGCCGTCATCCCGGCAGTGCTGAACCCAGTCGAGGACGCGATCGCAGCATTGATTTAGGGTCCGTGGTGAACCGCATTCTTTACTGGGTTACATGGCTAATGACGCTACCCATCAGAGTCGTGTTGTGGCTAACTCAGCCCCCTGGCAGTGCCATTTTGTTCGGGCTGGCAGTGTTTTACTTTGTTGGCTTGAGTTGCGAGGGGTACTGGCAAGCGGCTGTATTGGATGCCCCTAGCTTCATCCTCAAGCCTTTTATCCAAGATGATGCCGCACCATTGCTAGTCATCACCGCCTTGCTGAGTCCCACGTTTTGGGTGGCATCCATTCTCAGCACCGTGATTCAGGCGATTCAAGCGACTGTGCTTCGCGACATTAGCCTAGCCCAAGCCCAGCGCGAGTATGAGGCAGTTAGGGACTATACGGTTCCTGACAAGCGACCTGATGCAGTTGATTTGGTCGAGTTTAAGCGGCGGCAACTGAAGCAGGCAGGCACCAAATCGCTCCGAGTGAAAGGGTTTGTTTGCCTGCTGGCCTATGCCATTGACTTCATTGTTTCCTTTAGCAATTTCCCTCTGTTTGGAACGGATGGTATCGGAGAATTGCTTCGCAACCTGACCTGGATTGCCCTGAGTATCTTCGGTGCTGAATGCGCGATCGCCCTGTTCTTGGATGCCCTAGATAAAGGCCGTGAGGCAGCGGCCCCCAAGGTCGAAGTAGTCGAATAAGCCTCAGTTGATGTTTAGCCCCGGCAGTGCTCCTGCTGGGGTTTTTCTATAGGTGGTTAAAATGAACAACTCTTACAACGAAAGCTTTAGCGCCCTGCTAACTCAAGGCCAGATAGCGGACGCATTTGAGAACCGGATTACTGAGCTGGAACAGGAGGCACACGAGTTCCGCTTAGATGTGGAGTCAGGAAAACTGCTCAGCGCGGCCCTCGGTGTGGTTGGTCTGGTACTCAGCGCCAATCCTGTGATTGCTGTGCTAGGTGGCTTTGGAGTGTGCGGCTATGCGTGGATGGTACTGACGGATTACCAAAAAACGAAGAAACTGCTGCCCATCCCTTGCCTGCGAAAAGGACTGTTTGAACTGTTTGCAGCAGCTGGCGAGTACACCGACACGCGCCAAGTGCAACCGGATGATCTAACGGATGATGTGTCGAGCTGCCTACCTCCAGCCCAGGCGACAGAGTACCAACTGCTAGCTTTAGCGGGCGATCGCCTAGTCCCATTTCTGAAGCAAGTCCCAGCGGAGCGGCGCTTTGCAGCCTACCGTTACACCCTGCGCCAAGTGGCAATCCGTCATGCTCTGCCCACCCTAGAGGAAGCGATCGCGGCCTCGGATGCCCCTGCTTTGCCTGTTGCTGATACTGGCTTAGAGCAAGTTCCACCTCAGGCAGCAATAGAGCTTTTACCTGCTAATGCTGAACAAGCTACCCCTGCTGATACCACGCTCCAACCAGAGGCACTAACGGTGATTCAAGGGCCAGATGAACCAGGCGATCGCCCTGTTGCTGATACGCCAGTTGAGGGAGCGCTAGACCTGAGCAGCGGCACGCTTGAGCAGCGTATTGAGCGCTTAATGGATGCTCTAGAGCGCGATGGTTTCCCCATTGTTCGGCTGATTGATGAGCCTTTCTTGTGGAGCTATGGCGAGAGTCAATCTGGCAAAACGACCATCATCAACTTGGTGAACGCTTGCCGCCTAGGGCTAGGTTTCAAGGTGTCCTATGCCAGCACTGACAACGACTTCCCACCCCTCAAGTGGGATAGGCTAGCCATTGGCGAGGCGAAGTACAAAGATTACCTGAATACCCTTGTGGAACTGGCATCAGAGGCCAAGAAGGGACAACTGGAGGGCACAGCCTTCACCCTGGATGAAATCTTCCAAGTAGTCCAGATTCTTGAACTAGACCTTGGCCCCTTGATGACGGCTGCGATCGCCAAGGCAAACAAGTCTCGCGCCTGCTACAGCTTCATCACCCAGAATGACACCTTGACTGGGCTAAAGCTGGAGGGGGTGAGGGATGCTTTAGAAAACATGCGGGTATTTATCAGCGCTCATGCAGTTCGGCCTGAAAAGCGTGGCCGCCCGCACCCGTCCGGCTCCTACACGGTCCAGTTTGCCAAGCGCCCTCCAGAGAAGTGGACGCTACCAACATGGATACTAACGGATACCAACGGTTATGGAGAGCCTGACCCGGTGCAGTGGATACTCAACCGCTTTCCTGAATTGAGTGGGAGTCAGGTAACTCAAGCAAGACCAGTCGAGCCACAGCATCACGCAGAGACACCGACACCTACCCAAACTCGCCAGCAGTTGGAGAGTTTACTTGCTCTAGAATTCAACGTCACCCCGCAGCTACCCGCAGACTCACAACTGGAGCAAAAAGCGATCGCCCCTCACTTGCAAGCGATCGTGGATTACTTTCAAAAGCGAGGTGAAAGACTCAAGCCGCGAGATGTTTCTAGAGCATCATTAGCCGCATTAAAGAACGTTTCGACTGATGAAATTCGTGGCTACATGGATGAACTTGCCAAGCTAAATGTTTTGCAGTGTGAGGGCGATATTTTCTATTTGAAATAGGGTGCCTTCGTCGAGTATCCGACAATGCCTGACCAGCCGACAAGGAGGGGTAAAAGGGCTGCCGGGTACGAACCGACAAGGGACACGACGCCCGACACAGCAAAACCGACATCCGATGCCCGACAAAGAACGACAGTTATCCGACAACTCACCCGACGAAAAAGCCCCGCTACAAACTTGCGGGGTTTCTATTAAATAAAAAGGTTTTCTAGAAAATTTAATAGGTGCGATCGCATTAGAGCTAATCGCCATCCTTTGCCTTTGGTGGCGCTGGCACTACTATCAATTCCCCAGCTCCAATCTTGGCTAGTAAGCCCGCGATCCAAGGTTTACCTCCATACATGCAGTTGTACTGCTCAGCGATCGCCTCAAGCGCACTCCTAGTCTCATTGGACATCTTCATTGAAATCGAAGGGTTATCCAGCTTCGGACGTTTTCCGCGCCCTAGCTCAAGGTTCTCTTTTTTCGGGTTTGGATTGGGCATAGCGACATTTCCCTAATGGCTAAAAAGATACTACCAGTTTAGGAAATAAATATCCAAAAGTTCTTGACTATATCCAAAACTTCGTGTAACTTTAGGAAAGATAAGAAACGCACCTAGACAACCGAATCAGGCGAAGTAACCCCCAGAGGCTACCGATGCACTAGATCCCTTGAAGCGGGCGGGAGTGAAATCCACAGTGAAGGTAGAGGTAAGGGCCAAGAGCTGATTCTGCATAGCCAACTTAAAGCGCTCCGGTAAGCAAGCCGGCCGGCGGGTGCAACTCCCACCAAGCGCCTAGCCGCCCACGACACATTCAGCGGCATTAAGGAGATTCCCATGAACGCATTAGTTGTTGAAAAGTTTGCCTTCCAGGTTGCTGACACCACCGCGATCGCTGCTCACTTCGCCGCTACCCGTAACTACAAACGGATGTACCGAGAAGGGGCCGAACGCCATGCTGAAACGATTGAGCTTGCCATCAAAGGTCTGGTTGCGCTCTACGGATGGGTGATGCTCCACTTCAGCCCCCCTGAGCCAATGCAACCGATTCTGACCGGAACTGAGGTGATCGCCGTCTTACCTCCAGCAGCGGAGGAACCGCAACGGGTACTGGTTACCTCAGCCCCAGTCAGTGAGAGCGATCGCGTTTTGGTCACTCCTGCCCCAGCGGTTGAGCAACTGGAGGCAATTGATGACTTGCTCGCGATTGAGCCGACTCCACACCCAATCGACTGGAACTTGGCTATCCGACAACTCAAAGCTCTAGCTTCGCTGGAATCAGTCAAGGGCTACTGCAACATGCCCAAGACTCGACTGGTCGAAGCACTGACTACTTAACCTTCGTGCCCTGCTCCGAGGCATTGTATCGGGCAAACAAGCAACAACCGCTCCTGGTTCCTGGGCCTAGGAAACTTCGGAACCAAAAGCGGCGTACAACCCCGACTGGAGATGCCAAATCATGTTACATCAAACGATTAGTCGAACTGCTTCTCTCCCCAGCAAGAATGGAAGCGATCGCGTCTACTACTGCACTCACCCAAACGCTATTAGATACCCGCAGCACACCTACCGTGCGATCGCTCAAATCTCCCACAAGTCGGGCAAGCAGGCTACTGCCGATGTGGTGGTGATCAATCCCTGCTTGGCTGCGATCGACAAGTGCCTTGATGCCGTTCTGGGGTCCGGTTGGCACACTGTCTCCTTCCAGTGGGCTGATACCTCCTTCTAACCAAGCCGCGATCGCTCTACTCACTACTCCACAGAGCGATTGCAGCAATGAAGAGTGATATGCGGTTACATGCTGATATCGGATGTTTTAACTGATATTTGGACGTTCACTCAATATCCTATTTTGAAGAACTTCAAACTCATCGAACCCCTCTAAGTGAATTATCTTTGAACCCTGAACGCTTTCACCTTCTAAGATTTTTTCTTTTTGCTTACGTTGCTTAAAGAAGCATATCTGTGATTCGTATTGTGTTCTTTCATCTTCTACTAACTGATATAACGGGTGAAGATCAAGGATTTGACCAGAGCTATTTAGCATCACTAGATGGTCATACTCAGCTTGTTGCAATTCCTCTAATGGAAAATCATCACTTGCAGTCTTCTCGTCTAAAACTGGAACTGTGCCTTGATAAACCTCCATTCGGCAATTAAGCTTTCCATTTTTTCGATAAAAGGATGGAACGCGCACAATTCGATAGTCTGCTAAAAACTCAAGCCCAGATAGTAAGTTCTCTACAAAAGGTATGGAATCTTCAAGAACTTTGCTCTGTCTACTTTTACTTGCGGTCGCAGTATGAGATAAGCTATTACGAAGCTCTTGCAGATTTTCAGCACATTGAACGAAAGGTGAATTAATTAATTCTGGAACAAATAGCTCTATGCCATTGTTAGCTTTAGCAATAATAATAATTGCATTAACGAAATCAGTTCGTTTAGACATTGAATAGCCGTTGTAGGCACGACGAGCACCTGGGTCTGCAATAAAATATTTGCTTGGATCAAGCGAACGAAAACAATCTGCTAGAACTAAGTTATAGATAAAAAAACTTGCGGCTTCATATACATCTCGAAGCCTTTGTACTTGTTCGTAGACGTTGAATCTTGAGTCTTGAAAACGTTTATAAGCGAATGCAATTGGTGTTGGATAGTTATTTAAAATTTTCTCAGCCAATGGTAATGGTACCAGTTCGGCAGCAAGTTGATGTAGTTGACAAGCAATTACCTCAATTTCATTTTTTTCACCGCTGTTTGAATCAGTGCATTTTTCTAATGACTCAAGAGATGGTAAAATATCTTCTTTCAATTGCCGAATTGTCGTTGCAATAGTGCTAAGCTCCTCAAGTATTGGTGCACTACTAAACCTCGGTATAAAGATTGGTGTTTGGGTTAGAGTCTTCACCGATAATCTAGACATTCCTGCAAGAGAAGATGCAAAGCGTTGAATGATTTTCTGACCACTATCAGACTTTAAGAAATCCACAACATCTGATGGTTTAGCTTTTTCTTGATCAACTCGAACTCGAATAATACTATCAGCAAAAACTACATTTCCTTCTATACTATTTGGAAAAACAATTGCTTTTTTACTTAAGTATTGACCAATTCTAGGTATTAGAATATCTCCAGCTTTAATGAAATACCTCTCATATTTTCCTCGGTCAAAGTTTTGAATTTCCAACTTTCGAGCTGGAATGTTACAAACTTGATTGAAGTTCAAGTCACTTTTTTCCGAAAGATCTCTGCCAGTTAAAAGATAGACCTGTCCGGCCTTCAAGGAGTTTTCTTCCTCAAGAACCTCATATTGAATCTTCCTAAGAGATAAACCCACATCTATTTGAGCGATATCTCCCATAAGAACAGTTTCAAATCCCTCTGGAGGGCCAATATCTACTACCTCATCTTGAATGAGATGTTCAAATATAGGCTTGTTTGGGAAATTTCTGGTAAATGAAATTTTATTGTTAGAGAAGCCTATAACTGCACTTGTATTAAGATAATTAAATTCATCAAGTATTTTATCTACAAAGTTTATATTTTTAGTAATAACAAAATCATAAAAACTATCTTTTTCCTGACTCCCCTCAAATAAACTGTTTTTGATTAAATAGTTAGTCGTAACTAAATGCACTTTAGAATTAAGGTCTAAAGATTGACTCGAATTAGCAATAGATATCGCACAGTCTCCCCTTAAAGAATCAAATAGAAAATGTATATCTTCTAAGTGATCGCTTATATATAAGGTGCGCTTAAAGAAATCACTTTGAGTAAGCTTGTATATAAGCTGTGCGATGACAGCAGTAACTCCTGAGCCTTGAACCATTAAGATGGTCTCACGCTTCGATCCAGCGACTAAGGCGTCTAAAGCCCGACCTAATGCCAATGCTTGATGCAGCTTAGGGCACAAAGAACTAGATGCTGGAGCTACTGGAGCTAATCGTGGCTCGTTTGAGTCTAGAGGCCTACTAAGCCATTGCCAAACTTCTTGAGGACTAGGGAACTGCTCCCAATCTTTTGTATCTTCAGATTCAAGATTGAGGCTGACATAGCTTGTCCCATCTGTGACTATTGCTAACGGCAGCCCTAGAACTTCAGCATAATGTTTAGCCTGATTCAAAGCAAAAGATTTACTAAAGATCCCAGGGGGTTTGGTTTCAACAACTGCTAATGGATACCATTCATGAAGAAGAACAAGATCAAGATGTAGACGCAGCCCGTGAATGGATAATTTTGGCTCTTGCAAAATTTCATTAATATTCCAGCCAGCTTGAATAATTTGAGATTTAACTACATGAATTGGGTCTACTTCAAACATTTTTTGCTAATTATCTTTGGTTGAATCTGTTTGCTAAATTGTAACTACTGCCCTAGGATTTAGGACACAGCTTCCTTTATGATAGTCCTATCACTTCACGCAATGAGACAGCTTTCTAACCAGGTTTCGAATATAGTTTAATTACAGGCTTCTTCGATGGTGAATGGAGCAATCAATTGGCCGTTTCGGTACCCCGAAATCTTTTTGACTCGACCACGATGACCCGATTTGAGGTCATAACTGGCTACAACTTTTTGATCAATGCCCCTCCTAGGCCCAAGCGATTGCCCCCTCTAACTGTACCTCGGACACCCTGAATCACCCGCAGCGGTATTCTGGCACTACTCATCTGGGTCAGAGCAGTTCGTTCAAAGCTGTGGGTACTGCCTCCCACCAACCCCAAGCGATCGCAGCTCTACAACCTTAATCTATTGTTGAGCTCGTCTATATTTGTACTATTTCTGCGCCTTAGTCTTGGTAGTAAAAACTGTGAATTTAATTAAAACGATCGACGAAATGCTTCAATAGAAGCAAATCCAAACATACCTGATAGGAGCGCCGCAACATTTTTTTGCTGAATTAAATCACTACGAGCAGAGATATTAATAGTCAATGCGGCAGACAGACTAGCTAAGAAAATACCAGCCATGAATGCTTGTTTCTTCTTAAGTCTAACCTCTTGCAGAGTTTCATAGTCACTATTAGGAAGCATCTAAATTACCTACCTGAGATTTATTAGCTTCAAGCTTCTGTGATTCTAAAGATAAAGCTTTCGAATCTGGCAAAGCTTTATGGATAGAAAGTTCTTTTTGCTGTTCAAGTAACAAAGCTTGTTGTTGTTTTAAATGTTCCTCAAGCTCTTTAATTGTCTTGCTTTGGATTGCACATTTCTCTGACAACTTAAGATTATCTTTCTCAAGGTCCAGCAGTTGACGCTGAAACCCAAGTTGTATTTCTAATTCTCGAATTCTCAATGTCTGATGAAATTCAATTTCATCAGACTCTCCTCTATCATCCTCATCACGCCTCATGGTAGCAGCAGTAATAGCGGCACCTGCACCACCCATTCCAGCTTCCACTTCACCCTTAGCAATAAGGTATGTGCTAAAACCACCTAAAGCAAGTGCTATGAATATCGGGGAAAAAACAAGGTTTCTAACCCTCGTAAACGTAACCCTACTCATAAGGAAACATATTTGTTTTTCTATACACTAAGGAATTTTGTGGTCTTTACTAAACTGCATGGCTAGGTTCGAAACATTATTTTACTTAGTTACAGCCAATACGTTTCAAAAACTTAAAGCCGTGATCGCCCCTTCCAGTTGTAACTCTGAGACCTCTAAATACCGTTGAAGTGCCTGTAAGCTGCGATGCCCCGATATCTCCTGAATCACCCGCAACGGTATCCCAGCACTACTCATCTGGGTTAGAGCAGTTCGTCTGAAACTATGAGTGCTAACTCCCACCAGCCCCAGGCGATCGCACGTCTCCCTGAGAATCTCATCGGCTGACTTAGGATTGATGTGCCCGCGTCCGTGCCTTCCAGGGAATAGATATTGCTTACCTGCGCCCACCCGGTACGTTTCCAGGTAGCCCTTCAGAACTGCGTTAACCGGAATCTGCCGCGTCTCCTGCTTCCCCTTCGTGTTGGCCTTCCGCAGAGTAATCTTCATTCTGACCCCGGCTGCGTCATAAGCATCGGTGGTGAGCATCGAGCAAGCCTCACTGATACGGCATCCGGTGTAGAGGCAGATGCCAAAGAGGGCACGATCGCGATCGCCCTCAAACGCCTCGAACAATTTCCCAATCTCGTAGGGTGTTAAAACCTTAGCTTGACCGTGACCGTCTACCTTCACTGAGCCGCCTCAACATTTAGCTGAAGTAATGTTACTTTCTTCAGGTAAAACAGTCAAACCATTGATACACCGTTGTTACATCCAAAAAGACAGAGGCAGTTAATCCCAACTTATCGATCGCCTGCTACCCAAAATCGCTGTAACCCTCATTCTGCCGTCAATCGATAAGTTTTACTTAATTCGTTAGCGTTGTTAGCGTCGTTTACGCTTTGGGCCAAAAATATTTGGTTAAGCTTGAAGCATCTACGCTAGCAGCGCTTTCAAGGTGGTCAGAAATGCCAAAGCAGATGATTGGGGCGCGAGTACCTGAGTTATGGGTAAGCAAACTCAAGGCATTATCGGAAACTACAGGTCTGAGCCAAACAGAATTGATTTACCAAGCCATCGGGCAGTACCTGGGGGAGGATGTTACGACTGTTGGCGATCGCCTCCAAACCCTTGAAGGTGAGGTCACAGCAATCAAGCAACGGTTAGGGAAACTGACGGCATTGTTGATGAACTAGCGATCGCTTCATCCTCCCCCACTGATGGCCCGCTTGTAACTCGCCAATAGTTCCTCTTCTGTAACACCTTCGAGTTTGGCGCTGTGCTCAATCAGCATCTCGATCGCCACACGAATTAGAGTGTTGTCTGTGATGCGTTCTCCCTGTCTAGCTCGGCTGCGATTTAGCCTGCGCGTGATCATCGTTAAGGCATCTAACTGCTCTGCTGACAGCCTCACTTCTTTTCGTTCCAGGCTAAGGTATTTGGGAAGTTGAGGAGTTTCAGACTCTGTAAGTTCGGTTGTTTGAGGTTTTGTTTGTTTGGTAGTTTGAGAGTTTGTTTCTTGCGTAGTTTCAAAATCAGCGCCAATCGAAGTTTGAGATTCTGGTTGTTCCAAACTTACAGAGTCTTGAAGTTCGTCATTCAGTAAGTCTGTAATTTTCTTCCTAGGCATCACCCAAACTCCCCACGTCCCTGAGTAGTTCATCTACAACTCGACGAAAGTCATCAGAGGCTTCTTTGGCTCCAGCACCTCGGTATTGAGTAATCAACTTACCCTCGACGATCGCCCGCTCATGAGCTACACGAGCACGAACTACGGCGTTGAAAACTGGAATCTCTTTACTCATCAAGTGGGACTGGATGTCCATCGCCTCATTGATGCGTCTGCTATCCACACGGGACAACAACACCCTGTAGGGTTTGCCAATGGGAGCGATCGCTTGATTAATGGTCCTGGTCAGCTCCCGAATATCAAGGGGTGATGTAGGAGAAGGCAGAATTGAATAGTCTGACAGCTCTACAGTGGTAGCAAGAATTTTGCTGTCGAGCCCAGGCGGGGTATCGCAAATAAGGACGTGGTAGCCGCCTACTTTACGAAGCTTGCTCAAGATCTTTTGGTCACTTTCTTGAGCAACATCAAACGCTGCTCCCGCTTTATCAGCAACCCAAGATAGGCTGCCCTGTGGGTCGGAATCAATAACTAGTACTTTGCATCGCTCCGACAGGACCGTTGCCAGTCCCAGTGCTGTGGTAGTTTTGCAGCTGCCACCCTTTCCGGCTGCTACAGAGATTATTTTCATAACAAAAACAACATAGGCTTGAGAGCCAGTTTGTCACGAACTCTATGAGTTGGAAACTCTTGAACTTTGTAAGTTAGAAAGTTTATAACTTTGAGACTTCGCAACTCTGTAAGTTTGTATCTAGGCGAAATACTCTCAATTTTTCAAGAAGCAGGGGTACTTGTGGTTTGAGAACAATCGCCTGCGAAGCTATACCTGTTTTTTGCCTGTATAAAGGCAAATAGGCAATGCGATGTATGTGTGAAGGTAGCAGAGCAATGTAGGAGGTTGAGCATTAGAGGATTCAATAGAATGCAGGCCTAAAAAAGCTCTGTTCCTAGGCAGCTGAGCTGTAAATACTCTTGCCCCGCTCTTGGTAAGCGTCGTAGACGTGCTGGTAAACCTGCTCACACTTTTGCTCGTAAACTTCGGCTGAGTAGGTTTCTGGGAGTTGGTCCAATCCTTCCTCGATCGCGAGTCTAACGGCTGCTCTGGACTGCTGACGTTTGCGCCAATCTAGTACCAATTTTTCTTGCTTCAGGGTTTCTAAGAGTTGCTTTGCCACTTGCTTGACGGCTTGCTCTTCCTGCTTGGTGAGGGTGAGTTCAGGTTTTGTGAGTAGGTCAAAGATGGCTAGCTCTTCCTCGGCTAAGTTTTCGGCGATCGCCCGTTGATCTTCGGTTTTCAAGTCTTGGGCAAAGGTGACTAGGTCATTGAAGAATTGCTCAACGTTGCGAGAGCCAGCATTGTACTCTTCAATCATTTGCTGAAATTTTTCCAGGTAGTTGGTACGGGTTTTGTTGAGACTTACCATCCGTTGCAGCTTTTGATTGAGAGTGCCCTTGAGTTTTTCGGCTTCGGTGCGAGGGTAGCCTGTGGCAAATTGGGCTTTCAGAGCGTCAAAGTCAACTTGGCTGAGGTCAATGTATTGGCCTTGAGACTCTGGTATGACGAACTTACCTGCAAAGATTGAGTTGTCGAGCAGTTCTTCAACCTCTGCCTTAATCTCAGAAATGTCTACATCAGGCACTTCGTTGCGAATTTCTTGGCTGAGACGACTAAAGAGCGCTTCAGTAGCAGTGAACTCGTTCACGTTGGGGTCAGGCAAGATGGCTTTGTAGAGGCGTTTGACGTTGCCTGCCAAGGAAAAGTAAGTTCGTTTGGTTTCGTCGTTCACCAGAACCGCTTCCACAGCTTCGGCCCACAACTTAGTACGCTCAAAGGCACCCTGAGTGGTTTTGAGCTTCATCAAATCAACGCCCTTAACCGTGCAAAACGTGGTTGCTTCGGCGATCGCCTGCCTAAGTTGTTCTACTAGGGCAGCTTTGGCCTTGACTGGAGTATCGCCTTCTTCAACACCGCCTTCAGAGGCTGAGCCGTAGATCGCTAAGGCTTTTTGAAGGTTACGGAAGACTCCGATATAGTCCACGATTAACCCATTCACCTTGTCTCGGAAGACCCGGTTCGCCCTGGCAATGGTTTGCATCAGGGTATGGTTTTGCATAGGTTTGTCGAGGTAAATTGTGGAGCAACTGGGTACGTCAAACCCAGTGATCCACATGGCACAGACAAACACGATACGTAGCGGATTTTGTGGGTCTTTGAATTTCTCATCCAGCCCAGGAGACTCATGCACTATCCGCTTCCGATGCGGCATGATATCTAGCTCTTTTTCCTTAAAGTCCTTAGCCTCATTCTGGGAAGAAGACACGACTACAGCCATGTCTGTTGCTTCCATGTAGGCAATCTGGGCTGAAAGCTTTTGTTGCTCTGACTCATCAGCGATCGCAAGCTGAGCTTTCAGGTTCTGGAGGTACTGCTGCCAGTAAAGCTGCACTTTGTCGTACATCTTGACGACAGTAAAGCGATCGATCGCGATCACCATTGCTTTGCCTGAGTAGCCTCGGCCCATGAAGTGGCTGACGATGTCTTCAGCAATTTTTTCGAGTCGGTCGTCTCTGGTAATCAGGTGATACTCGCGGCTGAATTCTCGCTCTAGCTTGCGTTCTTCGTCTTCGTCGAGGGCAGCGGCGGCAATGATTTGCTCGATCTCAGCGTTCAGGTCGCTATTGTCGAGTTGTAGTTCTGGAATCCGGTTTTCGTAGTAGAGCGGGACGGTAGCGCCATCTTGGATCGACTGCTGGAAGTTGTAGATACTGATGTAGTCGCCAAACTCTTCTCGTGTCTTTTCCTCACCAGCCATCAGTGGGGTGCCTGTGAAGCCAATGAAGCCAGCATTAGGGAGGGCGTTGCGGAGGTTGAGGGCAAAGGTATCGTACTGCGAGCGGTGGGCTTCGTCTGCGATCACGATGATGTCTGAGCGATCGCTGAGTTTTGGGTAGGTAGCGCCTTTGTCAGTACGGAATTTCTGAATCAGGGTGAAGATGTAGCGGTGGTCTTCGCGTAAGAGCTGCTTCAGGTGTTCGGCGCTTTTGGCTCGCACTTCATTCTCTGGTTCGGTAACAGCTCCGGCGTAGGCAAAGTTTTTGTAGATTTGGCCGTCGAGGTCTTCCCGGTCGGTGAGGATCAAGAACGTCCAGTTTCCTTGCTGCTTCCGCAAGATTTTCTGGGAGAAGAACACCATCGAGTAGCTTTTACCGCTGCCTTGGGTATGCCAGAAAACGCCTAATTTGCCTTGATTCTGCTCAATTTGCTCGACGGCAGCGACAGCAGCATTCACGCCTAGAAACTGGTGATTCTTGGCGACGATTTTGGTGAGATTGCCCCCAGCGGTGTAGAAGAAGGTGAAGTTTTCGACTAAATCGAGCAAGCGATTTTTGTCACAGGTGCCTCGAATGATGGTTTCCAGCGAGATGATCCCTTCTTCACCGTCGCTGTTGATCTTCTTCCAGTCGGAGAAGTGCTCCCACTGAGCGGTAAGAGAACTAATGCGGCTTTTCTTGCCGTTGGAGAGGAGGATGAAGGCGTTATACCAGAACAGTTGGGGGATGGTTTGTTTGTAGTCGGTGAGGTTGTTCTGGTAAGCCTGCTCTAGCCGCTGATGGTGGGCTTTGAGTTCGATGAAGACGAGGGGTAGGCCGTTGACGAAGCCAATGAGGTCGGTGCGACGGGTGTAGATTTCACCTGTGATCCAAAGCTGGGAGGCTAGCAAAAAGTCGTTATTGGTTGGGGTTGTCCAGTCGATGACTTTGAGGGTTTCTTCTTGCTCTTCGTCGTCATTGGTTTTGAAGCGAACCTTGACCCCGTTCTTGAGTAGTTGGTAAATCTCGCGGTTGGTGTTTTCTAGGCTGGTACTGCGATCGCGTACTAACTCATCGATGGCAAGCTGGATCGCCTCACTGGGCAAGCCTGGGTTGAGTTTGGTGAGGGCCGAGCGCAGGTGGGGCACTAAGACAACCTCGCTCTTGGTTTCTCGACCCAGTGGGTTATTTGCCCCGCAAACCTCGTTCATACAGTCAACGGTTGCCCAACCCATCGAAGCAAACAGGTCAATGGTTTCGTTTTCCAGGGCTTGCTCGGAATCAGGATGTGCCATTGTTACATCTGAACAATAAGGATTTACGCGCTCAAAGTATTAGCAACAGAATCAAGGCATCCTACTACAGCATCAACGCACAAATTCCATACAACTCTCGGTGTTTGAGACGCTGGAGATGCTCCCATGAGTTGAAAAGTCTTTTCAATATTAGGACCGCCAATGTGCGCTGCATTAATACGGAGATCATTAAGCCCAACTAAGGGTGCAGTTACTGCACGAGCCTGGGCTTGATCTAGTCCTTTAGCTATCAAAATTTTCTCCAGGAGCTTGATTTGGCGGAGAGAGCTATCCACTGTTCCACCCAAGTTAACTAATGCAGCTCGAAGAGAATCAGTTTTCAAAGTTTCAGCTACCCATCCATAAAGGATTTTAGTAAGGTCGAGTACTTCGGAGAATTGACCACTAACTGGCCCGACGCTGAGTTTCTTTAGCTCTTGCTCAGATGGCTGGTGAGTTTGCAAAAGTTCAACAGAAAACTTAGCCTGAAAAATGCTATTCAGGCGCGAGCGAGTATTACTGATTAATTCAACTGTTCCAGGCGAATGAGGAGGGTTCTGCTGCATTCTGGTTTGGAACATCTCTTCACAAACCTCCCCGCTTGGTAATGAAGAAAAAGAGGCCCAATATGCCTGCTCTGAGAGACTTAAATTGGCTACGTCTGGTGCAAAAGCGTTAACTAGCCCTTGAGAGTTAATACCTATATCAATGCTTTCGCTAGTAGGAGTAGAAGCAAATCCCCAATTTTTCATGTGAAAAAAAGCTTTATACTCAGGATTTTGAATATATTTCTGTAGTACTTCAGGACGGAAATAAAGATAAACTGGTTGATCGAATTCCCTTAGATTAGATTTAGCTCCTTCACTATTAATAATGAAGCGTGGTAAATCACCTTCTTGAACAGTAATTTCTCCGGAGTAATACCAAGGAGTTCTTTCTACTTTTGGCAGTTGATAGGGATAGACTAAAAAATTACGCCAAAGAGTTGAACGTCCCTGATAGTAGCCATGTGCCGTGAATTCAGCGGGATGCAAGATTTTTGAGATAGAAGTTAATTCATCAATCTTCTCTTTTTGAGACTGGCCTAGTTGAAGCTCTTCTTCTATTTCAGCATTAGCAAAACGGTCAGCAACTGTACAGATTACCAACCCCATGCCCACAACAGAGAGAAAGTCCTGCAAGTAATCACAATAGGTCCAACTTTTAGGAGCTGGATCATAGTATTTATGAGTTTCAATCTTAAATTCCGTGACGAGAATTTGATCCAGAGGATGATAGTAACATTTTGACTGCTTCTCTTCTAAGCAATGGTAAATTACGAAATCCCGACGTAGCTCTATAATTAGCTCATTTGTAATAGGATGTTTCCTGGTCAAGAGCCAGGGATGTAAGTCAAATCCTCGATTATTAGTAAATTCACCAAAGCTAAAGTTATTTTCAAAATCCCAGCCTGTATCAAATACGATGTCGTGTGGAGTTAAAGTCTTAGCTGCATCTTCAAGTTGTTCCACTGGAACTAGTACGGAGCGGACTAACCACTCTTCAGAAACCCAATCCTTAGAGTGGTTATCGTTTTCTTCGTAACTAAAAAAACCGTCAGTTAAAATATTTGTACTTACTGTTGGATGGTAAGGAGATCTATTTTTATCTAGATAGCTAAACCAAGAGTGCAAATCCCTTTTGTTTGACATAGTTTCTAGAAAATAAGAAATAATACTCAACTTCTTGAAAACCTAGAGCATAAGTCATACAGCCATTGGTTATGCTCTACGATCGCCCTTAACTCAACCCACGATCGCCCGTTTAGCCTCAATGGCTTATTCAGCCTATTGATTCATGTTTACTTTTTCATTGCAATGCGGGCAATAAATACTTTTGTCATCCAATAAGCCGCCTATAAAGTTACCTAACGCTGCGCCTGCAATGCCTCCAAGGATTAACCCCGGAAGGCCACCTGCAAAACCAATTCTACGGCCTATGACAATCCCAATTCCACGGCCTATGGCTTGACCTGCCATACCGCCCGCAACACCACCCACGCCAGTTCCTACATTCTTGCCTGTATCATCCTGCTAAGGTGGATCAAATAGCTCATGGCAATGGGGGCACTCAATTCTGGGCATGAATAAATCTCCTGAGACGATTTATAGATCATTTCCAGGCAGAGATGCTGAATCCCGGATTGCTCTTATATACTTGTTTAACTTCGTAACTCCGTTCGCGCCTTTATCTCAATTCAAACGGCGATCGCCTCTCTAACTTCACTTACTTCTTCAACTTCGATCGCTTTACCCTCCCTATCAATCTCTAGATTTTCTACATCAACCTCACCTGAAATAAGCTTGGTCAAGAGAAGATCACGGCTTTGTCTGAGATTTTCATTTCTCCGTATTAGATTCCTTTTCAACGCAAGCATAGGTTCAACATGATAGTTAAACTGCTGAAGCATTGAGGAAGAGGGAATTACTATGGGCAAACCGTGAATATCATTTCTATTTAGAGTTGGGACTGCTGCGCCTGAATTGTATTGCTCTAATCCGAGACTACTTAATAAGTAGAATGCGTAAATTGGAGTAGCTTTTCTAAATTCTTTAACCCATAGAGTTGTATTGAGAGGCCAAAAATCCTCATTAACATAGATAACTGTCCCTAAAGAACCGCTTCGACCAGTTACGACGCCTGGAGCTTTAACCTTTACTTCATTGTGAGTACCTGTGATTCCAGTAGATGCGTAGATAGGAATACTACCTTCCTTTCGCTGCTTCGTCGGTAAATCAAAACCTCTCTGAAGAACTAAAGCATCCTCTAAACTACCAACTTCCCAGCCTTGAGGAATCAACCCTAGTTCTGAATCAACTAGTTTGGTCTGCTCATGACCAGGAAAGCGGAATCTGACGAACCACTCATCGTGGAGCGATCGCGCTATCTCTTCTAAGATTTGAATGCGTCTTGTGTTATTTTTAATCAGGCGATCGTAATTTGAAAGAATATTGCAAATTTTATGCTGTGTACTTATAGGAGGTTGAGGCAACCTTAATTGCAGTAAGTTAGTACCAGTAATACCAGATACTGCTGTTTGAGAAGCTATAGATGCCATTAAGGCACGTCCCAACGGTGAACGAAATAAGTAGTAGTAAAACTCAGGGCTTGCTTCTTTCTTATTCAGCCTTGCTCGAATAATTGAAGACTCAAATGTAGTTTTCTCTAAAGGCTTAACTACAAGTGAGCATTTGCCAGAACCCTCAAGAACAAGAGAGCGGCGTGCAAATAGTAAGTCACCATCCTCTACAAGATATTTCTCAAGCTCTTTAGGGTTAAGTTCAACTCGCTTCATTTCTTGGTTGGAAATGAAGTCATAGTCAAACAACTCACCCATATTAATTATCTTTTGGCCTCGGCCATGAAATTCCTTCTTCTTATAAATTCCATTTCGTGTGGGTTCAGCCAGCAATTCTTCAAATCGTTTGACTGACCACCCTGCTGGTAGTTTCTTTATAAAAGGAAGAGGTTGTTCTGGTGAGTTCATACAATTCCTTCCAACAAAGTTGCTACATTCTCAGCAATTTGGTCTTCTAGCTCTCTTGCCTCAGCATTTAGAACTTCTAACTCTTCATTCAACTCTTCCAACCGCTCGGCAAAGTCGAAATCCTCAACTGCTCGTTCTGCCACACCCACATAACGGCCTGGGTTCAGACTCCATCCTTGAGCTTCAATCTCTGCTAGAGTTGCCACCTTGCACAAGCCCGCCACATCCCGATACTCACCATCCGGGAACTGCTCATCCAGTAGTGCTTGGCTGCCGTTGGTAATCTCAGGCAGCTCACCTCGATACAGCCGGACAATATTGGTTAGAAACTCAATTTGCGCCTCAGTAAAGTCTCGATGGGCACGGTCTACTTGGCGGTAAAGGTGCCGTGCGTCGATAAATAGCACCTGGTCTTTGCGGGCCGTCTGTGTCTTGGCCTTGTCCAAAAACCACAGCGTGCAAGGCAGCGTCACTGTGTAGAAGAAATTTGAGCCGATGGCGACCATTACGTCCACCGCTCCCGTCTGAATCAGCTTTTGGCGAATCTCTAGTTCCGAGCCTCTCGCATCACTGGCAGAGTTTGCCATCACAAACCCAGCTCGGCCCTTGTTATTCAGGGCACTGTAAAACAGGTGAATCCAGATGTAATTGGCGTTGTCTGCCTTGGGTAGCCCAAACGCCTTAAACCGAGCATCCGTCTTCAGCCGTTCCTTATCCACCGCATTCACATTAAATGGTGGGTTCGCCATCACAAAGTCAAACTGGCCCAAGCACTTGTGGATGTCGTCGTAGTAGCTGTTCCCCTCCAGAATGCTCCCTAGACCCGACAAGCCATGCACTGCTAGGTTCATCTTGCAGAGCTGCACTGTCTCACCCACCCGCTCTTGCCCATATAGGCTGATTTCAGCGTTGGGGTCTGCCTTCTTGCGCGTCTCAACTAGAACCGCACTCTGCACAAACATGCCACCTGACCCACAGGCAGGATCGAAAATACGCCCGTGGAACGGCTCAATGATTTCGACAATCAGCTTAACCAGAGAGAGGGGGGTAAAGAACTCGCCTCCCTTCTGTCCCTCACTCCGAGCAAACTCGCCCAAGAAATACTCGTAAATCTTGCCGAAAACATCCCCCTCTTGGCCTTGGAGTTCTTGCTGAAAGTTCAGCTTCTTCAGCAACTCAACCAGCAAACTATTTTCAAAGCTGGTGTAATTCCTCGGCAGTACCCCAGCCAATTCTGGATTTTCTTCCCCAATGGCCTTCATCGCTTCGTTGATCGCCTTGCCTAGGTCAGTTCCTTCTGGCAGCTTCAGCAAAGTCGAAAACCGAGATTGCTCTGGCAGGTAAAGCACCCCTCGTGCTTGGTAATCGAGCTTGCCTACAGTGCGCCGTCGTCGGGAACCCTCCTGGGCTTGGGCCAGCTCTTTCTCAGCCTGGGTAAACTTATAGTCCGCATAGCACAAGAAAATCAGCCCCAACACAGGCACCGAATACTCCGAAGACTTCAGCTTCGAGTTCGCCCGGAGTGCATCCGCTGCTTCCCAGAGACGCTTTTCAATCACAGAATAGTTCGCTGCCATCCAACACTTCGTACCTAGTTATTCCCCAACCACATCCCGCAAAAACAGGACGTTTAGGCATCGTATCGAAGTATGGGGGCAAATTAGCACTATCAGTGTCTATAGAGCACATCATTACTCTAGGTCTACTTCTTAAATTTTCGTGTAACATTAACAATTTACAAAGCAAGGAAACAAGAGATTGGAAGTCGGATACAGACGAGAGATGCTGGAAGAGCTATTGAATGGCTTGCTAATTCTAGAAAAGTTCGATGAGCCGCCGGAAGAAGTAGCAAGACATTTCGCTGATTGGTTAAGTAGAGTCGCTGTAGCTCTAGAAGTTGCACAGATGACTAGTGAGCTTGCCATGTGGAATCAGGCCATATCAGGAATGCGCATCAATCCTGATGAGTCTTCATTTTTGACCCAAATGCACTCCATGAAAGCCATTCTTCTAGGTCTCCTAAGCGGTGGTAGACCAACCAATGGTCTTTTTCCTATAGAAATTGTGGAAGCAGCGGTGGAGAATAGACGGCCATATATTAAAGACATCACCTTACAAGTCAATGATTGCTATGAAGCGGGCTGTTATGATGCTTGCTTGGTAATGCTTAGAAAATTGATCGAATCACTCATAATAGAGTGCTTTGAGAAAAATTCATTAGCAGAAGAAATAAGAGATGGCAATGGTCATTACTACCATTTAAGAAATTTAATCCCAAGATTTACCTCTAAAAATAAGACTACTTGGAACCTTTCCCGAAACCTAGAACAAAGCTTACCGACCTTAAAGGATGTAGGTGACTTGTCCGCTCATAGCCGTTATTACCGAGCCAAGCAAAATGATGTTGATAGATTCCAAAACAACATTCGATATGCTATCCAAGAATTAGTTGATATCGCCTTTGTGAGGTAAATCTAAACTTTGAGAATCTTACTAGTAAGCTTCTAGTTTCACTTGCTATAAGTGGTTTTTCTTTGCTTGTAGAAGGTTTCTTTTATTTCTATAGGTATCAAACATTTAACCCTCCTAAAGATCTAGGAGGGTTAAATACATTCTCTGAACCCTGAAAATTAGTTTTGGAACTAACTTCGTCACTATGGTAGTGGCATTTAATGATGCACATTATTCCCTGTGACGCAAAGTCCTCTTAGCTGAGGGGAGTAGTCAGGGAAAGGGGGTCAACCAAAAAATCTTTCAAGATATCGACCTCCTTTCGAACTATGCTTTGATGCTAGCACATCAATTTGCAAGTTGGTTGAGGGTAGTTCGGAGGTGATTGTCTGATGTTGGCCGCACTTTTCAAATCACTGTTTAAGGTACCCCAGGAACACAAAAAGACCCATAAGCGGGGCTGTGAAAGTGAGCTATGAAACCGCTAGCCAACACCTACTTGCCGAAACGAACCCATAGAACCCTCCTTATTCCGTTGTTGC
Organism: Trichocoleus desertorum AS-A10; assembly: GCF_039962155.1. Taxonomy (NCBI): domain Bacteria; kingdom Bacillati; phylum Cyanobacteriota; class Cyanophyceae; order Leptolyngbyales; family Trichocoleusaceae; genus Trichocoleus; species Trichocoleus desertorum. The sequence goes on along the minus strand of NZ_JAMPKN010000040.1, from coordinate 3,926 downwards.
TGGATGGCTTCCAAGCGGTCTAGTGCTTCATAGAGATCTCGGTTAATCTCTCGCTGATACCGCATGAATCGTTCCGGGTTTGGTACTTCCTGGGTAGTTGTGTTCGCTTGCACGATCGCTTCCTCCACTGCTGCTATCTTAGCTAGAGCTTGATCAATCTCAGCTACTTGCTGCCTAGCTAGCCCAATCAACTTCTCAACACGGACGATCGCTTCAGCCAAGTTAGCTGTGTATTTCCGCTTTCGTCCATTCCAACTCGCACACAGCCATTCATCAAACTCATCCCGATACCGCTCGACCTCCGCTACTTTACTTTCAGGCGAGTAGTTTTCACTGAGCGAGTCTCTGAAAGCTTCCAGCGTTTTTGCCTCACCTCGCTCTTCTTGGTGTGCCAGGTCAAAAGTTAGGTCATGAATGAATGCCTCTAAAGCATGCTTCTTCTGCTCTAGCCCTTGCTTGCATGGAGTGCGCTTCTCCCGGTACTTGTCGAATGAGTCTAGCTCCACTTCCGCAGGAATAACGACATCAGGAAAGCGAGCCAAACGCTGTGCCTTCAAAATCTCAACATTTGCAATCGCCGCTTCGACTGACCACAGCCGATACTGCTTTAGCATCCCCATCGCCACTTGTTGAACCAAGAAATGCTCAACTGGGGTCTCTGGTTGATATTGGTCAATCAAACCTTGCACCAGCCCCTCAAACGTCTCTAAATCCTCCGTTATCAATAGAGGGGACTTCTGGGCTAGCAGACCGTGTTTTGTGGCGTTACGGCTCGCGATCGTCTTACCTCGCTCGGTTACAGGCCCGCGAGACTTCCTGCCGTTCAAACGTGAAATTTCTGGGCTAGAAACCATATAAACCTCCTTTAACAATTCCGCTAGTTACACGTTCACCGCCATCAAGATCGAACCTAGGCAAGTGGAAGAGACAGTCCACGGATACCTGTCAATTTCAAGTTTTCATCCGTGTTCCTCCCGTATCTCTGATGTAGGTGTAATCAAATTATTTGGAGCCACTAACTGCCACTTGGAGTCGGCGGGCACACGAGAACGCTTCTTCAGCTCTTTAGCAGCAAATAAACAGCCATATATACTTAGTAGCTTGTCGTGTGTAATACCTTGCCCTGTCTTACTTTGAAGCTTTTTGTATACGGAGTTACAAACCCTTGAAAGTCTTGCAGGGTGAGCTATTACAGGCAATTTCTGGGTTGGGAACGTTATTGTTGCGCTCGCTGAATCATTTACAGTTCCCTTGAAAGCGGGTATTACCTCTGATTGCAGCTGCTTGCAGTCCCATAAGACTTGATATTTGTAGATAGTAGTCAGGCTACAACGGGAAATGTCATGGATACGGTTCACTCTTGCTGTGTTGCCTGGTGGTAAACAACCATCTTCTGCCACAACTTGAGCGATCGCATCTCGAATCTTTTGCTCCGCCTGTTGCTGTTTCTGCTGATTTGATGGCCCAGCAGCAGCTTTAGTCTCAGTGTTCTGTCTAGAGTAAAGTGGGTGGTAGTGGTTACTCTTGCGATTAGTCTTGATCCAGTCCCTGATTACCCGTTTAATATTTCGCTGGTGTCCACAGAACCTTTTGTAACCAGATGCTTTAGTCAAAGTTTCGATTGCAAAAGTTTCAACCTCACACCACGAAAAACCTTGAAAAACTCTGCCGTATGCACAAGCAGCCTTAACCATAGTTTGGGTCTGCCTTTCACCAGTCCAACCAGTTTTTAAAGTTTTTTCTAAGCGATCCAGCCACTCTTGAGCAGAACTATCCTTATTCTTTGGTGATTTGACTGCTGCCAGCGACTGCTGCCACGTCCTCAGGTCTTGGCCTGCTGCGGCTGAATGCCACTGTTTGATAAACACCTCTAGATGGTTTGTCTCTTCCTGGAACTCCTCATTTAAAAGGTACGAGCCTTTTTGTAGTGGTAAGCGGTGGCCGTTATACTCAGGAATATAGCCTGCCCTATAAGGAATATAATTCGGAAAGATTTCTAGCTGCCCTGGCTTCATCTCAAAGCCTGCATCTTCGAGAGTCATTTTGACTAACAGAGCTACCTTCCAGAGAACGAACGGCTCGGTTAATGGGAAATAAATATGCAGACCTTGTGAATGACTAGAGCGCACAATTAGGTATCTACATAACCCTACAAGCTCTAAACAACCCAGGATCTCAGCGATCGCTTCTCTGTTTTCAGCTGGATGATACTGGCTACCAAAATCAACGTCCAGAACAAAATATTGAGTCTCCTTCCAAAACCTCACCCCAATTACCTCATCTAGGCTTTGCCATCTTTCATATAACTGTCGAGGTGTTAGGGATTCCTGAGGTATAGCTGTTAACCAAGCTAACTTACCTTTAGCTGTGGTGTTCTTGGCATAAATAAAACGCTGAAGGTGAAAAATCGAAAACCACCTTAGGATGGCATTATCATCACCATTGCCTGAGCAAGCATAGTTTGTACGCTGGTTAACTTTGGTATGAGAAGGCATAATCTTTAAGTATCGTAGATAGTTCCCTTTCTTCCTGAAGAAGGTCCAGTCTACTCATGGAGAGCCTGCACGACTAAAACATGAGTAAATAAAGCCATAGAATAAAACCCTTTGTTATTGACCTAGCTAACGTAAGTTGATCAATGAAGGGTTTTGTTCTACATGAGACTGAACCCATCAAGTACTTCAAGTACAAGTGTTCTAGTTTAATTGCTGTACTTAATATAAAGGAAGAAAAGCAATAATCAATTTAGAACATAGCGATTTTTGTGTAATTTCTACCCTTGGCTATCTTTTAGGCAGAGATCACTCTACTTCATCAAGTACGGATTTATAACAAGTCTCAAGCCTTTGCAAAAATTGAAGGGCACTCACTTCAATTCTTTTCTGTGACATAAGCTTGGTGATGTTTTGGCTAACAATGACAGCATTCTGCATGAGGTAGCAACGTATTTCCTCAGATGCTTATGGGATTCACCCACTCAAAAAACATCTCCTTTAAAGGACGAATAATACTCACGCGATCGCTTCCTGTACCAAAGTGAGTTCATCGAGTGGAAATTCTCCGAAGCCCCAACCATTTAGCTGCTTCACTTTTGCAGTCTGCCCCGCGATCGCTTGAATTACCCACTTTCCTATAGAGCCAACGCGGGTTGCGATGTCACCAGGGCTTAATGGTGGCCCTTTCAATGACAGCTGTTCCATCTCTACCGGGGGCAGCGTAGTCACAACTTTTTGTGGTTGATCATTAGAAAAAGTTGTGACTACGGTATCAGAGTGATACGGTTCTGAGGCTTGCTCAGCCATCAAGTCCCCATATTTGCGGGTGAGCGCAGTAAAAATGGCATCGCGATCGCCATCGTGATAGTTGCTCAATTGCCAAATGCGCTCCTGTTGCCCTCGCCCTCCCTCTTTGCGAATCACCTTCGCTTCGTATCCGAGCTTCTTGTGAAACTTGTTGAGTATTTTGATAGCGCTATGCTCTCGATTGATTGTGAGGCCCAATATGCGGCGGATTTCGTTGCTATTCCACAATGCCCAAGTTTTGAATAGCTGAACTTTCTCGTCTGACTCTCGATACTCAGCGTCACTCAGCAGGGAGAGATAACCAGAGCGGTTCATCAGGTCTGCGATTAGCGAGGTTTGCCGCACTTTGGGCAACCAGACAAAAGCAGCCTTCTCAATCTTGCTGAGGAACGATCGCCTATCGATAAGCTTGGCAATCTCCGGGTTCTGAATCATCCAGAGCAGTTCGGATTGCTTGAGAAACCGCCCTTGATTCTCAATGACTGCTTTGAGCAGAAAATCTATAGTTAGTTCCAGCCCTGGCAATTTATCCTCTAGCAGGCGCTTCTGAGCCTTTCGGCGTTCATCCTCCGTGCTGTTGTTACTCTCCAGAATGGTGAGTGCATGAGAAACAGTGATATCAAA
>NZ_JAMPKN010000039.1:0-32456 GCF_039962155.1 Trichocoleus desertorum AS-A10 | reverse complement strand
GCGCCGCCCCGCGCACCTCCTCCGAAGCCCTGAACAACGCCACCCTGCCCTTCGGCCTCGCCCTGGCAAATCGAGTCCTGGTGAATCTTTCAACCCACCCATCCCCGGAAAGCTGATCGCAACGCATTGGCTTTGCTACATTGCTGCATCAGGCTTTTAAGCTTTCAACCCACCCATCCCCGGAAAGCTGATCGCAACACCCTTGAGCTGAGAGCGAATGCCCAAACGAGATCTTTCAACCCATCCATCCCCGGAAAGCTGATCGCAACTCCCGCTCGACCTCAGTATTGAACTCAGTCTCTAGCCCTTTCAACCCATCCATCCCCGGAAAGCTGATCGCAACTGGTGAAGATCGGTTTAATGGAGAAAGGTACCGCGTCTTTCAACCCATCCATCCCCGGAAAGCTGATCGCAACTCCGAGCGCTGAAACCCTTGTGTAACCTACCCTGGTGGAGAGCAATTGGCGAAGCTCCCAGACTGTTAGCAATAAATAGTCTTTGTTCGCAACAACGACAACCAGTAAAATTCGATAAAGGCTATAAAAGGCAAGCCCTGCAAGGATTTCAAGCGTTTTGGCAGACCTACTAGGGATTTTGCCCTCGCTTCGGTTTGCCAAAAATTATGGAGGATTCCTCCTCGAACGGAGGCGATTCAGCAGCTGCCACTTCAGTCGCCTCATCTCTATCAAGAAACTTGAAGACATGACACTCCTGTACCCTCTACAGAGAGAAGGCTGGACTCACTTCTGCTGGGTGCGCACCTACGCTACATTGAAGGAAGAGAATTCGCCTAATGCAGCTTCCCATCCCTACACAGGTCTTCATCAGACCTACACCAGGATGGCAGTCAGTGAGCGGAAAGCTACCAGGGTCGGAAAGCACAGTCGTCTCACGGCAACCAAACTGACCCCTATTTTTCACAGTTCAGCGGCTCAGGAAGCTTGAACTGCGGCGCTGTTGGACTATAGATTAACTTGTCTAAATTCAGATGAACTGAAAAACAACATTATTTTTTAGGGATCGCCCGGGCGTGATAGGCCGCGATCGCTAAATCTTTTGCTTGTTCTTGAGGGTTGCCTTGGGTCGGCTGAAATTCCGATTCCACCTTGATACCAAGTTGCTGAGCTTTGCCGCGAATGGCTTCAATCAGTCTGTTGTAGCTCCATCGATGAATGGCTTTTCGGTACTCCTTGGCATATTGCTTTTGCACTTCCACTGAACTCGATTTCCGTTCAGCCTTTGCCGTCATCTCACTCGCCAGGTGTTCTCGCAAGTGCGTCAGGTTGGGAATGACGATGCTGCCTGCTTGATAGGTTTGAGCGAGTTGGATGATGGACTTCGCCAACAAGCGATCAACGTACTGGCCCAGTTCTGATTCTGAGGGCTGATCCGTGATGCCGCGCTTTTGATTTTTGTGCCGCTTTAGGGCGTTTTCTCGCTGTTGCTGGCGCTGGTGGTTCAGGAGGTGGTAGCGATCGCCGAGTAAGGTGTGAGGTGATCGATAAGCTAATACATCTCCTGTACTGCCATTCACGACAACGGCTGTAATGGGGCTCGCGAGCCCCAGGCTGAGGCCCACGAGAATTTCGGGCTTACCTGGGTAGGATTTCTGGCTAGGACGCTGGGGTAAATTCTTCAAGCGATTGAGCGTGGCTTGATGACGTGGATCAGGGTTGGCATGGGTCAGCTTCTTTAGGGCTTTATCTGATTTTTCTTGTTGGACTTCCAGGGTGCCTTCTGTGGTCATCAAGCGAGTATCGAAAGTGCAGTAGAGGGCAAGATGATTCACCGTCCAGGGATCGCCGTTTCCTTCGCCTTCTCTCCAGGCCAGTATGGCTGAACTGAGGGTGAGCAAGCCGGCTGGGTAGGTGTCTGGGCTGGCTTGATAAGCTTGCGAATCTGCTAAAAAACGTTGAAAAAAAGGTAGTTGTCGTTGGTCGCAATACAGCCGGAAGGGATGTTCCGAATGGGCCTTGAAGTATGCTTTGATCTCAGGATCTACAGCCTTGAGATACTTCTCAAGACCATTAAAGTTGACGGCAATTCTGCCTTGTTCTGTTTTGCCCCAGCGGACATCTGTGGCACTGCCGTAGATGATGGGATAGGGCAATGTCGCAGGCCGAGTTAACACTTTGGCTTGCCACTCTTGGGCTTGGGCAACGGTTTCAGGGATTTGGTGTTGGGCGATCGCGAGAGTCTCGAGAAACTCTTCTCCGGTAAGATCCCGCCCTTTGGGCAGGCGAGCTTGGAGCTGCTCCTCCAGTTGCTCGATTTCTTTCTGCTTCCGATGAATTCGATGGGCAAACTTCTCTGGGTCTTCCTCGGTGGCAGGAATTTCGCCCCCGTTTTTGATCAGGTAGGCGATCGCGTAGCGGCTCCTGTGATCATCTGTAGCTTCATAAGCTGCAAATAGACGAGCGATCAGGCTTGGATTATGGTTGGAGGAGTTAGCTTTTCGCCGTGCTGTACTGCGCTTTTTTGACTGGGGATTTGCTTGAATTTCCTCTACCGTAAGTTGGCTCAAAATAGTTAGTGCCTGTTGTTGGATCGCTTCCAAGGTGGAGCTACTGAGTTGAAGCAGTTCAGCATCACTCTTGGCTACATTCAACCAGCGTTGTTTGCCATCCAGGCGACGGCGACGGTTTTGTTGAAGTGCTAGCCAGGACTGATAGATATACGTGACCATGAGGACGGCAGAGGCATAAAAGCGTCCTGGTTGGCCTGGGTAAACCGCTTTAAGCGGCTCGCAAAGTGCTTTGACAACGGTATCTGGGACCGTCCCTCTGCGTTGCCAGGTGACAAAATCGGGATGCTGACTGACTTGCTTCAACAAGTCATTAACCAAGGGAGTATTACTCTGGGCCATCAGATGCCAGAGGTGTCGGCGAACAGGTTCTGAGGCGAGCAGGTCACAGTGAATCGTAATGATGCTCATGGTTGGTCACAACCTAGCGGTTCAAGGAGCTGAAAACCTTTATGTTCAGCAGCATAACTCCCGCTCGAAAGATTCCAATCGTTCACAAATGTCATGATCACGATATTTCCGCAGAGTGTTGCCCGGAGCGTTAATCGCGATCGCCTATCTCAACCAGCTTTCTTGATCCGGTCTTGATACTTAACCATTGACGTGAAACGCATCTCGCAGTGGTGACACTACCCGTCTGTCCACAATGCCGGAATCTGGAAGGGAGTCTTGCAACTGGGGCATCGCTCTAGCAAACGCAAATTGTGGTGCGGGCAAACTGCAGCCACATCCTTGTACTGCCATCCAATTCGATGGCAGGGCACCTCCGCATAGCAAGCTCCACAAAGCCGAATTGGGCGAGGTTGTAAGGTCATTTCAGGGTGGGGTAGCATGTCCCGAAAGCGACTGGGATCAAGATTGATTAGGCGAGCGATCGCCTCCAACTCCTTTGCTGTGGGAAACGGGTTGAAGTAAAGTTTTTCCCATCGAGACGTCACGGTCCCAATCCCCGCTGCTTGCCCTAAGGAATAAGCTGAGGGCAGGCTATTGCCCTTAAACCGCCGCAAACGCCCCAGATAATGGCTGATACTCTCATGGGCCAAGGGTTCTACATAACCCAACCGAGGTGCATTCTTGTCCGGTTCGCTCATGGCAAATTCCCTCCCAAATGACTCATCTCAGCTCTCACTCAGCTCAAGCTTCCTTCTCGCTTCAGGCGGGATGTAGCGCTTGCCATAACGAGTCGCAATGTTATGCAAAACCGCTTCATCAACTCTTCCATGCCCCTTCTTCAGCGAATGTAAAACGGCTTTTGTCAGAATCTTAATCAGAACACCGATATGGGTTTGAGTACTGATCAGTAACGTCTCAAATAGGGTGCCTTCTGTCAGATGAGACGCTTGAGGCAGCGCCAAGATATCAAGTTCAATCGTCCGTAGGGTTTTTTGGAAATCTTCGTCATCCAGCCTGTCAAACTCAAACAACGTGGGAAAACAGGTCAGCAAATCAAAGTTCTGGAGGCTGCTGTCCAGCTCCTGCCCACCGATAAGGACGATCGGCACCCCCGACTCCTCATGTAGCTGTTTCAAGTCAAGCAGAGCCTCTCGCTGCAAGTTATCGGCATTGTCAATCAGAAGCAGTTCAATTCCAAAGGGCTCTAGACATCCAGCTAGTCGAGAGCGTAAGTCCTGCCGTTTTCCCGTTGGTGCTGCATGGTTGATGTCCCTGAGGATTTGGGAAAATAACCGTTTCGAACTTGAGTTGGACCATGCTTTGACGCATGAAACCCGTTTTCGATCCTCTGCTTTGTAATGTGCGGACGCTCGGCTTTTGCCAACTTCTCTCGGCCCAATCACTCGACCACACTGCTTCAACAATCGCAGCTCATCCAGCCATCTGAAATATTGCGAAGCCCGATCGGTAGGAATAAAGGCTGTTTTGAATAGTTCCTCGATCGCCGCTGTTGTGGCAAGGACATCGCAGAGGTCGAGTTGAGGCGCTAAAACTTCTACTGGAGCCTGAATCGCCAGCTCTGATTGTGCCATGTTCTACCACGTCCTCTTCAGTACCTGCTTCTTGGTCACAACCAGTCGATGCCGTTCCTCAGGCTGAGGTGCAGAAGCCGCAACCTCAAGTGTCTGTGGAGGAAGTACAGGGGACTGAGGCTTCATTGATTCGGGCGAAACCCTTTCCGGCAGCAGTTCAATCGATTCGGAACTGCTAGCAGCTGTGCCTGCTCGCTCTTGGCGCAGTTTCACCACATTCGAATTCTTCTGGCTCTTTCCACGCAGTTTCCTCTGCTCCGATCGCTGCCGTTCCTTCTGCTCTTGCTGCCGCTTTCCTACGAGTTTCTGGCGCTTGCCCAGTGCTAAGAGCGCATCATAATTTGAATGGTTACGCTTAGCATGACTCCGGGCTTTGTTCAATTGCTTCAGCTCATCTAGACTCAAATTTTGAGTATCCAGGTTGATCGCGTGAGCATAACCAATAAACTCACCTGCTTCCCCTGTGAATTGGCTGTAGATGTACAGAGTCAAAATGTGGTCAGGGTCATAAGCCAGCGTGACATATTCACCTTGTCGCGATCGCAGTTCTTCGCAGCGGTAGGTCAGGTTGGCAAAGTAAACAGACCCATGCGCCTGAACCACTCGTTGTTCCTCTTTCATCAAGCAGATGTCCAGGTCACGCTCATTTAGCGGCTCAGGCAGCTTGTTTCCCATTCCTCTGAGCCATCGCTCAGAGCGCGTATGATGCGGCTCTTTTGGATAAGGTTGATGGTTGTAGTCGTCGCAGAAGTAACCCGCTAGAATTTTTTCGATATCCTCAAAGGTGAGACAGGCCTCCTTTTGTGCCCTTTCTGCTCCATCCTCTTCTTGGGAGATGTAGCCGGGAAGTGGGTGGAGAACCTGAGTATTAATGGTGTTGAAAAGCCGCTCAACGATGCCCCCTTGAATCGGGCGATCGCGCAGTTCGCATTGAAAGCCTAGTTTCTTACCCACTGCTTGAATGAGCTTGGAGCGACTCAAATCCTTACCGCCATCGGTAAAGAAATACTGTAGTGGTGCTCCATAAATCTCCCAAGGTTTCTCCAATTCATGATCCGGTGGATACTGCTTGGGCAAGATGGCATGCCTGAGGGTAAGAGCGACTTCATGGGCTCCTGGCTGTTTATGCCAGAGATGGTAGCCGACTAAGCAACTTGACCAAGTATCAACAATCGTGGTGAGCCAAGGCCTCCAGCTCAGGAGTGTGCCATCTTTGTCCACAATCCGAATATCAAGCTTGGTGTGATCGCACTGGATAATCTGATTGCTGAAAGCTGCTTTGAGTAATTTCCCATCCCGAGTTTCGACAACTAGCCATGAACCCGACCCCGGATTGCGAATTTTCTTTTTCCGTTTCTGCTGCTCAACCAGGGGTTTCAAAATCCGATAAATGGTTGCGGGATGCGGCCAGTCCCCTTCTTCGTGCCGTAGATCAATCACCGCATGGCGCTGTACCTCGCGCACCACATCAGCAGGCTTGAGAGGATGTTTATGTTTGAGACTCTGCTTGTAAGCTTTGCGGATGTAGTCTTGCCAGTACTCATGGATGCGATGCTGTCCCTTGTCAGAACGATCAATCCCCACCGTCTCTCGTAACTTGTCCTTGTTGTATTGATTGAGCAACCGCTCAACTTGGCGAGTTGATATTTCCAGAGTTTGGGCGATCGCTTGTTTCCGTTCAGCTTTGACTTGACGGTTAGGTGCCCCAGCGAGCCACTCAATCAAGCCAAAGCGCAACTTCTGTGGATCGGATGATTTGATCAAGATTTTGGACGGGTCAGTATCGAAGGCGCGATCGCCCAACCGCACTTCATCGAAAGCCACTGAATCAAGCTCTAAAAATTTGACTTGGCTCTCATCCATAGGAGAATGCCATATTGATTGGAATGGTAAAAATTTACTACTCTTTTCTCGGAGTCGCTATAGATTGCTGCATAAGATTTAAGAGTCATTGAGAGCAGAGATGCCTAACCTTTTCTAGCCGCTGTCTAGAGGGAAGAGTAAAGTGCCTTCGCTCCAAAGAAAACGACACACAGTTTGCGAAGAAAACATTTACTAAAAAGCGACGTTTAATTCGCGAATCTGATTTTGCGTCGCATAATATGCGAATTGATTCAAATGTCGCCATATCAGAGAAAAGCTTTTGAAACCCTTACCGTATATATTTTTCGGCTGATTGTTTTTAAGCGAAAACGGCTGATAAGTTGCGACATGTAGTTCGAGAATGTACACCTACGAAGTCGTATCGCTCGCGTGAGCCGCTGCGGGTGGTGAGCGAATACCTGAACTGGCAGGGACATTCCCCGGAGGTCATCCAAGCGATGAAGGATAGCGTCGCGGGCTTGGAGCCCATCGACGACTGAGCTGCTCTCTATAGATTGGGATGGGTCCATCGCGCAAAGCTGCCCAATGATTAAGCCAGCATCTGCCTCAATTGAGCGATCGCGAAAGTAACAGCCCATAACCCCCAAGGCTCCCACTCGTCCTCATTGAGGTAAGCATTTCATCTCAGAACCAGCAGGAGCGATCGCTCTTCAACTCCAGAGCCACTGCAAGCTGATGTCCGAATTCTGGACAACTGGCAGTGATGAGCAGCAGTTCACTGACTTGGTTGCGTTCCCCAATTGGGGAAAAGTGAGGGGCGATCGCTCTAGTGATGCAAAACCTAGGCCAAGCTTTGATAGTCGGAAAATTTCCGATTTTGAGCTAAGTGCTGGGTAGGGCGATCGGTTTTGGTGAGGAGTCGGAGAGGGACTGGAGGGGCGATTGTTTGACAGCTCAAGCCGTGATGCTCCTCCTTTCTTTAAAGATGGCTTGCAAAAAAACTAATATACAGAAACATTCCATCTAGCTACTGTCCTTGAATGATGGATAGAACGATTCTGCATATCTAGCTCATGCTGGAGGTTAGACTGAAAGATTGACTGTGCTAGGCACCTTCAGGGATACAGATGAAAATATAAAAAATTTATTGAATAATTTTCTCGATTCACTTCTATGTATCCCATGAAAATTAAGATTGACAAAATTTTGAATCTTCTTGAATCAAATAACTTTTTACGTGCTCTCTGGGCTGAATTGCGGAATAGGTTTTGCAAATGTGCTTGGAGTTATCAACCAATTAAGGAGGGAAATTTAAAAACCATATTTCTTGGCTGGGTTGATATAAATCAGGAGCAAGCGATAGATATTTCTCTTACATACAGTCAGAAAACTATAGTTAATGGAATTCATTTTGGAGAGTGGTGCAGTCAACCCATAGACGAAGCGAGTGAGTTAGGCCAACAATTAAAAGATGCTGTCAATAAGGCGTATCAGCGTCGCAATAACCCTGATACACATATGTTACAAGTGCCAGTCTCCTCAATTTATAGCTCACTTGCTCCTTATTCTGGCCAGTGGTTTGAAATTTCACCAGATCAAAATCCCATCTCTTTACTTAGTATCAAAATAAGAGCCTTTGACAACATAGACGCGGAAGTAGAATTCCTGCGCATTTCCTCATGTCTTCTAGATGTTCTCAGTGTAGAAACGAATAGTCTTTTCTGGCTTTCAGGTCAAGGAGACAGGCAAGACATCACATCTGGCATGGAATCGGAAAAATCAACTTGCCCAAAGGTAAATACTTATGTTTCTGATGAAAAATGGCTAGATGATATTCCAAAATGTAATGGATATCTGCTCATTTCATCTCAGGCTGTTCAATTCCTTGATCGTATCTTGTCCAAAAATGAGCTAAGTAGCGAAGAAAAGAATTTTATCCGTTCGTGTCATCATTTCCATGTAGCTAGGGAACAAGATGCATTAATTTATGATCGGCTAGTCTCTTCCGGAGAACAGAATCATGAGGATGGAACAACCACGTTATTCCTTCAAGAACATCCTCGATTTAACTTAGCATCCATACTTTCTAGACGAGCGGAAGAGATTGCTACTGTGTTGTACATGTCAGCAATTGAAGTGGCTTCAACAATTGACTCTAATTCTCCAGAAAGGTGCGCCACCTGCAATCAAGAGCAATATAAAATTTCGGCGCGAGTTGTTGATTATGTAAAAAAATACCTAGCATTAGAAGAGGATCATCCTCTTCTTAAAGTCTTTAAATCTCACTACGAAAAGAGATCAAAATATCTTCATGCAGGTGCTGTTCTAAGGGACCACTCATATACTGGGATAACTATACCCCAATTAGATCCTTCATCAGATTCTGGCGTATCTCAAAAAACATCTGTTCTTGTGACTAATTTGCGAGACTGGATTGGTTACATGCTGCGGCAACAACTAAAATCCATATAATTCAACTCTCTTGCAGATGCTACTTAACACTAGGCATAAAGGTGCAAGCCAAACTTTGAGATTCGGAAAATTTCCGATTTTGGGCTGAGTGCTCGGTAGGGTAGGGCGATCGGGTTTGGTGAGGAGTGAAGGGGTTCTAAAAGTACTTAATGGCTTGAGCTAGGGCACCCTGAACAGAAGAACTAGCTGGGTTAGGAAATTTATGGGTACGGAGCAAGTAGGAAGCCTCTTGGCAACAGCAGCAATTATTTTCCTGCTTGTATTACTGGCAGTTGGTCTGGGAGTTCTCAACGTACCATTTCCTGAGGATCAGCTCGACAAGCAGGTTAATACCGTTATTGAGGCCCTCAAGGTGACTGCAACCGTCTTTGGGGGATTCGCAGTTTTAATCAATGCTTACTATGCAGCTAAGCGGGCTGAGGCAATGGACAAAACCGCGATCGCTGCTGAGAAAAACATCGAGGTTGGACTAAAGAACGTTGAAATTGGGTTAAAGAACGCAGCTCTAACCGAAGAGAGATTAGTCACAGAACGATTCACTAAAGCAATAGAGCAGCTTGGAAATGACAACTTGGAAATTCGGCTAGGAGGAATTTATGCCTTGGAGCGAATTGCTAAGGATTCCAGCAAAGATCACTGGACAATTATGGAAGTACTTACTTCATTTATCCAAAGAAGATCTCCTTTCGAATCGGAGAAGGAGCAGAGCAAAATTACCGTAGATATTCAAGCAGCCATAAGTGTCGTCGGGCGGCGCGATTGGGACAAGGACCCAGAGCAACTAAAAATAGACTTGTCGTTTACAAATCTCAAAGGCGCAAGGCTTCAAAACGCTAACTTTAAAGGTGCTGTCCTAATATGTACTAACTTTGAGGATGCAATCCTTAATGAGACAGACTTTAGAGAAGCTTTACTTCTTGCAGCAAATTTTGAAGGAGCAAGGCTCATCAGTGTAAACTTTGCAGATGCAAAAATTGCAACAGCTTCTCTGAAGTCTGCCCTCGTCAACGGTGCTAATTTCACAAATGCCAGCATTGCTAATGCTGACTTACGGGTTGCTGACATCAGAAGGGAAGAGATTGCAAAAGCAATTGAACGTAAGGGAGGATATCCGGACAAGATTTTCCGTGGGACAGATTCTAGTTGGTTTGAAAATCTTACTCCTGATCAAATTAAATTAGCCGATGGGTGGGAACATGCCCGGTACCACGACTATTTCCGTCGAGAATTGGGCTTACCTTGAGCCAAAGGAACAGTCTCTTTTCATAGAGAAGAAAATTCTTGTCCCGCTCTTTCTGCTCTCTTACCGCAGCATCTGCTGAAGTCGGGCGACCGGAAACGCAGCAGCCAAGAAGTCCCAAGGCTCCCATTCATCCTCATTGGTCAGCACGTACTGCTCACCCCCCATCATCTGGCTAGCAGTCACTAGCCTGAGCTTATGGGCTAAGTCAAACCACTCTTTGAAGCCTGGTTCTGCTGCCTTAGCTGCTTTCGGGTGTTCACTGGCTCCCGGTTTCCAGCACTGAGAGATCGCATCCCTAAGCAAGCCGATTGGATTCCTCACCTCATGCCTGTCTCGATACTCGATCGCAGCAGCCAGAGCATCACTCACGACTTCAATCGGGGCCGCTAAAACCTCAGCCTTCAAAGGCGAGGTGAGCGGAAATCCTGCTTGTTCAATTTTTTCAAAAATGGCGGTTTGAGCGGCGGCGGAAGAATAGTCCTCTGCAACCTGTTCCACTTCTGACCCAGATGCTTCTAGAACGGGATGAGACTTAACAGGAAGGGGAGTGCTTACTGGCTTGAACTCTTCAGATTTCTCTACCCCCACAACAACAGGGTGGGTGGGTGGCTCCGTTGTTGTGGTGTCTCTTAAGGTGTCTAGAGTGGAATCTATTTCTATATGATCACCACTCGTTTTGGAGCTGATAACCTTTGAGCTAGGAGATGAACTCCCAGAATCCGAGGCATCATCTCCTAGATTTGTGAAATGAGACGGGGTAAGGGTTTTAGCCTGTTTTTGGGTGAGAGCTGCTTCAATGGCCTCTCGGTTGAGTTGGTACTGGTAGGCGCGATCGTACTTGGCTTTTGGATTGTTGCGTCGCTTGAGCAGTTGCAGTTTGTTCGTCAGCTTCGCTAAGGCTTGGCGAATGGTCTCGATGCTGTACTCCTCAAACAGGTGCTCTCGGATTTGCTCTAGGGTGAGGCGTATCCAGTCGTCAAGCTTGTGCTTGGCTTTCCATTGCTGCCAACCCTCGATGATGGCAAGGATTTTAGCCGCGCAGTAGTTGCGCTGGGTAATTTGGACGTACTCTTTGCAGAGCTTGAGGTAAGTCAGATTAGAGGTAGCAGTGCTCATCGTGGTTGCACCTCCCCTACGAAGATGTGCCGCACGGGTTCAATGAATTTGTGAGGCGTGTCTGGGTCTAGTTCGATGGAGTACCACCACCTGTTCTGATACTCCATGCCAATCACGGTGCCGTGTTCGTTCCACTCGCCAGCAATCCGTACTTGCTGCCGGAAATAGAAGAGGCGGCGAGGAATGCCCCCAGGTATGGCAAAGTTCAGTTCTGGCTGGAGGTGCAGGGGATGGAACACCCAGCGTTGGCAATACTCGACAGGTTCTAGCAGTTGGTGCAGGGTGCGCCATTGAGCGTAATGAATCGCAACTTGCGGACTTCCCCAAATCCTTTGCTCAACGTTTACACCACCTTTTTTTGCTTGAATCAGGGTCGATATCGGATATGCGATATCGCTAGAAAGAGCTTCTAAAGAGGCTTTAGTTGATTCATTGGCGAGGTAGTGACCAATCCGCTTACCTTCAGCTTTGGTCATCTTGGTCGGATTAACATATCTATCTTCGACGCGCTGAGCAATTACCGTCGAATTAACTTCACGGGTAATAATAGACATGGCTATTCCTTATTAGGGGGTAGTACAGAAGCGATCGCGTTTCTTCTTGGTCGGAGGGCGCGACGCTTCAATGCTTAAACAATTTAGATATCCGCCTCTCAGGCAAAACCATTTACCGCTTCAAGTATTTGGCCTTTGCTTGTTCCAAGAGGAATTAAGCCTCAATTTCACCAGTACTTTCAGCCCTTTCAACCTCCTCTTTAGCTAATGTTTCCAAAAGGTTGCTAACGGAGCGGTTACGCTTCGCAGCAAGCCTTTCCAGCTTTGTTTTTAGTGTTTCACTCAAATAGACGACTACACGCGGATTTTTTGTTGGCACTGGCTTTTCCACAGCTACTGCCATGATTTTTGCACTCCATGCTTACTTGGTCGATGTAGTAAGCATACTGTATAAGTTTAGTATTGACAAGGTATGCACACCTAAACCATACTAATAATAAAGAAAGCGTTGCGCCTCCCGCGAAGAAGTAAGCAACGCCTTCTCTAAAACAACCCTTAATTAAAGGTCTTACCACTATGGTATACATGCCTGATCGCGTCGAGTCAATCGTGCCTGTTTTTGCTGAGGAGCGGGATTCTGACCGCATCCATGCCACGGCTCAACTAGAACTAGAAGCCTATTTAGAAGAGCAAGTTCGTTCCATTGCTCCTGCCAAAATTGACAGCCTCTGCCTAGTTGATGGCTACACCTACCTCTCAGCGATGGACAAAGATCGCCCCCTTACCAAACAGCCCATGCGCCTCATCATCCAGCTTGAAGATTGCCAAGGTAATGAACGGCTCGTGGACTTAGTAACCAATAATGATCGCTTCGCCTTCATCACTCGCATCATCCGCAATCACTTCGATGCTTGCTGGAAGATTAGCGAGACCTGGACACCTGAGGATGGTTGCCCCTTCTAGATAAACAAACGATTGCTCCTCTCCTAGTAGGGGCAATCGCTTCCTAAGGGAACTCCTCTTATTAGCTCTAGGGTGTTACTACCCTGGAGCCTAATCGTTTAGCGATCGCCTCAATTTTTTGCCTCGCTCAAGGTGTGCGTTTCTAGCCGATAGAGCAAACACAGGAGCTCATCATCCGTCAGCTGGCTCCTCCGCTTATTGTGGAAGTGATCCGCAATAAATTGATGGACTTGCTCAACACTCCACCCCAATCGCCTCACTTGGATTTGAATCCCCACAATCACGTCGCTTAAATCGTCATCGGCGATCGCTGAAGGTGAAGTCAAAGGCTCAAGGGGTAGGCTCGAAGGCTGTGGAAAACTCGGTTTCCCCCTCCCTGGACCCTCCCCATGAGAGTTTATTTGTTTTTCCAAGACAGCATCATGCCCCCCACCCTTCATATATGCAAAGGTGTGTAATTCCTCTCTAGGAGCCTCTTCTAGCGCTTTGGTTGGTTCCGTCGCTGGAGGCCGTGAGGGGGCTGTAACTGCCTCTAGTGGCTCCATTACACACCATTCGGGGTGCCACAGTTCTTTGTGCTTCTGCAAAGTGGTATGACTGCACTGAGCTAGGGAGGCGATCGCTTGGGCTCGTGCGGTGGGGCGATTGGGTAGTTGACCTTGTTGAGTCAGTTCCAGGACTGCTTGTTTGATCCGTGCCTGGGCTTCTTCGGCTCGCTTCTGGTTGAAGTTGACGATGTTGTTGGCAACCGTGGCTAAGGAAAGGGTGCGATCGCGTTTGGGAGAGGAGCCAAGCGGCCAGTAGTAATTCTCTACGGCTGTGGCCCATTCTTGAGCGCGACGGCTGATTTCGTGCTGGTGTTGGCACCACTCTGGGTAGCCAGGGCTTTTGATCGCGGTGTGTTCAATGTAGTGGGCGAGCGCGGCACCAGAGAGGGATTGAAAGACGACACCGTAGCAGCCGATGGTTTTGAGCAGGTGGTTGGTTTGCCCGGGTCCCGTCCACCCTTGCTCGATTTCGGTTTCTAGTTCTTGCTGCCAAAGCGTGGCGTTGCTACGACGATTGCAGGAGCGGTACTGATGCTGCTTCTTTGCCTGGGCGATCGCTTGATGTAGCTGCTCTAGGTCTTGAGCTGCGGCCGCTTGATCCCACTGCTGGAAGAAGGAGGAGAGATCATTGGGCAGGGGTTGCAGAGTGTCGCTGAGGAGGACGGAGCCGCTGCTGGGTTGCAGGGGCAAGCGATGGGCGTTGTACTCGCTGTATTCTCCAGGTTTGCTGTAGCGCTTAACGTTGGGGAAGACTTCCAGTTGGCCTGCTTGCAGGGGCAAGTGGTGCGCTTCTAAGCAGTGCTTCAGGGCGACGGCGAAGCCGAAGGTGGGGACGGCTTCAGGCAAGGGGATGTAAAGGTGAAGGCCACCGTTCCAGCTGGAGCGCAGTAGGAGGGTTTGGTGAATGCCGATGCTGGCGAGGGCAGCCCTGAGGGTGGTGAGGGCTTGGCGATCGCGGGTGGGATGATGCAAGCTCAGGGCATCGAGGTCGATGAGGCCGTGGGTAGTGGTGGGACCGAAGCGGACGCCGACGAGTTGAGCGGCATCCTGCCAGTAGGTCCAGAGACTACGGGGCTTGAGGGGGTACTGCGTGAGGGTCTGCCAAGCAGGTTTTTGGTCAGCGTCGGTAGGGGTAGGGGCGACGATCGCTTGCCAGGGGTAAGGAAAGAGCTGGCACAGGCGCTGGCCTAAGGGGTCGCGGGGCGGGGGTTCTGATAAACCCTGACGAGCGGGCTTTGGGGCGATCGCCTGAGTATCACAGGCAGAGGTTTGTTTGCGTGGCATGATGCAACTCTCTAGTCCGGTGGGGGCAACGGGACAGAGAGCGCAAAGTGAGTAAGTACGACTGGTCACACTGCTGAGGCAGGGGATCGTCATAGTAGCTATGCATGGTCTCTCTGTCCCGAAATAACGGCTGGACAGGGAGAGCGATCGCGCAGACGGAGAGTTGCTAAGTTTTCTCTAAGACTGGCTTAGACAACTAGAAAATTCCTCGTTTTTCTTCGATGCGCTCCATCCCTGGTGTCGAGAGGAATAGAGAGCCATTTGCCTTGTTAAAGACGGTTCAAAAGGTCTTGTCACTTTTTGCCAAATGACCGTAATATAGACGCATGGCGATGTGGGTGACTTAACTGCGGGCCGGTCAAGCACACAAGTTAGAGTCCCCTCTATTCCGAACTGATAATAAAAAACCTTCGAACCCCTTCTGTTAGCGCAGTTGGGGTTTTTGGTTTTTAGTAGTCATGAGACATCTTTACCTCCTTTTCTGTGACGACACGTTTCGCATTCCTACATTCACTGATTCCTCTCGTTTTTACGTAACTTGAAGAGTAGTTTACCTGATCCACCCAGCGATCGCTGCTATTTTCAATGCAATGAAAAATTAACGGCTTGCGATCGCGTCTCGGCACAAGCGGTACCCTTGAGCCGAAAGAGGGCAGATGAATTACAACTTTAGTTGTCATTGACAATCGATATTGGCGTGGTTAGCATAGACCCATGGAAACACTGCAGCAGATCGCCCAGCGAAATCCTCATTGGTCGTTGGATGAATTGGTGCAGATCGCGAATGAGCTGCTGCCTCAATTTCTGCCCGAAGAAAAGGCACATACCAGGGTGCGAGAAGAAGTCTCTCCTCGGTTGGTCAGGCACTATACCGGTCAGGAAATGCTGGATGATCCCATCCGAGAAGGACGAGAAGCTCGTTATGTCTATCGACACTTGCTGCAAGTGTTAGTAGTCAGACGGCTGCTTACGGAAGGTTATGGAGCTAGCGTTATTAATACCTTAGCTCGCTCAAAAAATAACTCTGAACTGGAGGCGCTACTACAAGGCGGAGTTCAACTGACTGTTTCTCCAGCCAACGCAGCGCTCGCATTTCTGCAACAAATTCAACAAAGACCACCGGATGGGCCTCAGTCAGTTTCAAAAAGCCCTTTGCCTTCAGTCCCCTCTCCTTCAGTATCAATTCCACCTCCTACGGCTGCAGCATCTCACTGGACTCGGCTAGAAGTTCTACCAGGCTTGGAGCTTCACGTACGGAGTGATTTTGTTTTACCTTCAACGTCTCAAGAGCAAAAGAATCTGCTCGAACGTATGCTCCAGACCCTAATTGCCATTGCTACTCCTAGAAGAAGGTCTTCCAAATCATGATTCTACCTCGTCTCGACCTTATCCCCCTCCGGGCTGCTGTTTGCACCAACCACCCCACCACACTTGATGTGTTAGTGCGGATTACACCGCCAGAAGAAACCACGACTGCGGCTCAACGCCCTACCCTGAATATTGGTTTTGTCATTGACCGTTCTGGATCAATGGGGGAACACAAAAAGATCGATTATGCTCGGGAGGCAGTTTGCTACGCGATCGAGCAACTACGACCCACCGATCGTCTCAGCGTCACAATTTTTGACGATCAAGTTCAAACTCTTATCCCCAGTACACTTGCCAATAATAAAGCCAGCCTGACTCGCCTAGTCAAGCAGGTGCAACCCGGAGGCTCTACCGCTCTTCATGCTGGGTGGGTTCAAGGTGGAATTCAAGTAGGGCAGGCTTTAACTGCGGAATTGAACCGAATCATTTTGTTGTCAGACGGGTTAGCTAACGTGGGTCAGACCAATCCAGATGTCATTGCTACTGATGTGCATGGATTAGCACAACGGGGGATCAGCACGTCTACCTTAGGTTTAGGCGATGACTACAACGAAGATTTACTAGAAGCCATGGCCCGCAGCGGAGATGGAAACTACTACTATGTTGCCTCTGCCAAGCAACTTCCGGTCATCTTTGAAAAGGAACTTCAGGGACTGGCATCTACCATTGGCAGCCACGTCACTTTGGGGATGGACCCTCAGGGAACGGTTGTGATTGCCGATGTATTGAATGACCTCAGCGTTGATTCTCAGGGAAGATTTAAGTTACCAAACTTGTTGTTTAGTAACCCCATTGAAGTCGTAGTTCGGCTGAAAGTGCCTGCGGTGAGTCAGGCAACCGAATTGTGCATTTTTCGGTTGAGTTGGACTGATACTGAACAGCAATCACAAGAATTACAAGCATCTCTGCAGTTGCCTGCTGTGACTAGCCAGCAACTAGAGGAGTTGCCACTTAACCAAGAAGTACAGCAGCAAGTAGCTTTGATGATGGCAGCACGAGCGAAAAAGGAGGCGGTACGGCTGGCCGATACGGGTCAATACATAAGTGCGAGCCAAGTACTGCAGGAAGCCAAAGAGGAAATCCTTGAGTTTGAGGTGTCCATGTCTCGTCCGGAGGCAGCAGCTCTAGAGGATCTAGATCGGGAGTTACAGAGTGGTAGGTTTTCGAGTTATCGCAAAATGTCTTCGAGTCAAGCGTATCAACGGAGTGGCAGTCGAAGCAGCGGACATACGAATCTGCTTTATGCTTTTGAACGAGGACCTCGGTTCGGCGATATTAGTCAGCAAGATACACATGCCATTGTCAATTCAGCTGACCCTTCCTTATCGAATCGTGGGGTCATTTCCAGTGCGATTCATCAAGCCGCAGGTCCTGAGTTGCTAGCTGCCTGCCGCCAGTTAAACGGTTGTGCGGAAGGAGAAGCTAAGATAACGCCGGGATTTGGGCTACCTGCTCAATGGGTCATCCATACTGTCTGTCCCCCTTGGCGGAATGGCAAGTATGGAGAGGCAGACTTGCTTGCCCAGTGTTATCGCAGTTGTTTAACACTGGCAGCAGTACACGGTATTCACTCAATTGCATTTCCAGCGATTGGCACAGGTGACATGGGGTTTCCCATTGAGCAGGCAGCTCGAATTGCGCTCGAAACTGTAAGTCAGTTTCTGCTCAGCAGTACAGCGATCGGCACTGTTCGCTTTGTCTGCACTGACGATCTCACCTTGCAATGTTACGAAGCAGAGTATCAACGTGTAGCAGGCTGGTAATGTTGGGAGCTTTGCTTCAGCAAGGAGTCTGAAGCATTTTAGTTTTGAAAAAATATCCTTAATTGTGCCAAAAACTTTTGAAGCGACCGGAGCTAGCACCGCTACCTTTGGGCCTTAGTCAACGGCACTTGATGATGAGTGTTGATTGCTTCTCCACTGCATAAGAAGTCTCTGCATACTGGATAACACCGGTTCTGATTCTTTGCAACTTGATGATAATCAGAACCTCTTTCCCAATAGGTTTTGCCGTATCGGGTCTGGCATTGTTCCCAATATTTTTACGCGATGTGCAACTAAAACTAGCCTACTGCAAGCGATAACTTGTTATTCAGTCATCGCTTGTGGTTAGTTTGTCTAACTCATTCAATAGTTTTGTAATTCGCTCCCGTTTCTTGCGATCGCTCCAAGTTTTACCCTTCTGTAATCGTTTACCAATCTCACTCCACTGCTGAATCATCACTTTTTCTGGCGTCAGTTCTGGCTGGGACTTCAGCTCCTTGATCCTTGCTTTGATTTCACTCAACGGCAAGTTTTCTGAAATCGTCTGCTTGAGCAGTTTAGCCCGATGCTTTTCATCTTTAACCCGTGCGATCGCTTGGCCTTTAGTGTATTCAATCTCCCCACTCCGTAAAGCAGACAAAACATCATCAGGAAGATTCAAAAGCGGAAGACGACTAGAACGAAAGGTTCCAGCATTAAATCGCCCTATTTTTGAGAGTAATGATTCAATCTTCTCAAATTGAATCAGAACGTTCTGATTCAACTCTTGACCACGCTGTTTAGCGTTATATGACTGATGCAAGATAGATACTACTTCATCCCTATCTACTTCAAGAGCGATCGCCAGTAAGTCTAATACTGCTTCTGTCTCCTCAATCGGGTTTAGGTCTTCCCGCTGAAGGTTCTCTATTAAAGCAACTTGAAGAGCTTGCCGCTCATCTAAGTCATGTATCACAGCTGGCACGTCAGTCAGCCCTAGTTCACGAGCTGCGCGTAGTCGCCGCTCGCCAGCAACCAATTCGTACTCACCATTGTCTAAAGAACGAACCAAAAGAGGTTCTAGAATGCCAAACCCCTTCACAGATTCAACCAATTGAGCCAGTTTGTCCGCATCAAAGAAACGACGGGGTTGCTTTGCAGGCAAATGAATCTTTTCGAGTGAAATTGGCTGAGTAGTTTGAGCAGCCTGAGCAGGAGTCTCTCGGTTGAGAATAGCTGCAACATTACGAAGCTGTGGCTGAGGTGCGGTCTTGCGACGGGGTGGCACTATAAGGACTCCAAACTCTGGGTAATGGTTTTCAAGACAGCAAGAGCAGGGTGTTTAGGATCATATAACTCCAGCGGTGAGTGCTGCATTGAGGCGTCTGCAAACGCAATTGCGCGTGGAATCGGGGGGAAAACAGGTGCAACGCCACCAAATTGCTTCGTTACCGCCTCTAAAATCTCTTTACTTTGAGCTGTACGATCGTGCAGGTTAGGAATCACTCCAGCAATTTTCAAGTCTGCGGCAACCCCTTCTTGCTGAAGCTCACTAATCGTACCTAGCAGCAGATCTAAACCAACGAAGCTCTTATATTGAGTCTGCATCGGAATTAGGATGTGGGTTGATGCAACTAGGGAGAGGATGCTGAGAACACCTAATGTTGGAGGACAGTCAATCAAGACAAAATCATAGGCAGACTCAACTGGAGAGAGCGCTTTTTTTAGGCGCGTCTCTTTAGCGATCGCCGTTGCCAACTTTACATCAGCAGCACTAAGCGTCAAATTACTCGGAACTAGATCCATTTGATGAACTCCGCTTAGAATAGGCAGCGGTTTTCTATCTAAGATGCTTTGAGCAATCGTGTCCTCAAGTTCATGAGGCTGCACTCCCATGAAAACAGTTAAGGAGGACTGTGGGTCCATATCCACAAGTAAAATACGGTGACCTTGTTGGGAAAGTGAATATCCCAAGTTCATTGCCAAGGTCGTTTTACCTGTACCCCCAGCTTGGTTAAAAAATGAGATAACCTTTGCCACGATTCCAATTGTTGCAACACAGGGTTAGTGTACAGCGAGTTTACGCCGACCCGTCACAAATAATTTTGAAAATTTAATTCTGCTCTTCCTCTAGGGCAGAAACTGCCGCTTCTAGTTCCATCTCTAGCTGCTCAACTGTAGGCAAGCAATTTTGCAAAGCAGGTGGCAGTTCATCACGCAGCTTATAAGTGGAGACACCAATTGGGTTTTGTACAGTATCTAAAGCGAATTCAACCGTCGTTTTTTTCTTGGAGCGACATAGAATAATTCCAATTGTTGGACTATCCACCTCGGTACGCAAAATGTTATTTACGGCTGAAATATAAAAATTCATTTTGCCAGAGTATTCTGGCTTGAACTCTGTCACCTTTAACTCAATCACAATGTAGCAATGCAGTTTTAGGTGATAGAAAAGCAGATCAAGGAAGTATTCATCACCCTCTACTTCCAAACGGTATTGGCTACCCACAAAAGCAAAGCCAATACCTAACTCTAATAAAAAGTCTCGGATGCGCTCTACTAAAGCTCGTTCCAAATCCCGTTCTTTAACATTTTCACTAATAGTCAGAAAATCGAAGTTATAGGGATCTTTGACTAACTGCTGAGCTAGATCAGAGTCGAGATCTGGTAGAGTGCGCTCAAAGTTAGTAATTGCTCCCCTCTGGCGTATGTACAAGTTAGTTTCAATTTGCGTTACCAGAATGTCGCGGCTCCAACCATTCTCAAACGACTTCTGAGCGTACCAGAGTCGCTGCTCAAGACTCTTCAACTTATCTAGTAGCGCCTGATTGTGCCGCCAGGGAATTTGTGCAGCGTAGCGTAGCACAATTTGCTCATCCGGATATGCTTCAGCAAACGCTCGCATGTATTTCAGATTGCGGGACGAAAATCCACCTATTTCCGGAAACTCCCGTTTCAAATCTTGTGCTAAACGTTCAATGACCTTTGTCCCCCACCCTTCCTGCTGCTGTCGGTTCAATATCTCGCGACCAATCTGCCAATAAAGTAGGATGAGCTCATTGTTAACAGCCAGTGCTGCTTTAATTTGTGCCTGACGTATTCGCTCCTTCAGCGATCGTAAAAAGGCAGTATAGTTTTCATCAATCGGAAACAAAGAACCTGACTTAGGCACAAGACAACCAGCTCCAAGCTATGGGCAAATCATAGCGTTATTCTAAGAGCAGCATTTAGCTGACACTTCAGCACTGAACTCCCTCATCTCCGGGTATGACTGTAAATAAATTCATCAATTACAGAAAAAATTGAGACGTTGATTCAGAGACAAGTTTATTTACAATTGTTGAGCACTACAAGCTGCATTTTTGTTCGGATGCAGCGGCTGTAAAAGAAACGACCGAATATTTGCAGATTGGTTTGAGGTAAAGGATTTGCAGTCCTTTCATGGAAATAATAGAGTGCTCTCTAACTATAGGTTGTAGAGAACGCTTTACTGTTCTTGCCTAAACTTTGCCTAAATACAGGCAGAGATCCCACAACTTTTTGGCTTCTGACCCCTACTACCCCAAGGCAGGAATTTTTAGCCCAAAATCTCTTCCTAGGGGGCCTTTTAAGTATTCTCAATTACTGAAATATCAGTAGTATCCCAATCGCTGCGCTTAAGCGATTACTCTGGTTGAATAGGCGGTCTAACGGTGAAATTATGCGATGGTAGACAGGTTTGAACTCTCATCGATAAGCTTCGTTTCATTCGCACCAATGCACTGTTAGATTCAATCTGCCCCAGCCAACAAAGAATAAGCAAACTGTAACTGTAATGCTTGGTGTTCAATTTGCTGTTCCGTTGCTTTCGACCCGTGCCCGGCATCAAACCAATGAATTTGAATTGATTTACCTAAAGACTTTAACTTTGCTTCGTAGGCTTCCATTTGCCGCGCTGGACAACGAGTATCATTTCTCCCTTGAATGACCAAGATAGGAGCTTTGACATGTTCAGCGTAGGTGATGGGAGACGCTGTCTGATGAGCCTCAAGCTTTTCGTCGGGCGTTCCTCCAAATAACGAACGCTGACACGCTCGTAAGGTTTCTGCCTGATCTTCATACATTAGAAACCAGTCTGCGATCGCAACTTCAGCCATTCCCCCTGCCCACAAGTCTGGGTACTTACCTAGGGCTTGTAAGGTGAGATATCCACCATAAGAACCACCTATGACTAAGATACGATGAGGCTCAGCAAGCCCCGCTTGCAATAGCCAATTTCGTGCTGCCACCATATCCTCAACTTCGAGGTTGCCTAAATTCTCCCAAATGGCGCGCTCAAATGCTTTGCCAAATGTTACTGAGCCTCGATAGTTGACAGATAGCCAAGCGTAGCCATGATCCAGCCAGGCTTGAGTGTTGGCAGAGAAACAATCCGTAACAACCGAAGTTGGCCCCCCATGGACATGCAAAATTGTGGGGTAAGGGGGTTCACTGGAGGGTAGCGCTAACCAAGCCTGAATGAGAGTGCCATCGGTGGAGGGAAATGTTACAGACCGCCAGGGTTCACTGACAGGTATAGACTCGATCGGTAAACGCGCTTGAGTAATGTCAGGTGGAACTTTGGGCTCGATTTCGAGGGTGCGAGTTCGGTAGGAACTATTGGTAAAGCTTACAATAACGTTGCCATTGGGCAAACATTGACCCCCACTAAAAGTACCTGACTTAGGGCAAATCGATTTCAGCTCACCTGTGTGTAAATTCAGTAAATAGAGGTATTCCTGGGCTTGGAAGGTTTGACAGAGCAGAATCTCATCTTGTATTGACCAGTCCCAAGCGGCAATATTACCTTCTAAGGCTTCAATGGCAAGCGTTTGCTGTTCTCCAGTGACAGGATGCCAAAGCAGAGGACGCTCAAATCCTGAGACATCGGTTGATACTAAAAGCCGCTGGTCATTGATATGCGGAGAAAATCGAATCGGTTGAACGCTACTTTCACTTTGCCATAGCTCTCCAATGACTTTTCCGTTTGCTGTATCCAGCACAAGAACATTGAAGGCATTTTGGCCAGATCTCTGATTCGTCGCGATCGCGGCTAACCGACTGTCCTGAGAAAACTTGGGTACGAAAGCGCGAGCTGTGGATTCCCACAACAGATTAGGGGAATTCAACTCACCCGAGGGCGTTTTGTCTAAAAGGTAGCAATGAAAACCTTGGCGGTCGGTAATCACCAGCCCTAGCAGGTCACCGTTCGGGCTTTCAGTAATACCGTTGCCGGCATAAGGTGGGAAGGCTGGAGTGATATCTACGGCTTTACCGCCCTCAAAGGGCACACGGACATAGTGACCCAGTTCATTTCCTTTTTGGTCATCAAGATAGTAGATAAAATTACCATTAGCAGCGATTCTCCCCCGACTAATACCGGTTGAATGGTTTGTCAGTTGTTGGATACGATCCTCAACTAGATCCCATGTGTAGAGTTGATACAGACCTGACTGATCGCTACAGACTAAACCCCTACCAGGGTTGGCAGCAGCAATCTCAATCGCAATCGTTGTGCTAGCGCGGAATCGCTGTTTCCAAGGTGCATTTTCAGACAGGTCGGGAAATTTAAGCATCCTGTACTTGTGGTTGGAGTTAGCAACAAACCATCAGGCTTATTCTATGTCCTCTGACAACAGAGAATTACACCGCGAATTATGGAGATGTCTAACGCCCAGTATCACCCGCACACAACTCTGAAGGTGGATGAGGGGCAGCACGTCGCGGGTCAGGTGCATGCCGTTGTTATGCTGCTGTTGGCTTAAACCATTCGGCTTCCGCTAACCTGGATAGCCGTATATGCTCCTTAGCAACTGGAATTGTGCCTGGCGGTGATCCTCGACTGCGCCACAAAAATCCAGAACGAGGCGGATGGTGTCCAACGCTTCCTGCTCGCCCTCATATAAGCAGCAAATTACCGCCCGAACGGCATTCACTTCCGCCGACCTGAAATTGCATGACTCCTCCCCCAAATACTTCCAAAGTCTCGCACGCTCGCTGACGAACCTCTCCGCCGAAGTTAAGCCCCCGATGCAACCTTCGGCCACGACTAGGGCCTCCTGTGCGACCTCTGGCAACCTACCCCACATTAGGCGACAGCAGGCACAGACGAAGGTGCGCATCTTACGCTCGTCATGAAGAAGACCTAACGGCCAATCGAGTTCGTCCGCCAGTTCATAAGGGTCGCTCTCATTGTCTGGTATGTGTCCGTCCCTCCAGTCATTCCGCTTCTATTTGCGCCACCAGAGCAGCATAACTATTATTAAACGAAAAGTTTTGGCATAACTCCCCTTTCCATCGGCCTATCATTCCCAAAGTTGTCATTGGCTCATATCCAAGGCAGCATCAGCTATGAGTTCTCTTAAGCTGTAGTGTCTGGACTGAGAGAGCGATCGCAGGGAGGGAATAACCTCTATTCCAATCTGCAACTTCTGCACCGACACTGTCACGACAACAAAACGCATAACGATTTGGCGAGGTATGCCTTGACAAGGCAGTGCATTGTTGAGGAGCTAGATGAAGGGAAACTTTCACGTCTGGTTTTGGAGACGAGCCGCTGAGGCGACTTGGCAGCTTAGTCAACAAAAAACGTAAAAACACCCATACTACAAGCGCAATCCTGAGTGTTTTTGAAGCCTGAAACCCGCATTCCATCGTTGAGTAATTGCATATCCCGAAACACTTCCCCTATTTCGCTCATTTATGGGGAAGTCTAGGAAGATGCCTCTAGCAAGAATGAGGCTTGTAGCAATACAAGCAGAGCCCCTTCCAAAGTTCAAAAATGATCCCTACTACCCCAAGGCAGGAATTTGTCGCCTAAAGCTTTCTGACAGTAGTCGTTTCAAGGATTCTCAATAGCTAAGATATCAACAGGACCTCAATCGTGAGACTTTACTCACTAGCGCCTTAATCCTCTGGGACTCAGCACCTACCTCTTCACGAGTTACGTCTTGAATTCAGTTTCGATGGTAGGCACTTGAACCGTAACAGCAGCCTCAATATAAATAATCGCGCCAGCCTGTAGTTGAATCGAGGTCAGTTGGGTTATAGCTCTTGCAAAATCAGGATTCGCGGTTAAATCTATTGTTTCTAAAGAACAACCTCCTGCAATCCAAACATTAGGAAGCGGTATCTCGGACAAAAGAGTTAACGGGGTGCGATACCCCCTCTTGTTGGCCCCTACCGGCTAAAGGACTGCCATGAATCGAATTAAACCTGCCCATTGGCTCATTATTCCAGCCATGTTCGTCGTGGGACTGGTTGAGTACAATATCCACGAGCAAAGCATCAAGGCAGATTATCGCCGCCTCGATAGCAGCAACAAGGCTGAGGAAAACCGAGCGGTTGAGAGTTTAGTCGCAGGATGCCGGTGGCAAAAGCCAAGAGAACACTTCTCGCCTTCCAGTTATTGGAAAGAGCGACTACTTGGGAACTGTCGTCCGCTAGATAGAGTTCAACTCAAACACGCTGACCTCACCTTCGCTAGACTCCGCCGCGCCAGACTCCGCCACGCCAACCTCAGCTACGCCAACCTCATCAGCGCTGACCTCAGCCACGCCAAACTCGACGGTGCCGACCTCCGCTACGCCGACCTCGGCCACGCCGACCTCATCAGCGCTGACCTCAGCCACGCCGACCTCAGCCACGCCGACCTCCGCTACGCCAAACTCGACGGTGCCGACCTCCGCTACGCCAAACTCAGCGGTACCACACTTAACGCCGCCGACCTCCGCGAGGCCAACCTCGACAGCGCCAACCTCAGCGGCGCTGACCTCACCACCATCTACCCCGAGTTCGCCTACCTCCGCCATGCCAAACTCGTCCCTGCCAACTTCGACGGTGCCAACCTTAGGAACACCAACCTCAGCGCCGCGTTCTTATTAGTAATAGACCTGCGCAAGGTGAAAAACCTGACAGCAGCACAACTAGAAGGGGAAAAACCGCCTTACCTGTGTAACGTGGCACTACCACCTAACATCAGAGGCATTGACCCCAACCGCAATTGTGACGCACTTCCACAGATTTACAATAGGCGACATAGCATACCCCTAGAAGTAGCCCAAACAATTGTAGACAAGGCTCGTAAAATGCAATGGTAAATTGGCTAGTTTGAGTCAAGGTCAACAGGAATTGCGTCCAGATGGGAGCAGTTTTATCAAGCGGCTCCAGCAAGGGGCCAACTCCCCTCATCCCCTGGGAGGGGTGGAACTGCGATCGCTGCGCCCCGTGAAACGGGATGAGCCCGATTTCCCTGATTTATTTGTCAGTGAGAGGGGCTGAGCTCTGGAAACTCAATGATTTTTGGTCAGCCTAATTAGAACTGACTAAAGCCAAACTCCTGAAGGTGAGCGATCGCAGTGTGGCCTCCTACTACCCCAAGGCAGGAATTTTTAGCCCGAAATCTTTTAGTAGTCAGCCTTTCAACTATTCTCAATTGCTGAGATATCAATAGTATCTCAATTGCTCAAGCGAGGCGATCGCCTCGCTTGACTGGCGGCGGTCTCACGACTCGCTTCACCCGCCACAAATACCTCTCATTTCCAACAGACAGCCTTTATACGGTCGGTGTACAAGCGGATTGTTAGGCTTCATTCCTTTCTGATTGATGGCACCAAGTGCAGCATGTAATCTCGTTTTCCAATTGGCACCCCAGCCATGCGAAGAATGTCGTAAGCCGTAACCATATGGAAGTAAAAGTTTGGAATTAGAAATTCATTTACATAGGCATTACCAGACAACTCGATGTAGAGGCTCTGGCCCAAGTCAATGCGTGTTACCTCAGCTAGCTTTGCGTCTTCAACGTGAGCGCCTAAAAGAAGTTCCTTAGTGTTTGCTATGTGCTCGTATGCCTGTGCGAGAGATGTGACGTCTGGATCTAGATTATTCGCAGGTTTGCCATCACACCAGAGAGCAAAGTTGCGTGGTTGATTGCAGGTGAAAGCAATCTGTGTACCGAACGGCAACATATCAGCCGCAATGCGCTTTTGAAGGAACGACTCGTCATCACAAAAATGAGTCTGAGCTGACTCCAAGAGGTGCTTAAGAGTCGCTAAGCGGCTTTGGAAGAGGGTTCGGATTAAATCTATATTCTGGCTTTGCATTTTGTGATCCCTCAAGGCTTTTCTATGAACCCTAGCTGTCCTTAGAACAAATTTCAGCCTAACTATTATTAGACGGAAAGTCTCGGCATAACTACCTTATTTCAGGTGATTATGCCGAAACTTTCTGTATATTTTCCCTGCAAAAACCCTCCTTCCAGCAGCCTATCATTCCCAAAGTTGTTGTTAGCTCATATCCAAGGCAGCATCAGCTATGGGTTCTCTTAAACTGTAGTGTCTGGATTGAGAGAGCGATCGCAGCATGGCCCCCCTACAACTCCAAAGCAGGAATTTATTGCTTGAAACTACCCGACAGCAGGAGTTTTGACTATTCTCAATAGCTGAGATATCAACAGTATCTCAATCATGAGAGTAAGGGCGATCACAGAGTTAGCCTTTGCCGCTACCCTGCTAGTACAAAGTGAAGTGGATTGTGGTTCCACTACTCGCGGGTTCGAGTCCCGTCGTTCGCCCTGGTTCCAGCGATTGACCTAAATAGCTGATCTAGATTTGATCTAAAAAAGCACCTCTCTAGGTTAGGGAAGGTGCTTTTTTAGGTCAGTCACTAAATTTCGCTGAGAGAGCTACGTGGCTTTTGACCCCTACAACCCCAAGGCAGGAATTTATAGCCTGAAGCTATTTGAGAGCAAGAGTTCTAAGGATTCTCAACAGCTGGAATATCAATAGGATCTCAATTCTGAGCGGGAAGGCGATCGCACTGATTGGATAGCGAAGGTGGGTTTCAAACTAACCACAGTTTTAGCGGGCCTTTAAACTTATTAGGAACTTACGATCACAGCCCAGTGAAACGGCTGTCAGTAACCTTAGCAGCCGTACCAAGGGTTTTCGGCACTTCGCTCCGACCCGGTTAATAGACAGCGATGTGGCTTGCTGTTTATCGATGTTGATTAATCTGGAATAGATGTAGACAAGTTTTTCCTTCTACCAAAGAAGATGAAGTAGAACAAACCCGCTCTGAGAGCCATAGTTGCCAAAGCAGGTAAAAAGAGATCAGCAGAATCAAAAATATTGAAAACAGTTGGTCCTTCTATTGCAGGGTTAGGGGAGCTTATAAAAATGAGGGAGTAAAGCTGTTCAGCAGTCTGCAAACCGAGGGCTAGTTCAAGCCTATTATCTTTGATTACAAGCCAGGCAAGAAATACCGCGTAAAAAACACCGCGAATCCAGTATTCTGGACTGTCTCCAATATTACTAAGACTACCAAGTACAAAACCCCAAACTATTGGCAGAAGAAGAGGGTGTCGAATTAAAAGGCCCGATCCCTGAAGCAAATACCCAAGTATAAAGATATTTGCGGCTAAGGATATAATTGGGACGAAGATCAAAGCTACAAAAGCAAATGGTAGCCATTCTGAAAGATTAAATGTTAGAGAAAAGAGCGAAGGAGAAATTAAGTACCATACGGAAAAACTAACACCACGTAACCCCAGCCATACAATAAAGCCTTTAAACACACGCAACCAATTAATAGTAGCGTCTGGGCTGACCAAAGTCATAAACTTACGTTTATGAACTCGGGTTACTGCTAGAAAAAGGCCTAAAACAAGTGCAATAGAAACCAATCCTCCAGAAACCATACTACGGATAGGATTTCCGTTCAGCATTAAATCTGAAGCGTTAGGATTATCAATAGGAATGCCTAAGATATAAGCACTGGCGAGTACGAGAGGTACCATGATAGTTATAGTTATGCCATAAGTTATCACTATGCCAAGTAAATAACGTTTCCAGCCATTTCTACCTTGCCTTGCGATTGTCAAAAAGGTTGGATTCATGATCTTTTTTCTAGTGTAAAATGTCTGGCAGACAGCTTATAAGTAGACTCTATAACCGATTTAGTGGTCCAGCTATTATCAGGATGAAAGGTTGGGTCTGACGACCGTGTTTCATATAGTTAGACTAAAACTTTCTATATTTTTCCCGCCAAAGGCACCTTTTCCTCAGTTCGTCATCTGCAACTAGTAATTAGGCTAATAACTGAGGTAACAGCAGCTATGAAACTCTCTTGAGCTGTAGTCTAGTGGCTGGGATTAGAGCACAATCGCCACCTTACCTACTCTCCTTACTTCGCTCATTTATTGGTGAATTCAAGGATGATTCCTACTACCCCAAGGCAGGAATTTACAGCCTACAACCTATCAATAGCAAGGATTTTAAGCGTTCTCAATAGCTGGAATATCAATAGTATCTCAATCGTGGAAGCAAGGGTTAAGTTAGCTAAGCTTCTACTTTCGCTCTCCATCTTTCGCTTTTAATAGGTCATCGATATCAGCTATTTCCTCTTTCCCATTCTGCTCAGAAAACAATTTTTTTGCAAGTTGAAGAACAGGAATTGCTTCTTTTAATTGACTTGTATCTTTTAGAGCAATACCCAATTTCTTATGAAGCACAGCGAAATGTTTTGAGCTCAGAGGAACTTGACGATAGAAATAGTCAATCCCAAGAGGATGGTGCGATGCATTTTCTGACTGCACGAAAAAAGGTTCAGAAATTTTGAGGGCCATGTTGTAAGTATCAACTGCTTCATCTCGTTTATCTTGTGCAGCGAAGGCAAGAGACAGATGATAATACACTATAGCAAGGGGTAGTCTTCGTGCTTCTGAATCTAGCTGGTTGGGCTCATCAAGCTCATTAATAAAAAGCTTGATACTCTTTTGGTGAGCAGAGATCGCTTTATCTAAGTTGCCTTGAGAAGTGAGGATAATTCCTAGACAATTATGTCCCTGTGAATAATCAGGTTTAATTTGGATAGCTCTATTACAAGCTTTACTTGCTTCAGTTAAATTATCTTCATAAGCCAGAAGCAATCCTAGCAATCGATGAGACTCCACTGCATCGGGATCAGTTTGAACTACTTTTTTGGTCACGGCGATCGCTTCGGATCTCTTACCCTTTATTCTGAGCAGAGACGAAAGCATATTATGAGCCTCTATGTCTTTTGAATTTAGTTTGATGGCTTTTTGATAGGCTGTAATTGCCTCATCAAACTTGTTTATAAAGAAAAGCGTCTTTCCTAGTTTCGCAAAAGCTTCTGCATTTGTAGGGTTAATTTCAGCAGCCTTTTGATAAGCAAGACGTGCTTCAATCAATTTATCGTTCTCAAAAAATTTGTCACCTTCTTGAATCAAAACATCTGCCTTGGAATCAGAGGAAGGTGAAGAGATAGGAAGTTGAGACGCTGTTTGGCTATTTTGCTGTTCAGAGGATTGCTTAGTTAATGCTGTGCATGATGTGATAAAGCCAGTGATGATGCTAATTAGTCCAATCGCAGCTAGAAGTTTCCTTCTAATAGTTTGCAACCCCATCTGATGCTCTATCTCCTGGAAACCCTATTCTTCTACTACTCTTCACCTTTGGTGAATTCCGCAACTAGGGGTGCTCTTACAAGGCGGACTGCTTCTTGTTGTGCGAGATAGGCTAATACTCCCACAACGATCTGGGCCACCAATTCATTCTCAGTACCAAGCAGCGGCTCAGTGTAGCTCTTGAATCTACAGCCTAGGTTGCTGAGCTGCTGAAGGTAAGCGACCGTCTTCCTGATGCCCTCGCGACTGAAGCGATCGAGTGACCAAAACAGCAATACATCAAACTTTCGCTTCGCTGCATCCTCAAACATGCGGCTGAAGTCGCCACGCTCACGCTTACCCTTTCTGCCAGATTCACGGTCCAGGTAGATGCCGGCAATCTACCAACCTTGGCGATCGCAAAATTCTTTTAGTTGCAAAAGTTGGTTATCAGTGTCTTGTCCCTTATCGACAGTTGAAACCCGAAGGTATAGGCGCAAATGGTTTGCTTCATGCAGCAAGGCTATCAAAAAAGGGTCCTTTTTTGATAGGACATTTAGTTAAAACTCTCACCCTGATTTAAGGCCGTTTCAGCCTCGTCAATTTATATCCCTTTTTTGATAGTCCTTAGATTGCTCAGTACGTAATCAACGATCGCGATCGCCAAGACAATGCAGGATTTGATGCTCTCGGTAAGCATCAAAAGAATCAAGATAGCCATCAATGTAATCCTTCTCTGCAACCAAGCTTTTAGGATGTGGAGTCGTTACTTGTTCTCGCCGCTCATCATTGGCTTTTTCTGCTTCAACATATTCGTCCAAACATAGTAGTAATCTTCTGGTTAGACACGGGAAATTTTACACTCCCCTTTTCTGCGGTTGCAGTTAGGAAGGCTTGCTGAAGTTCTGCTGACGCTGCTCGTAAGCAAGGTCAATGGTTAACCTTGCAGAAACTTCTTAGGGGCGAAGTAGGCTGGATGGGACTACTTGGTTAATTAGCGGCTGACTCTGCGATTGGCTTGTGGGTGGGGCGCAGGGACGACCTGTAGCATCAACGAAATAGCAATTTTGGGCTCCGAAACTGGTCGAAGCCAGCTCCACTCTTGGAGCGTTTTGATTACATAGTTTGCCTAGGTCAAATGTTTGCCCATTTTCCGCTTGGAAATAACAAAGGGGTACATCTGTGTTGGGATTGACGACAGCAGGGTAAGATGCCTCACCCACAGGCAATTGGCTGAAAGCCACCTCTGGCAAGAAAGCAGTTAAGGCTGCAGAGACTAAGGCAGTCAAGCGTAAAGATTTCAGCATGATATTTGACCTCGTATTTTGCTAAACGTGTCTTTAAAGTGTGTTTTTCAAGTTGTCACTAACCCAATTTGCATCACAGCTCGCACTGTGATCACTGCTCCTAATAAGGCAATTCCTAAAGCTCCTAGGACAGGCAGGACTTTGGTTAATTGTGTCTGGACGGGCAGTCCCCCAAACAGGCGCTTGGTGCAAACTAGCAGTAATCCCAAGCCAGTCAGCACTCCTGCCAATCCCAAACTAAAGGCCAAAACTAACACGATGCCAAAGCCAACACGACCTAAGGCGATCGCACTCAGCAGCAACACCAAGGCAGAAGGGCAAGGTAACAAACCGCCAGAGATGCCTAAAGCTAGCAAGTTCCGCCAAGTAACCGGAGTACCATCTGCTCCAGGGGGTAAATGCGAGTGAGTATGGCCTCCCTGACTGTGGCTATGAGGAGCTAAGTCAGCCTCGTGCTCGTGTTGATGAGAATGAAGGTGATGCTCATGAGCGTGAGAATGAGGGTGATGCTCATCGGCGTGACCATGCAAATGATGGTGAGCAGATTTCTGGCTTCTGCGCGACGACCAACGACTGAACCACTGGTTGCCGCGCATGCGACTGAAGAACAAGTTGAGGCCCAAGCCAACCACAATCAGCCCAGAAATTGCACTCAGCCAAGGATAGAGCTGTTCTGGCAAAATAAACTGAGAAGCAAACAGGGCAACTAGTCCCAGGGCGAAGATACCAGTTGTATGGGCGATGGTAGTCGTTAGCCCTAAAAACAAAGCGTGCTGGACCGTAGCACGTGACCCGACTAAATAAGCGCCAACAATAGTTTTGCCATGTCCCGGTGTCAGAGCGTGCATGGCTCCCCATAGAAAAGCCCCGGCGATCGCGATCGGTACACTTGCCGCTAGCTGCCAAGGCGACCCTTGGATTAACGCCGATTCCCGATTTTCAGGACTAAAGATGGCATTCTGCACTTGTCCTTGATGAAAAATGGTCGCTAGACAACGGGCTGTCGGCACCCCCGGCAAAAACAAATCGTAGTAAATTTTCAGTCCTT
Organism: Trichocoleus desertorum AS-A10; assembly: GCF_039962155.1. NCBI lineage: Bacteria > Bacillati > Cyanobacteriota > Cyanophyceae > Leptolyngbyales > Trichocoleusaceae > Trichocoleus > Trichocoleus desertorum. Next base: position 117 of record NZ_JAMPKN010000039.1, on the reverse strand, counting down.
GAATCGGACGGAGCCAACTGTAGGTCAGGAGTAAAGTGCTATGAGTCCCTGCTGTCCCTTGTAGATTGGATGGTGACTCGATCGAGCGCTACGGGTTTCGATGCACTCGAATGCAAT
>NZ_JAMPKN010000038.1:0-33854 GCF_039962155.1 Trichocoleus desertorum AS-A10 | reverse complement strand
TATCGGCATTTGAGAATTGGTAGTGCTTTTCTCAGAATGCCAGGAGCAGGCGGTTTATTTCTCTGACTGCTCTTTTCTCGATGTCTACCGCTGCGTTTAGTCTAAACTCCAGTAGGATAGGGAGAGTGAGGAATATACCGAGCCACGTCCCAGCGAAAATAAACCTTTTTACAGCTTCGAGAACAACAGATTTAACCCCTCAGTCATGGTGGGATGAGTCAAGACACCATCTCGTAGAACGGTATAAGGCATCCTCACTTGCATCACCAGCTGCACTGTCGAAACTACTTCACCTGCTTCATGACACAACAGTGAACAGCCGAGAATTCGGTCTGTCTCGGTATCCACGATCGCCTTCAGCAGTCCATCAGTTTGCCCCAATGTTCGCGCTCTAGGAATCGCTGAAGCATCCAGTTTTGCTACTCGGATGGTATACCCTTGTTGCCGCGCTTCGGTTTCGGTCAACCCCACATGCGCTAATTCTGGATCGATAAAAAGACAGGATGGAATCAAGCGATCGCGCGTACTACAGTTGCCGCCATCAATCAGATTTGCTTTGACGATGCGGTAATCATCGAGCGATACATGAGTATATTGTGGTCCTCCATTGATATCGCCTAATGCCCAAATTCCCGGTACGTTGGTCTCCAGACGATCGTTGACTGGGATAAATCCATAGGCATCGGTTGCTACACCAGCAGCAGCTAGATTCAGAGTATCAGTGGTAGACACACGCCCAACAGCGATGAGCAGATGTGAACCCTGGAGAGTTATTTTCTGATCAGCGACTTGAATTTGTAGCTCAGTCGCATTACCAGCGCGATCGACTCTTAACACCTTTGCCTTCAACAAGAATTCAATACCGTCTCGCTCTAAAAGAGTTTGAACAGCGATCGCAATGTCGGGGTCTTGCTGTGACAGAATTTGCTCACTTTGCCCAATCACAGTGACGCGAGAGCCAAAGCGCTTGAACATCTGAGCAAATTCCAAGCCAATGTAGCCGCTACCGAGAACAATCAGATGTTCTGGGAAATGCTCTAGCTCCATGATCGATTCACTGGTCAAAAAACCAGTTTCTTCGAGTCCAGGCACCGGCGGAATTGACGGCCTTGTACCTGTATTGATAAAGAATCGTTCTGCGGTGAGGTGCCGGGTTTTACCTTCGGCGGTTGTCACCTCGATTGTTTTGGGCGCAACGAATTGTCCTGTTCCAATGATCAGATTGTAGCTTAAAGCAGTTTCTAGGTTGTGCAAATTCATGTCACGCATAGATTGGACAACCGTTCGTTTTCGTTGAATTACGTTGGCTAAATTAACAGTGAGTGCATCGGTTTTAACTCCATACGTAGCACTATTTCGCACTGTATTTGCAACGTAAGCACTTGCAACCATCGTCTTGGTAGGAATGCAGGCGAGATTGATGCAACCGCCACCAATCATGGTTAAGCTGCGTTCAACCAGTGCTGCTTTCCGTCCGTCAGCAACTAGTACTGGTGCAAGTGTTTTACCCGCTTTACCGCCACCAATAATAATGTCGTCGTAGTACTCAGAATCCATACTTACATTACCTAACGTGAGTGGTCATTTGGTACTAAAGTGAGTTCGCATGAAGGCAATATATTCATCCTCGGAGGTTTCCCGTCGCGCCTTCACCATCGATTGAATGTCCTCCGTTGCCACATAGCGCAAACGATTTGTACCATCGGTTGCTGCCTGGTAGATTACCTTCGCAACATCCTCCTCTGTAGATTGGCGCACGTCACGGAGACTTTCAAAGACAGCGTTGGTGTGAGTGACGAAGCGATCGTAGTCAGGAATTGCACTATTTTCCACAGCTTCAATGCCGATACGTTGCTCGAACTTCGTGTTTGCGATGCCACCAGGCTCAATGAGCTTCACAACAATATTTTGCGAGGTCAACTCGTAGGAAAGGGCTTCGCTGAAGCCTTCGAGGGCAAATTTGCTAGCGCAATATAGCGAAAGCATCGGCAGCGTGACTACGCCTGCTCCTGAGCTTATATTCAGGATTAAGCCAGCTTTGTTTTGCCGGAAATGCGGCAAAACCGCACGTGTAGCATCCATGACTCCAAAGACGTTGACGTTGAATTGCTCTGCTACTTTTTCGGGCGGTGTTGCCTCGAACAACCCAAAAAGCCCAAAGCCAGCATTGTTAATCAAAGCGTCGATCTGCCCAAAGCGAGCGATCGCAGCCTCAATTGCTGTGGTGATGCTGACGCGATCTTGAACGTCTAACCGTGTGACAAACACGTTGGGGAGTTGAACAAGTTCTTGTTCTTTCTCCGGCTGCCGCATTGTAGCTACAACATTCCAGCCTTCGTGGGCAAAAAAACGTGCAGTGGCTTTGCCCAATCCAGAGGAGGTTCCCGTAATCAGAATGGTTTTTGCCATATTTGCTTTAAATGCTTCTCTCACTGCATGGCTTTTACAATTTCATCGGTAGACAGAACTGCGTTAGCGATATACCCAAAGTTAATCAGTGCCGCCTTGTAGCCGTCGCCCAGTTCAGGATGCTGAGGGGCAGCCGTTGCGTCTTTGACGACGAGCACCTCAAATCCTTGTTCGATCAAGTCACGCAAGTGAGCTTCAACACAGATGTTAGCTAGCATTCCAAGGAGAATGACTTTGTTGATATTGCGCTTACGCAGTTGCAAAACGAGGTCGTTGCTCTGTGGTCCATAGGCTTTATGGGGGCTGACCACGATCGTCCTACCATCCTCAATGAAAGGCTTGTAGCGATCGAGCCAATCAGCACCAGATCCTAAGAAACCATCAAGGCTCAACACACCCTTGCGATCGAACTCTTTAGACTCCAACATCATCCGCTCTACCGTTCCGGCAAAACTCCACCCATAGTCAGTGGGATAGTAATAGTGAGGAGAGATGAACACCTCAAATCCAGCTTGTTTTGCAGTCTTGAAGACTCGCTCAATATTCTCGACAGTCTTATTTTCCCTAATACTGTCACTCACTAAGCCCCAGGAAACTCCTGTTTCGTTCAAGACATCGTTTTGTGGATCGATAACGACCACTGCGGTGTCATTCTTGTTAATGTTCATTGTTTTTTCTTGTCTATTAATGTTTACGCTTCTGTTTGCTAAAAGCTACCTGAACGGCATTTCCCCAGTGATCCAGTTTGAGAGAACGCAAAGAAGATAGCCGCTCTCCAATGGAATTCAAAACAGTTGCGAAAAGACGAGTTCCATAAGTCCGCAATCTGTTTATGCCTCTTTAGTTGTCAGCCGCGGCGTGCTCAATGATCTCAGCAACGGCATCTGGATGGGAAACCATCACCACATGTGATGCACCACTCACAACGACCGTTTCCTTGGAGTTAGCGCGCTCCGCCATGAAAGCCTGCGCTGCTGCGGGAATGTTCAAGTCGCGCTCGCCATAGATAAACCAGGATGGGATAAACTTCCATGCGGGCTCGCCGGAGCCTTCGTTAAGCGCAGCTTCCGTGATCGGACGCTGAGTGCTAGCCATCAACTGTGCGTCGCTGGCGGGTACATCTGCGGCAAACTGCGCATGGAACTTGTCCTGTTGAATATAGAGATCCTTGCCACCATCGGGCAGCTCGACTGGAGGCGCGAGCGTTGGTCCGAGTGTGCCTCCAGGATAACGCCCTGAGAGTTCAGCGGCAGTCTCGCCCGCATCAGGAGCGAAACCGGCAACGTAGACGAGTGCCTTCACGTTTTCATTGTCATTGACCGCATTGGTGATCACCGCACCTCCATAGGAGTGCCCAACCAGCACGATAGGACCTTCAATGCCCTTGAGGACGCTGGTAACGTAGTCCGCGTCGCTCTTGACTCCGCGTAGGGGATTAGCTACGGCAACCGTCGGATAACCTTTCGGAATCAGTTCGGACAATACACCGTTCCAACTGGAAGACTCAGCAAATGCACCATGGACGAGGACGATTGTGGGCTTGCTATCTTGTGCGCTTGCAGAATTCATGGTGACTCCTAAAGAAGTGATAATAGTGGTCCCTAAAAAGAGTGCGACGATCAGAAACAGGCGGATACCTCTCCTGAGAGGGAGCATGTTCATGTTGTGATCTCCTTGGTTGTTTGTTTATCTCGTTGGATGGTGAAAAGACAGTTTTCACACTGATTCAAGTGGATATAATGCTCTTCGCCCAACAGTCGTTCTGTTGGTTCGTCAAGAGTGATACTGGTTTAACTCTCTTGATCGAAGTAGGGAAAGGTTTCCCTACTTGAGGTGCAACTTGAAGAAGTCGGCGGTTCGACTATTGGACAGGGCGGCTGCATCCTTGTCGTAGCTGATGCCACGGTGACGGGCGAAAGCGTGTTTGCAACCTGGGTAGGTAAACACCTGAGCAGTTGCATTGTCCTTTAGCGCTTCGATGATATCTTTTTGCGCTTCTTTGGAGATGTACTCATCTTCCTCACCCAGATGAACTAACAGCGGGTTCTTGATGGTGTTTGTTTCGTCCAGGTGCTTTTCCATGCTGCCACCGTAGTAAACGACAGAGGCATCAGCACCCTTGCGCGCTGTCGTGATAAAGCTCATCAGACCGCCGAGACAGTAGCCCATTAATCCAACTTTTCCGTTGGTGCCAGGCAGCGATCGCGCCGTCTCCATCGTTGAAGCGATGTCTGCAACGCCGACATCATAGTCAAAGGCTGTGTAGAGGGCAAAACCCTTTTTCCATTCAGCCTCGGATTGGTCCGACATATCAACACCTGGCTCCATCCGCCAGAACAAGTCTGGACTCACTGCGATATATCCCTGCAAAGCGAGTTCATCACAGGTGTCTCGGATGTCAGCGTTGACACCAAAGATTTCCTGAATGACAACGATCGCTGCTGCTGGCAGGACATCCGGACGCGCCACGTAGGAATGGAAACTTCCGTCCTGGGTATCCACGGTGATGTATTTGCTCATGCGTTTCCCTTTGTGATGATCCTTTTCGCGCCGACCGAATTGCCTCAAAAACGGTCTGACCCAAGTCAACGAAGACCACCCGTGATATACAGCGTTTCGCCAGTGATCCAGGCTGAATCGGAGGACGCAAAGAAGACAGCCGCAGGGGCAATGTCCTGCGGTTGTCCAATGCGACCCAGCGGAGTTTGCGCTTCAATCTGTTCGCGGAAATTACCAAGAGAGATTCCCGCTGTGTGTGTGCCTTCTGTTTCCACCACACCAGGATTGATGGAGTTGACACGGATGTTGCGTGGACCTAGCTCTTTAGCGAGCGACTTCGTTACGGCATTGACAGCCGCTTTGGTTGCACTATAGACCGAGCTGGTAGCAGGCGCGAGGGTGCTAACGAGCGAACTAATATTGATTATGCTGCCGCCCTCCGAACCGAAGTACCTTACACCTTGTTGGGAAGTAAGGATTAATCCCAGCACATTGAGATCAAAGTGCTTGTGGAAGTGCTCTTCCGTGATGTCTTCGAGTGGGACATTTTCATACATTCCGGCATTGTTGACCAAGATGTCGAGCCTGCCAAATACCTGTTGCGTCTTGGCAAAAAGCTGTTCGACCTCTGCTCTTTTGGAAACATCTGCCTGGACGGCGATTGCCTTCCCGCCTGAGCTGTTAATTTCATCAACCACGCGATCGGCTCCTTCTTTGCTAGAGGCATAGTTGACGACTACGGCTGCACCCTCGGCTGCCAGGTGTTTGGCGATCGCGGCACCGATTCCTTTGGATGCACCTGTCACAACTGCAATTTTTCCGTCTAGTTTCTTCATGGTTGTGAATCCTATGGTGGTTGGGTTTCGAGCAGTCAGCCGTAACAGGCGTGGCTATACGAGAATGACCCATTCGGATCATTAGCAGCGATGTTTTACCTCAACGCCCGAGCCTTAGGACTTGAGAAATGCCAGCAGCTCGGCGTTGAGTTCATCTCTGCTTGTGTCGCCCAGGCTATGAGACCCACCAGGGTAAATTTTCAAAGTTGAATCTTTGACGAGCTTTGCAGACAGGGGAGCAGAAGCACCGATCGGCACAATCTGATCATCATCGCCATGAAGGATTAGCGTCGGCACGTCAAACTTCTTCAAATCTTCGGTGAAATCTGTTTCTGAAAACGCTTTGATGCAGTCATATCCGTTCTTGTGACCCGACATCATGCCCTGCATCCACCAGGCGTTGATCAGCCCTTGAGAGACTTTGGCACCCGGTCGATTGAAGCCGAAAAACGGTCCACTCGCCACATCCAGAAAGAACTGCGATCGGTCTGCCAAAAATGCCTCCCGAAAGCCGTCAAAGACTTCAATCGGTAGCCCACCCGGATTTGCCTCCGTTTTGAGCATGATCGGGGGCACTGCGCCCATCAGCACTGCTTTGGCAACACGCGCTGTTCCGTGCCGTCCAATAAAGCGTGCCACTTCGCCGCCACCCGTAGAGTGACCGATCAGCACTGCCTCTTTTAGATCCAGTGTCTCAAAAAGCTCTGCTAGATCGTCGGCGTAGGTATCCATGTCGTTGCCGTTCCAGGGTTGGCTTGAGCGTCCATGACCGCGGCGATCGTGCGCAATGCAGCGGTAACCGTGTGAGGCAAGAAAGAACATCTGCGATTCCCAGGCATCGGCACTGAGTGGCCAACCATGACTAAAGACAATGGGGTGTCCTGTACCCCAGTCTTTGTAATAGATTTGCGTACCATCTTTGGTTGTAATTGTGCTCATGCGGCTCCTAAGTTGAATTAGTTGAATGTTAACTTGATGGCTTGCCTTGCTTGCGATGATGGATCACCCTATCTAGCAACAGCCCGGATGGAGCGTTCCCAACTGCTTCTAGAGCTGCTTTAAATCTGCGCCATGCCGCCATCAACAAATAACTCGATGCCGTTCACAAAGCTGCTGTCATCTGAAGCGAGGAAAACAACAGCTTTGGCAATCTCATCAGGTGTGCCGACTCGCCCTAATGGAATATTGGCAGCTTGGCTATCCACAAATTCCTGTACCTGTTCCTCATTCAATCCCATCAAGTTATAGCCAGGGGTGGGCACCACACCAGGACTAATAGCGTTAACCCGGATATGGCGATCCTTGAGGTCGAGTATCCAGTTTCGGGCAAACGATCGCACGGTGGCTTTAGTTGCACTATAAACACTGAAGGCTGGTGTGCCTTTGATTGAAGTAATCGAGGCGTTCAAAATGATAGAAGCGCCCTCTAGCAGCAGAGGCAATGCCTTCTGCACGGTGAACAGCAGACCTTTAACGTTCGTGTTGAATGTTTTGTCAAAGTGTTCCTCAGTGATTGCTCCGAGTGGGGCGATTTCTCCGCCGCCCGCATTGGCAAAGATTACATCAAGATGTCCTTGCTCTTGCTTGATTGTGGCAAACAGGCGATCGAGGTCTTCCATCTTGGAGGCATCGCTCTGAACACCCGTGACGTTTTTACCGATCGATTCTACAGCGGCATCCAGTTCAGGTTGGCGGCGACCCGTGATAAAAACATAGGCACCTTCAGCGACAAATTGCTTAGCAGTAGCGAGACCAAGTCCACTGGTGCCACCGGTGACAAGCGCGACTTTTCCTTCTAGTTTGTTCATGATGAATCCTGTAATTATTTGTGATGGTTGCTAATTCACAACACCGTTTAAGCATGGCTGTGGTGATGATGATGAGCCATTGGATGCCAGGATGGTCATCCTTGTTAGGCAGGAACAAGCTGCAGTCGAGATGTGAGAAATTGAGTGATATGGTTGGCGATCGCCTCTCCTTCCTCCTCCAAAGCAAAATGTCCGGTGTCAAGTAAATGAAATTCAACGTCATTCAGGTCCCGCTGATAGGGATAAGCACCATCGGCAGGGAAGATGTAATCGTTCTTGCCCCAAACAATTAAAGTCGGTGGCTGATATTTGCGGAAATACTCTTGCCACTGTGGATATAACGGTGGATTTGTGCCATAGCTATAAAACAGTGCTAGTTGAATCTCAACATTTCCTGAGCGGTCGAGAAAGAGTTGATCCATATTCCAGTTATCCGGGCTGATCGCTTCAGGATTGCGGACACCATTGGTGTACTGCCACTTTGTTGTTTCTAGTGTAAAAAAGGGTCTGAGCTTGTCAGCATTCTCAGGTGAACGCTCTTGCCAGTAAGCTTTAATCGGCTCCCAAAACTCCCGCAAACCTTCTTCATAGGCATTTCCATTTTGCACAATCAGAGCTTGCACCCGCCACATAAAGGCTGTATTTCTTGAGATCGATCGCGGTAATAAACTTATCCACAATCTCAGCCAGGTGATCAAAGGTGTAATCAAACTCATTCACAAGGGGCATTGAACTGTTGCCGTAACCAGGATAATCAGGGGCAACCAGATGAAATTGATCAGCCAGCGCAGAAATTAGATCTCGGAACATGTGTGATGATGTTGGGAAGCCATGCAATAGCAAAATTGTTGGATTCTCACGAGAGCCTGCCTCTCGATAGAAGATATCTAAACCATCGATCGAAACTGTGCGGAACGTAGTCATGCCATTACTCCTTGTAATTGTATAAGTGGTGCAATTGTGGCGTGAAATCAAAACACGCTACCGCTGAAAATAGTCGCGCCAGCTTTTGGGTAAAGCTTCAAGTTGAGCCGCGCGGTGCAGTAGCTCTGGGTTCTCCTCTGCATTAACATAAAGTTGAGTGATATCGGCAACGGTGATGTTGTTGTTGTCCCGACTCACCAACTCTAGAGTGTCTCCAGTTCCGACTTCACCCTCTTGCAACACACGAAAGTAAAATCCTGTGCGACGACTAGCGAGAAATCGTTTCACCATATCTGGTCGTCCAAACCGAATCCCCAGCTTGTAGCAAGGCATCCGAGGTTGGGTCACCATCAATTTGACAGTGCCAACATGAAAGCAATCCCCAATATTCACCTCATCCTCTCGCAAGCCAGTAGTCGTAAAATTTTCGCCAAAGATGCCCAGTATTAACTCTGCATTGGGTAACTCACCACGCCAGTAATCGTAATGCTCGAATGGATATACATAGACTGCTTTGTCTGCTCCGCCATGAACCGTTAAATCTGCTTGCCGATCACCGTCTAAATTAAGCGATCGCACCATCACGCGATCGCTAACTGGCGCTTTGAAAATTCCGGTGTTAACGGTTTTCCCTTTCCAGTCCACTTCACGCGGTAGCCCGACATTAACAGAGATAAGTTTCATCTCTAGCCCCAGAACTTTGGACGGCATTGTCTTGTGAATTAATCTGTTGTTTTATGCAGAAAGACGGCAGGTCATGACCCCTTCCCTCTGAGCGTCAGTATTAGGATCATTGCCCATCGCTCGAACTGCGATCGTAGGTTCGTAGCCAGGGTAACAACGCACTAAGACAGTATCTTCAGATTGGGTCACATACAGCACATAAACGGGTCTACCTCCCAATACAGCGGGAACAAGGTTGGGAGGTGTGGCGGCAGTTGCAACCAGGGTTGGCTGATTCAGAGCGTATGTATCTGACGTTTTAGATAGAGCAGGTTTTGCTTGAAAAGATTGCAAACTGATCAGAACTAATGCTGTAAAAATGACCAGTGTAACGGAGAATTTAGCAGATAGTTTGAACATGGTTGAGTAGTTTTAGTTTGGCATTAAGAACGACATAGCCGTGGTCGTTCTTAAAAATTTTTATGTTTTCTTCCCTGTTTAGGGTAGATCTCCAGGGGCACCCAGAATCTCATCACCAATCTCAGCAGAGATACGCTCAAACAGCTTCATATCCGCTGGTTCTGCTTCGTCCAGCGTCCCCACTGCTGCAATCAATCGAGCAAAGGCACTGGGTGCAGCGACGACCAATCCGCGAGCGGGGCGACCGCCAAGCGCAGCGACAACGTGAGGGGTACATGGAGCAATTAGAAAGCTTTCACCCGCATTCAGCACAACCTTGTTCTCACCTGCCCAAACCGTAAACTCCCCCTCCAATACATAAAGTTGCTCAGAATAGCGCGTGTGACGATGAGGAGGAGTTTGTATGCCCGGTGGAAAGTAGCCTTCGATTAGATCGTACTGTCCGCCGGTTGTAGTGTGATCGGCAACGATGTTAAGGCGAGAGCCAAAGAGCCAGAGAGTTTGTGTCACGATGCTCCTGTTGAGAAACAATTTGTGTGATGAAGAGTTAGTTTGCAATTGCTGAAGGTATTTGCTGTGAAACGCGACCTGTAGCTTTAATTAAATCAGCGGCTTTTTCAGCAATCATGATGGTGGGTGCGTTGGTATTTCCTGTGGTGATCGTTGGCATGATAGACTCACTCACGACTCGCAACCCTTCAATTCCATGTACTCGTAGTTCAGGGTCTACTACCGCCATTGAGTCAGTACCCATTTTGCAGGTGCCGACGGAATGATACACCGTATCGCAAACTTCCTGAACGTAAGCTTCAAGTGCTGCATCGCTCTGCTTGTCAGCACCAGGAGCGATTTCCTCACCACGAAACTCATCAAACGCATTGGTATGGAACAAGTTACGAAGTAATTTAATCCTGGTCACAAGCTTTTGCACGTCGGCTTCGTCTTGGAGATAGTTCAGCCGAATTATCGGTGCATCCTGAGGGTCGAGTGAATGCAAACTAACGCTCCCAATGTTTTGTGGATGGATCGAACAGATTAAACTGGTGAATCCTGCACCAGCGTAAGCATAAGCAGGCGGTGCCAACACAACGGGACCAAAGAGAAACTCTTGGTTGATCCTAACCTCGTGCAGCGTGCCTTCGTGCAGATATTCCACTCCAACGGTGCGGTTGTCCTCAAACAACAAGCGAGTAGACCAACGCTTCTGTTGTTACAGTCAAATTGGGACGATCGAGAATGAGCAACAGGAGGGCAGCAGCAACACTGTGTCGTTTTCCCTCCTTGATGGTTAACTGATAAAGTCTTACCCCTTCCTGTTGCTTGCCGTTAACATCAGGATTATGGTCATAGCCAACGCGATCGCTGCGTCTACAAAGCGTTGGGATAACACAGCAGGTGCAATCAGATCGCTTACACTCAACTCTCCATTGACCCCATGAAATTTGGAAGCGCCTCGTGAGAAGGGTTCCGATTTCTTGAAATAAGGCAAACATCTTGGTAACTCCAACCTGAATTCCCCAATGACTGCCAGTGGTCATAATCATGAGAATTGCCCCACATATAAATCATAAAATCAATCGAACTGCTGCCACCCAAAACTTTCCCACGGGGACAAAAGATTTTGCGGTTACTCAGGTAGGGTTCTGGTTCAGAGAAATATGCCCAGTCCACTTCAGAACCTAACAAACTAAGGCATTCTGCTGGGATGTGAATCTCTGGCTTCGTATCCGGATTACCAGCTTCAAGGAGTAACACGGTTGTTTCACTGTCTTCGGTCAGACGGTTGGCGAGAACGCAACCTGCTGAGCCTGCACCAAATACAACGTAGTCGTACTGAGCCATGACAAGGTAATATCCTCTGTTTTGATCAGCTATATCGGACTACCCAGCTCAATTAAAATGCCATCTAAATCACGGATATAACCAACCGTTTGTCCCCACGGCTTTACGGTAGGGGCGACAACCGCTACAGCACCTGCTGTTACAGCCTGTGCAAACGCGGCAGCTACGTCCTCTGTGACAAAACCAATCTCAATGCCAGCAGGCAACTTCGACAAGCTATTTTCTTGAAACCCCTGGGGTAGGTTAGAGTTTGCAAACTCATTAGTAGCGAAGGCAAGGGCCGTTCCACCGGTATCCATCTCAGCGTATTGCTTGCTTTCATCGATGAACCGTTGCTTTAAACCAAAGGCACGTTCATAAAACGCGATCGCTTGAGTAACGTCTTTGACATAGAGAATTGTGTAGGAAAATTTCAATGTTTTTTGCTCCTTTCAGAGAACCAAGCTTTATAGAGAAATCAATGATTTGCAGCAGTAATAGCTGCCATCAATTGCTCCATGTTCCAGCGATCGCGATAGCGAATTCCGCTAATAAACAGTGATGGGGTAGATGTTACTCCACTGTTTAATCCCCTTTTCATGTCTTGATTAATGCGATCGACATGTACTTGATTGGATAAATCTTGCAGAAATTGGGAAACATCGAGACCTAAAATATCAGCATACTCAACTAGATAGCCGTCTCCCAATTCTTGTGAATGAATAAACAGCATGTTATGCATCTGCCAAAATTGACCTTGTGCGCCTGCTGCTGCTTGTGCTGCCTTTTGTGCTTGAGGATAGATCGAATTTTGCACAAAGTGACGAAACACCCCACATACCCAATTCTCCTCAGAAAACCCAGAATTAAAATGTTGCTGAATTGCCTGAACCAACTGACGCACTTCCCTACATTGAGGGCATTGATAGTTCCCATATTCCACAAGTATGACCGGGGCATTGAGCATCCCCTGATAGTGATCACGTTGTGAGAGGGAAACAAAGAGTTGATTAGGATAACTATCTTGATTCATCGGATGCTTTATAGAAAGGGGTTTCTCACAGCATCAAGGATTGCCATGACTCCTATCCGTAATTTCTCCTGCTTCCGCTATTTGTATGATTTCAGCTTATGAAATCAATGCAGTTTTGTCGTCAACCCAGAGTTCACTGATTAAAGGGATAAAACGACAGTTTTTAACTATACTTTGGAATGCATCCTCAACCGAACTTAAGTTCAGTTCCATCGCTTGTCACAGCTTGGCGAGTCCCCGCTTCAACGCAGCAATCACCGCTTGAGTGCGATCGCTCACGCCTAATTTGCTTAGAATGCGGTTAATGTGAAATTTGACTGTACTTTCAGTAATATTTAAGGCCGCACCAATATCATGATTGCTTAAGCCAGGTGCCATCTGATGCACGACCTCTTGTTCGCGATCGGTTAACTGGGAAATGTTCATCCGCTGCACGAGTTTAGCAGCAACTTCGGAAGGGATATATTGTTGCCCGCTGTGGACGATCTGAATGGCATTAAGGAGTGCATCCGGTTCAGCATCCTTGAGCAAATAGCCCTTGGCTCCGGCACGTAATGCTCGATAAATATCCTCGTCCCTATCGTAAGTAGTCAGTACAATCATGTGGGCATGGGCGAATTTAGCACAGATGGCGACGATCGCATCAACGCTGCCCATCTATGGCATCCGTAAGTCCATTAAGGTGACATTAGGCTGGAGTTGCCGATATTGAGCGATCGCTTCCAGTCCATTCCCTGCTTGCCCCACCACCGTCATATCTGGCTCGTTCTCGATCAGCACAGCTAGCCCCTGCCGAACAATCGCGTGATCATCGACAATCAAGACACGGATTGATGTGGACTGGCTCATGTTGATGCCTCCCGATCTACAGATACAATCACGTCTGTTCCTTGCCCTAATCGGCTCTCAATTGAGAGTTGTGCTCCAATGCGTTCTGCTCGCTCAGTCATCCCTAGTAGACCAAACCCCCGACTTAAAATTGTAGGGTTGACCTCAAATCCTTGTCCGTAGTCTCTAATTTGCAAGAAGCATTCCGCGATTCAGCAATGCCGCCATTCCGCTGTCTCTAAGATCCCCGCAACACTTTGTTCTGGATGCTGCCGTGCTTCATACGTCAGCCACAGCAGTCGTCACGCTACCATTGAGTAACACGCGATCGCGAACAAACTCAAAGTTCAAAATAGATCTGACAATGCATAGCTCGATAGTTAAATCTCAGTCAGTGACCAACTGATGGTCGCTCACCCGACCTTGAGCGTCAAGCCGGATTATCAACCATTCAGAGTCGATGCTCATCAGTCCTCGCTCTGGCCCCAGCCAGTAGACTAGATCATAGTCCTGGAAGTAATCTGTCGTGTCAGGCTGCCCCAGAAGAGCAATGACTTCAAAACGGCTCTTGCCTGCCAATGTATGCCGCTTAAGCAGATCATCAACCATGCACCCGCGCACAGCAGCGGGAGAGTGGGATTGTGAACGCTCTTGCCAGTCGGCGGACTCAAATCGTTTACTTTCGCAACGATCCAAGGGCAGCGGAAGCAATATTTGGCGCAGAGTCCGCAACCCAAAATATCCTGCCATGAGCAAGCATACAAAGATAAAACTGCTCACTAGTACTCGAGGGGTGGACAGTTTAACTGTTGGGATACGATTGACCATGTGAATCTAACATCAACAGGTATAAGTTTGAAAATAAGCTTCATCGTTGACCAGAAACGTGATCGCCGTTGACACGGGTTGATTTTCTACATAACCCACTGTACCGAATACCGTCTCTTGCCAAAATTGATCAAGTTCTAAAATTTTGCGAAAAGGTGCAGGAGGAAGATTAGAACTAATCGCATTAATGTCAGCGACGGCTTGTCTCATCTCCAAGATATTCACACTGACGCAGTTTAATTTCGAGCGATGTGTTGTCGGAAGCAGTTGCTCAGTAGCCATACCAGTCATCCTGGATAAGGGAACAAGCCCCTGTCGAGCAAAGACTTCATCGAGTTGAGGACTCAGGAACTCTGGTATTGAGTCTTCAGCAACTATCATCCACCAGGGCTGATTGCGCTTTTTGGCATAATCAACAGTCACTTTTATCTTTGTTTCTAGCTCAGCCTCGTCATGGACAGGTATAGTCAGAAAGACAGCATTGATAAAGAAATTGTCTGTGCCGCTCCAGGTGATGACTAATTCATTCGCTTCTAAAACTTCTCCTTGAGGGCATGCACTGGCAAAGTAGCTCCAGGCATTAATAAATTGTTGATTTGAGGCAAAAGTCTCTGACTTTAACATGACTCATAGCTCCCTTGTCGCTGATTTACCTAAGCTGAACCAGATTTTCTTCAGTCAAAGTGCGATTGATGGCCACAGCAGCGAGCGTTCCACTCGCGACTGCTACGGCGATCTGTGAATAAGGGCTAGACACATCGCCCACTGCATAGAGTCCAGGAATCGAGGTTTGCTTACTCTCATCCACTTGTACGATGTCATTGCTGCCAAATTTACAACCTAACTTTGTGGCTAGATGGCTGTGCTGATACGATGGAGGGCGCAGCAATAGACCGCGACGGGGCAGCGCTTTATTGTTCGTAAAGACGATTCCTGTTAGTTTGTCGTCTTGATATTCGAGTCGAGCAATTTTTTCTTCGCGTAGCTGAACTCCCCACTTCAATAACTGCTGTCGTTGCTCATGGGTTAATTCGGCAGGACCATCTGAACAGAGCGCTAGATCGCGGCTCCAGCTGGTCAGCATGAATGTCATTTCAAGTCCTACCTCGCCTTTGCCATAAATCGCTAAAGGTTGATCTCGCACTTCCCAACCATGGCAGTAAGGACAGTGGAAAATACTGCTACCCCAAAGTTCTGCGAATCCATCAATTGCCGGAAGTGAATCTTTCATACCCGTGGCTAACAGGAGTTTGCGACCGACAAACTGGTTGCCATCACTCAAAGTCGCTTGAAAGCGATCGCCCAATTTTTGAGCATCGACTACTTCACCCACCTGAATTTCAACACCCTCATAAGAATGCAATTGCTCTCGTCCAATTTGCAACAGTTCTGCAGGTGAAATTCCATCTCTAGAAAAGAAACCATGGGCGGCATGAACCACTTGATTGCGTGGCTTTCCAGCATCACAGACCAAGACCCGTTTGCAGGCTCGTCCGAGCATCAAGGCAGCTGTCAAACCGGCTGGACCGCCACCGACGATGATGACATCAAAAACATCAGTCCGTGAGTTAACATTCATAGCCTGTTCTAATGTTGTTAGCATTGAGTTAGCAGTAAGAGAAAATTGAAACCTAGCATCGAGTGGGTTAGGCGATCGCAACCGCAGGGAGCCAATGCTATAGAGATCAATCAGCGTGGAACCGATCGTCATGCCATGTTCGGTTGCGACACCATAACAACGAGATTTTTATCCTGAAATACCCCCCAGCATGGCAATCAAGCCACTGGCAGCAACTACTGTGATCGCACCCCATTTGATAGGTGGGTTGCGATCGAGCCAATCCGTGAAGCTGGGGACGCTCAACTTGCCAAAGTCGCCCTCTACGGTGTCGTAACCAGAGATTGGGGCATATAGGTTGTCGGGCGCATCTGCCGATTTTGGCTCACCTGTCAGTTGAGCGGTAAAGCCAACCTGGAGAAATAAGCGATCGACAATCGACGGGGCAATGCGTTGCAGCATCTCTAAGATTCGCCCCATGTCACCCACAACGAAGTCACGAGTAGGGTGCTCAGCGGCATATAAAATGGCATCGGCAACGGTGCTGGGTTTGTTGTAAGGCGGTAATCCAGCAGGCGCGACGCCCATCTTCGTTCGAATTTTGTTGAAAATGGGGGTATTTGTGATGGCAGGCATCACATTGGTGACGCTGATCGGCTGTTTTTGGTGCTGCAATTCAATTCTCATGGAATCTAAAAAGCCTGCTACGCCGTGCTTGGAAGCTGCATAGGGACTTTGTAATGGAAACGGAACTCTTGCCGCTAATGAGGAAACGTGAATGAGTGCGCCACCTCCTTCTTTTTTGAGGTGCGGTAGAGCCACCATCGCGCCATAGGCTTGCCCATTCAGGTTGACATCAATGACTCTTCTAAATTCTTCCGGTGTGACTTGGTCAAACGGGGCGACAACACTGGTACCAGAGACATGCACCCAGGTATCCAGTCGTCCGTAGGTGGCAATGGTCTGGTCGGCGATCGCTTTCACCTGTTCAAATTCGCTCACATCAGCAATGACGGCGATCGCGTCTCCACCCAACTGTTTGATCTCATCTACCAACGTTGCCAACCCAGACTCGCCGCGAGCAGCAACAACAACCTTTGCCCCTTTTTTGGCAAACCGCAGAGCTGTCTCTCTGCCAATTCCACTAGAAGCGCCAACGATGGCAACGACTTGCTGATTGATAGGCTTTAATTTCATGGGTTCTACTCCTAAAATTGAATCTCTTTAAATACAGTTCTCAATGCTTGCGGCGAATAATTGCCAATGCTTACACCGGGGTTCATCCCTTTGAAAAAGATGTCTCACATCAACGTCCGGTGTCAGTCCTTGAGAAAGGATAGAAGGTCGTTGTTGAGTTGTTCTTTGTGCGTGTCGGTTAAACCGTGAGGTGCGTCTGGATAGATTTTCAGGATGGAATGCTTCACCAGTTTGGCGGCTGCGATCGCAGCCGCACCAATTGGCACAATCTGGTCATCATCACCATGAATAATCAGCGTTGGCACATCAAACTTTTTGAGGTCTTCCGTGAAGTCGGTTTCAGAAAATGCTTTGATACTGTCGAAAGCGTTCTTGTGTCCCGCCTGCATTCCCTGGAGCCAAAACCAGTCAATCATGCCCTGAGAAACTTTGGCACCTGGACGGTTGAAGCCGAAGAAGGGACCGCTAGCGAGATCTTTGTAGAGCTGCGATCGGTCAGCTAGGGAGCCAGCGCGAAGCCCATCGAATACCTCGAGCGGCAGTCCGTTAGGATTATTCTCTGTCTTCAGCATCAGTGGCGGAACAGCGGAGATCAGTGCGGCTTTGACAACTCGTCCTGTGCCGTGGCGACCGATATAGCGGGCAACTTCACCGCCACCTGTAGAGAAACCAATTAAGGTAGCTCCGCTCAGATCTAGCGTTTCAATCAGCGTCGCGAGATCATCAGCATAGGTATCCATCTCATTGCCGTTCCAGGGTTGGCTCGATCGCCCATGTCCCCGACGATCATGAGCGATCGCCCGAAACCCGTGGTCTGCTAAAAACAGCATTTGAGCTTCCCAACTATCAGAATTCAGAGGCCAACCGTGGCTGAAGACAACGGGTTGTCCAGATCCCCAATCCTTGTAGTAAATCTGTGTACCATCTTGCGTTGTGATTGTGCTCATAAAATTTCTCCTCAATCAGTATGGGTTGGTTTCAATGCGAACGAAGGTACTGACTCGACATTCACTTCGTTGTTCTCATTCTTCAACAGACATTCCCTTTAGCCCACGCAAGTTCCTTGAGTTAAAGCCGCAACTTTTCACGGTATCTTTTGGCTGGGGAAGATGGGGAAGTGAGTTCTCCCCTATCCCTATCTCCCTTATTACTTGGTGGGCTTGAGTTCCCTTGAAAAGTCAGCCTCTAAACGGTTTGAAGCTCCTGATAGCGTACAGCCGTTCCACTCACGGCGACCATCAACATACTGCTTCCACCGCCGGAATCAATTGTTTCGTAGTCCAAGGCAATGGCAATCACAGCGTTTGCACCTAGGGTTTTTGCTTGATCAGTCAGCTCTGTCAGGGCAATCTCTTTAGCTTCTCTAAGAGATTTCTCATAACTCGCTGAGCGCCCACCTACCATGTCCCGCATTCCTGCAAGAAAGTCTTTGAAAATATTTGCACCCAAGATAGTTTCGCTACTGACTATCCCGTAGTGGTCAACAATCTTTTTGCCTTCAATCGCACCTGCTGTAGTCAAAATCACTGTTTCAATCTCCTTAAAAAGCGATGGTTTCAAAGTACGTTGGGAATGAGGGAGCCACCTTCACCGCATTGGCTTTTACCTCGTTGTTCTCATTCTTCAACAAACATTCCATTGAGACCACGTAAGTTCCTTGAGTTAAGCTGCAACTTATCGTGAAGCGTGGTTTTCTTCAGGAAAAAGACCCTGATTCAGTAGCTTCTCTTAGCTTTAGTGGTTTCAAAAAATCATTGACCCGATAGCGGCTGCGCTTCTGGCTGGTTCTGCCAGCCGTGATCGCGCAAATAAGATTCAAAGTCGGTCTGTGCGGAAAAATCACGCTTCAACTGCGCTAAATCTGCTGCGTAGCCCACGCTCTCAAACCAGCGATACATGATGGTCAATTCCTCTCCAATTTGCTGCTCAAACGCTTCAAACGGAATTTGTTGGTATTGGACGGTTTTTCCTAAAACACGGCTGAACGCAGCAGCGATTTCTGGCATGGTCATGTCCACACTGGCAAGCTCAATTTCGCCGTTCATGAAGTCTGCGGGGCGATCGAATACATCAGCGACCATCTCCCCATAATCTTCTTCGGAAAGCTGCTGCAATTTCGTTTCAGGACTCAATGGCTGAAAGAGCGTTCCAGTCTCAACCATCGAGCGCATCATGTTGTAGTTGTAAAAGAAGAAAACGGGTCGCAGGATTGTATAGGGCAACTCGCTGGCTCGGATGTATTCTTCGACTTGAAATTTGCTGTCGAAATGCGGAATACCCGTGTTGCGTTCGGCGCTCCCTACCGAACTGTAGACGAAGTGCTGGATGCCCGCCGATGCAGCGGCGTCTGCAACCGCTTTGCCCTGACGGATTTCGGTGTCTACTCCATCTTGAAAGATCTGTAGCGAAAATACACCGTAGGCACCTCGCAAAGCGTGATCGAGGGAAGCGCGATCGTTGAGATCTCCGACTGCGAGTTCTGCGCCTGCTTGTTGGAGAGCTTGAGCAGCAGGCTTGTTAGGGTCACGCACCAAGGCACGAACCTTGAAATTGCCGCGTTGCAGAAGATGACGGGCGATCGCGCTTCCCTGATTACCTGTAGCTCCGGTGACTAAGATAAGTCGCTCTGTGTTGATTGACTGTGACATAGAATTTCTCCTAAATCGGTATGGGTTGGGTTCAAGGTGAAGGCGCTGACTCGACATTCACCTTGTTGTCCTCATTCTTCAACAGGCATTCCATTTAGACCACGCAAGTTCCCTGAGTTAAGCTGCAACTTACCGTGAAGCGTGGTATTCATCATCACCAGGCTGTAACGCTCCAGCCTCTCCAGTGGAAAATCGCTTTAATTTGTCGTTTGATTAGCGGATATTGAGTGGTGCAACTGGGTAAAGTTTTACCAACTAAGTTTATGTTGCCTCAACTTTCAATTACCACTGGGATATCTCGAATATGTTTTTTAGGCTTGCCATAGCTGTTGTCACCGCAGTGTTGATGATTGCAACCTCAATGATGTTTCCGGGAATTACCACAGAGAAAACGGTAAAACCTCAAGTGCCGGGTGTCTATCAATTCGAGTTAGGCGATTTCACAATTACCGCCCTCAGCGACGGCACAGTACCGTTGGATCTGCATCCCCTCCTGACCAATACGAACCAGGCAGAAGTCGATCGCCTCCTGCATCAAAGCTTCCTTAAAAACCCTGTTGAAGCCTCGATCAATGTATTTCTCATCGATACTGGAGACAAGCAGGTGTTGATAGACACAGGTTCAGGGGAATTGTTTGGGGAACTAGGCGGCAAGCTACCGAGGTCATTGCAGGCAGCAGGCTATACAGCCGACGAGATCGATATTGTTCTCATTACTCACATCCATACCGATCACAGCGGTGGTTTGGTTGTAGGGGGTCAACCCATGTTTCCGGCTGCTACGGTCTATGTCGGCAAACCCGATATTGATTTTTGGCTTAACCCTGCTAACGCAAAGCGATCGCCAGACTATCAAAGATATTTCAACGAAGCCGTTAAGACAATTAAACCCTATCTGGATAGGGGCAAGCTGAAGCCGTTTTCCGGCGAGACGGTGATTGTACCTGGGATTACCGCACGCCCCACACCAGGACATACACCTGGACACAGTTTCTTCTTAGTGGAAAGCCAAGGCGAGAGCATCGAGTTTTGGGGCGATATTGTGCACGTCGCCTCGGTTCAATTTCCAAAGCCCGAAATCACGATCGACTTTGACGTTGATCCTAATGCCGCAGCAGCGCAACGGGCAAAACAATTTGCCGATGCAGAAAGAACCCGTCGTCTCGTCGCAGCCGCCCATGTCTCTTTTCCAGGAATCGGTCATATTCATGCAAACAATCAGGGCTATGATTGGGTGCCCGTAGACTATCGCTGGCGTGAATGATGAGATTGTTTCCGTCCATATACCCAAGCAGCACCCAACGAAGTTTGGGGCTTTTAGCGATTCTCTAGCAGGAGTGACAGAAGAGAGATAATTGAGAGGATCATACCTGAACTGGCTCATCAGGCTAAATAAGGAAATGCGATCGCTTGATAGTAGGCGATCGCATTTCCTTATTTAGGGATCTATGCAAAGGATACTCAGATCAGAGCTGACAATCATACTCTAACTAAGGCACTTTGAGGCCCATGATGATGCCCCAGGTTATGGGACCAACGACTCCTTGAGTATTGGAAAGGCGTTCTCCGTCACCATTCTTCTGTAACTGAATCACAGCAGCTTTGGTTTTGGGGCCAAAAATACCATCAGCCAACCCCAAACTGAATCTTTTTGTTAACAGCGCTTGCTGCATCCGTTGCACAGCATTGCTACTATCTCCTTCCCGCAAGAAAACTCCAGGCTGATTTTCTGGCCAAGTATATCCCATTGCAGTCCAGGTTGCTGCTCCGACAATGCCATCAGCTACTAGATTTTTGGATTTCTGAAAGCGAACCACTGCGGCTCTCGTCACGGGGCCGAACTGAGCATCAGGCGCGTTGGCAGTGAACTTGCGTATTTGCAGAATGTATTGTAAATCGGTAACTTCTGGCCCAACTGACCCTTGTTGCAAAATAGTGACAGGTTTCTGTTGAGTGGTAGTAGACATGGAAATTCTCCTTAAAGTTGTAGTTGTGAGTGGTTGACGAATCAATTGAATCAGCTGAGTTCTCTTACATGGGTTCGCATTGCAGTGCTTTTACATTGCGAAGGTAGTCGAGCTTAGGTGCATAGTTTTCTGGGCAGTAAACATAGACAATGTTTTCAGAGTCGCTGATAACTAAGCGGTAAGCAGGTGGAACATCTCCTTGGCCTTCGCCAATTTGCTCAATCTGAGGAGCAATCTGAGAGGCAGATTGGGCTGAGACTGGAAGCTGGAAAAAAAGGGTAAAACTGAGAACGCTGAGAAAAGTGATAGAAAGCAGAACGGCTTGGACGGTGCGATGGGAGTTAAATCTCATGGTTAGTTTCCTTGCTATAAATGTGGGAAGGTGCTGACTCGACATTTACCTTGTTGTCCTTATTCTTCAACAGACCTCCCATTTAGACCACGCAAGTTCCTTGAGTTAAACTGCAACTTATCGTCAAGCGTGGTATTTTTCAGGAAAAAAGGCGCTGATTCAGTAGTTGTCTCTTATATTTAGTGGTTTCAAAGAATCATCGACCTGACATCGGAGAAGCCTGTGGAGCGATCGGCTCTATGAAGGCATGAATATTCAAGGTGCAACGAGGTTGACGAATACTCAAAAAGTAACACTCAGAGATCCTAATGCCGCAGCACGTGAATGATGGAATTGCATCGCACAAAGAATTAAGACATTGAAGCGTTCAGATATTCCGTGAGCACGCCATGTTAGCTGTTGGCAATCGTAACGGCTTGGTTCACATATGTGTCCCTGGCCAACTGCTCTACAACGAACGCGGCCAGATCGGCGCGGGTTACCTGTCGACCCTTCTCTACACCTGCGAGCACGCGCACAGAGCCGACAGCTGGCTGGTCGTTCAACACGGCGGGGCGAACTAGCACATAGGGGATTCCTGACTGTGCGATCGCCTGTTCCATAGCGGTCTTATCCGCTGTAGAGCCACGCAGGAATGTAGGCAGCAGCAACAGCCGGAATGGGAGTGTTGCCTGCGCCGTGCTGTCCCCTACACCCAGAGCCGAGATCGCGATGATCCGGCGTGTGCCATTCTTCTTTGCGGCTGCGACGATAGCGTGGGCAACCCGTTGTTCGATCTCCGTCTTCCGCCACGGCGTCTTGCCGCCGACTGTATCGATCACGGCGTCTTGATCAGCTGTCGCATGGGACATCGTCGCTGGGTCGGTTGCATCCCCCGTGAGAACGCGAACGTTAGGCGGGGCGTTGTATTGAGCACTATCGCGGATGAAGGCCGTCACAGTGTGGCCAGCAGCAACGGCCTGTTCCACCACCTGTCTTCCCGTCTTGCCCGCCGCTCCGATCACTAAGACATTCATCGTGGTACCTCTTTGGGTTGGATCACATTCAAAAGTTTTTACGGCACAGCCAGCTTCTCTACTCTGCGGTTGCAGCATGCTCTATGACTCTAACGACGGCATCGGGATGAGAAACCATCACTACATGCGATGCGCCATTCACGACAATCGTTTCCTTCGAGTTGGCACGCTTTGCCATGAAAGAGAGGGCTGCCTCCGGAATATTTAAGTCGCGATCGCCATAAATGAACCAGGACGGGGTGGATTTCCAGGCGGGGGTACCAGAGGCTTCGTTAAGAGCAGCTTCCGTGATGGGTCGTTGGGTGCTAGCCATCAGCTGTGCCGCCGCGACAGGTACATCCGCAGCAAACTGGGCGTGGAACTTGTCTTGCTGGATATAAAGATCTTGACCCCCATTAGGTATTGCAACAGGTGGCGCGAGTGCTGGCCCGAGAGTGCTGCCAGGATAACGTCCTGAGAGTTCGACGGCAGTCTCACCTGTATCCGGAGCGAAAGCCGCAACATAGACGAGTGCCTTCACGTTCTCATTGTCATTGACCGCGTTGGTGATCACCGCACCTCCGTAGGAGTGTCCGACTAACACCGTAGGCCCCTCAATGCTCTTGAGGACGCTGGCAACATAGTTCGCGTCGCTTTTCACTCCACGTAGAGGGTTGGCTACGGCAACTGTCGGGTAACCTTTCTCATGCAGTTTGGTCAATACGCCATTCCAACTAGACGACTCAGCGAACGCGCCGTGAACAAGAACGATAGTAGGTTTGATGTCTTGTGCGTTTGTAGCGTTCATGACAGTTCCTAGCGAAGTGATTAGAGTGGTTCCTAAAAAGAGTGCGGCGATCGAAAACAAGCGGGTACTGCTTCTAAGAGCGGACATGTTCACGTCTTGGTCTCCTTTGTGTTCATGACTCGACGGTTACTTCGTTGTTCTCATTCTTCAACAGACATTCCATTTAGACCACGCAAGATCCTTGAGTTAAGCTGCAACTTATCGTGAAGCGTGCTATTCTTCAGCCCCACCCCGCCAGAACAGTCTACTGGCATTCCTTATTTTTCAAACGGTCGATGGCTCCAGAACACACGCTTCGATCAGTCTCAGCACCTCCATCTCCGTGTTGTGGCTCGCGAACTCCAGCGCCCGCTCCTTCGCCCGCTTACTATACACAGGGTTGTCGAGAACTTCTCTTGCCGCTGCACGTAAGTCCTCTGCCGTTGCCTGATGGGTTCTCAGGTCGATTCCGACACCAGCCCACTGCACATGTGCCGATACCTCCCCCTTGTCCTCCGTCATCCCTGCCGAGACTATTGGAATCCCATGTGCGATCGCCAGATTTACCGTGCCATATCCTCCGTTTGTGAGCAGCAGATCTACGTTCGGCAGAATCAATTCGTAAGGCAGAAACGACGCGACATGTGCATTTGCCGGAATCTCGGTAAGAATCGACTCGATCGGTTGTCCTCCCGTGGTTGCCAGAACGATCACATCCTCTTCCTTGGCCAGTCCAGTCAACGCTGGACCAATGAGTTGCTCGAGGTTTCGGTTCGCGAGCGTTCCCTGAGTCACAAGAACCAGGCGCTTTGTCCGCTCGGGTTCATGCCACCACGTTGGCAGCGCTGGCTGTCCTGGGGGCATCGGTAGAAGACCGATATAGTGCACAGGCGACGAGGAGGACGAATCATCCGAATACTGGAAACTCTCGATTCCCGGTTGCAGATAAAGATCAGGCAGCACAGACATGCTCTCTAGGGGGGAACATGGTAGCGGACCGTAGCCAAGTTCGGCTAGGGCCTTATCTACTCCAGCCTTGGCTGGCTGATGAAACACACGCTCTCGTCTCTCACGTTCTGCAAGCTGCTCTTTTTCCGACATGCCCGGTTGTGGTGGACTGTTCTTCACACTGAACAGATTCAGCACGCTTATGCCCAGATGCACAATTGCGGGACGTTCCTCGCGTGCTCCCAGAAGCATCGGCAGCGTACCGAAGAACATCGCATCTGCCAGAATGACATCCGCAGGAAAGTCTTGCAGAGCTTGATTGAGTCCTGCTGTCTGCCCGCCGATCTTTTTCGCAAAGAAATATTCGAGGTCGAAAGCTGACAGCTCCAAGCCTGGATTCTTCGCCTGCCTCAGCTCCAAGTAGCGAGGCATCGCATCGGTGAAACTGTTGGTTGCCGGAGGCTCCGGAGTAAACGGCACCCCTGCTGCCTCCACCACCGACCTCAACTCAGATGCCGTCTGTACAACTACCTCGTGATTGTGTTTTATCAGAATGTTGGCGACTGCTAGCAGTGGATTCAAATGGCCTGGGGCGGCTGTTGATGCAATTAATACTTTCATTGGAAATCCTTTAGTGTGGTTCGGCCACATCTTCAAGTGTTTGCTTTACTCATGGATTCTCGCAAGACGGGTTTCCGGATTTGGGCCTAAATACCACCCTATTTGTTTTCTTGGTAGTGTGATTGGTCGCCAAGGTAGTTAACCTAGCTTTCAATCATGTCTTCATTCTTCAACAGACATTTCATTTAGCCTATGCAAGTTCCTGCAGTTAAGCTGTAACTTATGGTGAAGTGTGGTAGTTTTGCAGACTTTTAACCTCGTATTGACATATATCCGTAACGGATATAGCATGAGGTATGGATAAAAAGAATACAACCAATAAACCCCTTACTCCAGCAGTGTTTCATATCCTTCTCGCGCTCTCCACACAAGAGCGCCATGGCTATGAAATCATGAAGCAGGTCGAGTCGGATTCACAGGGAAAGGTAAAGATGGGACCTGGAACGCTCTACGGTTCGATTGGTCGCATGATTGAGGCGGGATTGATATGTGAGAGCGACAAAAAGATAGACCCAAAAATGGATGACGAGCGGCGGATCTATTACCAAATCACCGGGCTCGGCAAAAAAGCACTCGCTGCGGAACTGGAGCGATACCACGACCTTCTGATGGTTGCTCAACAAAAACGGATCTTTCCGAATACTTTTGCGTAGGACATATGAACGAACGCTTAATACGACGATACCGGAACTGGTATGCAAAACTGCTTCGTCTTTACTCGAAGCCTTACTATGAGCGCTTCGGTGAGGAAATGCAGCAAACTTTCACCGATCTTCTCCGAGAGCGTGCACAGGAAGGACGAGGATTATTTGGTTGCGCTCTTTGGATGTTCGTCGAAACATCCGCGGGAATTATGAGAGAGAACATAACATCTATCATTAGGCAAAACAAAAACATTATTTACCTTGCACTCGGGACAGCATTCATATTGCTGATGCCTTTGATAGCGATGCTGTTTACCAATCAAGTAGTTTGGGATCTGACCGATTTCATTGTTGCTGGTACCCTCATCTTTGGTACGGGTCTCGCCTATGAACTGGTAGCGAGGAAGGGGGGCACGATGGCATACCGAGTAGCCGTTGGCATCGCACTCGCGGCAGCGTTCCTCCTCGTCTGGATGAACCTTGCCGTTGGTATCATCGGGTCTGAGGACAACCCCATTAACCTGATGTATTTCGGAGTGGTCGCCATTGGCATCCTCGGTGCCACCATCGCGCGTTTACGGCCACGGGGAATGGCACGTACGTTGTTTGCAACAGCACTCGCTCAGGCATTGGTTCCTGCGATCGCACTGATTATCAAGAAACCCCAGGTGACATCGGTAGAAGCATCTATGGGTGTGTTGGGTGTATTAGGTTTGAATGCGTTTTTCGTCATGATGTTTATCGGATCTGCTTTGCTGTTTCGGCGCTCCAGAGTCAGGCTATAAACTGGAGCTGATTCTATGCAATGACCCAGGTATAGTTCAGTCCCCAGCCATTTCCAGGTAGCGATAATGAATCCAACCAGGACGAGCAGCAAGCTTTACCCATTCGCCAGAACATTCGGTTACTCTGACGTTGACATCATGTTGGTAAGGGATGACACCAATTCTTCGAGCATTAAAATCAGGGCCAGAGCGGATGACGACTCCATTTGGGTCAGTTACCAACACTGTGCAAACAGGTTTGATACCTGGTCTTAGCCGACATAGTTGTTCGACTGGGCTTTGATCTTGAGTAGCTACGGCTGGCACAGTGGAGCTAGCTACCATTAGTGTTAAAAAGGCTAAGGCAGTCAGTCGTTTGTTGAATTTAAGCATGATTTTCCTTAGTTTGGATGAGCAGCTTGCTAGTCTGAGATGAACTCTTTTGCAAGGGTGCGAGAAACTGAGCGATCGCCAAGGAGACTGGCATCAAGATGGAAAACATGAGTCAGGTTCAGAATGAACAGAAGGTGCTGACTCGACATTTACTTCGTTGTCCTCATTCTTCAACAGACATTCCCTTTAGACCACGCAAGTTTCTTGAGTTAAGCTGCAACTTATGGTGAAGCGTGGTTTTCTGCAGGAACAAGGACCTCGATTCAGGGTTTGCAATTCGCACAAAAGGATGCAGCCCGTTATAAAAAAGATTTGCTTTACTCTATTACTAGATAAGGGCATTAGTCAGCGGGATTGATGTCGAAGCGATCGCATAAATCCTGCCAATGTTGAGGCAAGGGCTCAGCGAAAAAACTTGAACACTGTCAAAAAAGTCCACAGCCAATCTGACGTAATTAGCTAGGTTCCTCTGAGACTTTAACGACTAGTTTTCCCTTCTTATTGCCGTCGAAAAGTTTTAAGATTGCTTTCGGTGCATTTTCCAAGCCCTCGACAACCTCCAGAGCATATTTAATTTTTCCTTGACTGAGCCATTGTCCAAGGTCGCTGATCGCTTCAGACCATCGGGGAATATAATCGAGGATAATAAACCCCTGCACACGAACACGCTTTGTCAGAATTTGGCTGTAATTATAAGGGCCAGGAACAGGCTCTGTTGCGTTATAAGCTGAGATCAAACCGCATAGAGGAATACGTGCGTGCAGGTTAATTTTGGTCAGCACAGCATCAAGAATGGAACCCCCAACATTATCGAAATAAACATCAATCCCATCGGGACAGGCTTGTGCAATCGCACTTTCCAAGTCGGCGGTTTTATAGTTAATCGCGGCATCAAACCCAAGTTCTTCAACCAGCCAGCGGCATTTCTCATCAGAGCCCGTTATACCCACCACCCGACAGCCTTTAATCTTGGCAATTTGTCCAACAATGGAACCGACTGCTCCTGATGCTGCTGACACGACTACAGTTTCTCCAACTTTTGCCTGTCCAATATCCAAAAGCCCAAAATAAGCCGTGCAACCCGTTAGTCCCAGGGGTCCCATAAATGCGGTGAGCGGACAGGGCAAAGGATCAGGTAGTCGCATGAGAGAAAAGCCACTGTTCCCTTCAGCGATCGCATAATCTTGCCAACCCAGCAGACCCGACACCAGATCTCCCTGTTTAAAGTTGGGATTCTTAGATTCTTCAACCACACCGATAACAGCGCCGCGCATGACTTCCCCAATTTCAACGGGAGGCATGTACTGCTCCATGTCACTCATCCAAATGCGATTGGTTGGGTCTAGCGAAAGATAGATAGTCCGTACCAAGATCTCACCTGATTGAGGGCTGGGGATTGGTTCTTCCCGATACTCAAAATCGCTTTCCTTGATGTCACCAACAGGACGAGCTGCCAAGCGTAACTGCCGATTTATCCCTGTTCTCATAGCTTTATCCTTGAGTGGTCTATTCATAAGTACTTGCATAGCTTCACCTGTTTTTTTCAAAAACGGTAGCTCAACATTTGGAAGTACAACCCCTTTACTTTTGAATGAATGTCATAGATTAAATCCAATGCGAACGAAGGCACTGGCTCGACGTTTACCTCGTTGTTCTCATTCTTCATCAGACATTCCATTTAGACCACGCAAGTTCCTTGAGTTAAAGCTGCAACTTATGGTGAAGCGTGGTATTCTCCAGGAGAAAAGAAAAGACCTTGATTCAGTGGTTTGCAATTCCACAAAAGGATGCAGCCCCTCATAAAAATAAAAAAGTAAAAAGACTTGCTTTGCCCTTTAATCCGGCAATTTGCTTATGGATGCCAATGCCAAGAAATCCAAGCGCAGTGGGGTTGCCTCTACACGAGTCAGAGGAGTCACTTTGTCGCCTCATGGATGGCAGCGATTTCAAGCGGCAAAACAGCAGGCAGAATCGGAGGAAACCTGGGGTAAACGGTTCACACAGGAAGATCTCAACGAACGCACAGGACTATCTCTCAATACCCTAGCCCGAATCCTTAATCGCGAGCTTGGTGTCGATCGGCAGTCGCTAGAGATCCTTTTTCAGGCGTTTGGGCTGGAACTCACAAAGGCTGATTATGCACCCCCTGTCGCCGCCGCTAAAACGTTAGAGTCGCAGCGAGAAGATCCGCAACAAGACTGGGATAACGCGGTCGATGCCTCAGTGTTTTATGGTCGTGAAACCGAATTGGCGCAACTGTGGCAGTGGGTAGTAGCTGAACGCTGTCGCGTAGTTGGGCTACTGGGGCTCGGTGGGATTGGCAAAAGTACGATCGCTGTCAAAGCAGCGCTACAGATGCAGTCTGACTTTGAGGTTGTGGTATGGCGATCGCTTGCCAATGCACCCTCGTTCGACGATCTCCTCACCAGCCTGTTGAAATTTCTGATGCCGCTTCAAGGCGACGATCCCATCATGCCTACAACGGTAGACGGAAAGTTGTCGAAGGTGATGGAATATTTGCGATCGCAGCGGTGCCTGCTGATTTTAGATAACGCTGAAACTATCTTGCATAGTGAACAAGTGGGTCAGTGGAGATCGGGCTATGAAGCTTATGGACAGTTTTTGAGAACACTGGGAGAAACGCCCCATCAAAGCTGTTGCTTGCTGACCAGCCGCGAAAAGCCACGGGAAATCGCGTTGATGGAAGGCGAACAGAGCGTAGTGCGATCGCTTTTTCTAAGTGGACTCACGCCCGATGATGGACGCGCTATTTTTCAGCAAAAAGGAGCGTTTACAGGTTCACAAGCCGAGTGGCAAACCCTGGTCAATCACTATGGCGGCAATCCTCTGGCCTTGAAGTTGGTTGCCTCTGCCACGCAAGACTTGTTCGACGGTAGCGTTGCAGAGGTTCTGACCTACCTGGAGCAGGGCATTTTTGTCTTTGAAGACATTCGCGATCTGCTCGCTCGCCAGTTTAATCGTCTATCGATAGAGGAACAGAAAATTCTCTACTGGTTCGCTATTCACCGAGAACCGGTGGCGATCGCAGAGATTCGTGAAAGCATTATCAGCGCAGCCTCACAACAAACCGTTCCTCAACAAGTAAATTCACTGCTCCGGCGATCGCTGCTCGAAAAAACAGATGGATTATTTTTCTTGCAGCCCGTGGTGTTGGAATATGTCACGGAACGCTTGATTCAACAGGTTTGTACAGAATTTGCAAACCGACAGCTTGATGTATGGCAAAGTCATTCATTAATGCGGGTGCAGGCGAAAGACTATATTCGAGAAATGCAACTGCGATTAATTTTGCAGCCTGTAATGGAATGGCTTTTATCGGCTTACCGAAATGTGTCAGAAGTTGAAAGTAGAGCAAGGCTACTTCTAGCACAACAACGGTCAGAATATGGAGCAGGATATGCGGCGGGGAATTTGATCAATCTGCTGGTGCAGCTCAAAGTAGATTTGCAGGGTTCCGACTTTTCTGAACTCATAGTGCGGCAAGCCGACCTGCGGCAGCTTAATTTAGTAGGGGTAAATTTTCAAAACTCTGATTTAGCAACATCCCTGTTTTCAGAGACCTTGGGGGTGCCAACATCGGTTGATATTAGCCCCGATGGTCAAGTTTTTGCCGTAGGCGATATCAACGGTTTTGTGTATTTGTGGGATGTTGCATCTCATCAACTCATTGCGACGTTTGAAGGACATTGCGGTGGAGTTTGGGCTGTTGCCTTTAGTCCCGATGGCACGACACTGGCGAGTGGCGGTAATGATGCGACGGTGCGGTTGTGGGATGTGCAAAGTGGTCAGTGTTTGTGGATTTCGACAGGGCATACGAGTCGAATTTGGTCTTTAAGCTTTAGCGCTAATCGTCAATGGTTAGCTAGTGGTAGTGATGATCAAACCGCAAGAGTGTGGAATTTACAGGGTGACTGCTTGCACGTTTTGAAAGGACACACCAAAAACGTTTATTCCGTTCACTTCTCACCCAACCATTCCATTTTAGCCAGTGGCAGCAAGGATACCTCGATTCGGATTTGGGATGTTGAGGCTGGAAAATGCCTAAGTGTGTTGCAAGGACACTCTTCCGGTATTCGCTGCGTGCGCTACAGCCCGGATGGTCAACGATTGGCAAGTGGCGGTCTCGATGGCTGCATTCAACTATGGATTCATCCGCTTGATTCTAAAACCCATTCATTTAATCCTGAATTATCGCTGCGGGGGCATACCAATTGGGTTCGGAACATTGTATTTAGTCCCGAGAGTGACACTTTAGTCAGCAGCAGTGATGATGGCACTCTTCGGCTTTGGAATGTCCAAGACGGATACTGTACGAATATTCTGGGCGAGCAGGCGGTATCTGCTCTGGCGATCGCCATCAGTGCCGTTCGCGGAGCATCCCCAGAGGGGTTTGGTCAGGTCTTGATCAGCGCCAACCAGGATCGAACCGTGCGGCTGTGGCAGATGCCGAGTGGGCAAAGCCTCAAAACGTTAAGCGGTTATACCTATGGAGAACACGCCTTAATTTTTAGTCCTGTCACAGTTACAGCAGCTCAGAATCAGAATGATTTTGCCTCAGCGGGAACTGGATCGCCGAATCAACTGCTTGCCAGTAGTAGTAGTCGAACGGGAACGATTCATTTATGGCAATGGCAGGTTGATAGAGAACTACTCAGTTCGCCTCCCTACAAAACCCTCTACAGAGAAAACAGCCTAATTTCAAATTTAAGCTTTAGCCCGGATGGTCAAACCATCGCCACCAACGGGGAAGATGGCTCCATTTTTGTATGGGATGTACAAACAGGACAGGGCGATCGCTGGATTGCTCATGATGCTCCTGTGTTAGCGGTGCTGTTTAACCCCGTTGGGCAAACCCTAGCAAGCAGCAGCCGTGACCGAACAGTGCGTCTGTGGGATGTGCAAACTCACCAGTGCTTACACTTGCTACAGGGGCATCAGAGCAGCATGCGGGCGATCGCCTTTGATCCCCAAGGTCGAACTTTGGCAAGTGGCAGCTATGACCAAACGATTCGGCTATGGGACGCGCAGACCGGGGAGTGCCTGCGGGTGCTAGAAGGACACAAGGGCGGGGTTTACGCGCTAGCCTTCCATCCAACCGAGCCGATTCTAGCGAGCGGCAGCTTTGACCAAACGATTCGATTGTGGGATGTACAAACTGGAGCCTGTTTAAGGACATTACACGGGCATACCAGCATCGCATTTACCATTGCGGTTAGCCCTGATGGTCAAACGATTGCCAGTGGCAGTGATGACCAAACCGTTCGCCTCTGGAATTTAGAGACAGGGGAATGCCTTCATGTGATGGATGGACAAGCCAGTTGGATTGCATCCGTTGTCTTCAGCCCCGACGGTCAAATGCTATTGAGTGGGAGCTTCGATCGCACCATCAAACTGTGGGATGTCGCAACAGGACACTGTATCAAAACGGTGAAAGGCGATCGTCTTTATGAAGGCATGAATATTCAAGGTGCAACAGGGTTGACGAATGCTCAAAAAACAACATTAAGAGCATTAGGAGCCATTTCACGTTAGGTTCTCCCGTGCTTACAGCACATCTTGCAGAATAGCGATCGCCTTAACTCAGCGATTACCTAGCGGATATTAAGTGGTGCAATTTGGAGAAGTTTTGCAAATTGAGCTCATGTCGCAACAGCTTATGCCATAAGCTATTTAGGAGAAAAGCCGTGAACGAAACAGTCTCTTGTTTTATTGAAGATGATGGCTCAACTTTGCCTGTAGCGCCTTTTCCACCAAACGCTTGGTGAGTTGTTTGAGCAACCCTTGCTCTCCGAGAACGGCTTCGGGTCCGGAGTAATCTTACAGCAGTTCATCGAGCAGCTGGTCCACTTTGGCGGCAGAAGGATTGGATTCTTTCATGGACGGTTTCCTGTCATTGGATGTTATTTTGACCGCTTACACAAAAAACTGCACAGTCTCTCGCCTGCATCGTCAGAGCTTCTGTTAATCTCGCTGTTGGCTTGTAACTCTAATGAACGAGCTTAAAACGTCTAGATGATGAACCGCTTTCTTACCCTGTGCTTGAGCACGATTCTTTTGATTGCAGCCGCCTCAGGTATTGCACAATCTGCCGCTCGCTCTGATGGGATGGCACAACTGCCACGCACCTGGCACACCTGTCCTGCAAACGTTCCAACCGCATCTGTTGCCCCCTTCCCCAAACTGCATCCCCATGCTTTGCAGGCAAGAGTGCCCATCATGATGTATCACGACATTCTGCCAGCAAAGAAAGTGGCGTATGACTTAACGCCTAACGAACTCAGACAGCACTTTGAGCGGATGAAGTCGAACCAGATGACCCCAATTAGCCTCGCTCAATTGATGGCTCATCTGCGCACCGGTAGCCCTTTACCTAACAAATCGATCTTACTGACGTTCGACGATGGCTATGGAGGGCACTATCAGTACAGCAATTCTCAGTATGGCAATTTAACTGGTATTGGGTGAGATGTCTAGCTCTAATCCTTCGAGCATGAAGGTGAGCAAGTGATCCCAACTGTCGAAATACAGGTAGCGGGTCAACGCCCGCAAATCATCAAAAAAGGTCTTGCGCGTGGGCAAGTGTGAGCGGAGCAGTTTGTACTTCTGGTCGAGCAACCCTAGCAACGTGTGGAACAGCAGAGACAAGATGTTCAGGGTCGCTAGGAACAAGGAGAGATGCTGCTTTCCGTGCCCGAAATTGTGTTCTAAGTTGTAGCCTTTGGTCTTGAGGGTGTTGTTATTCTCGTTCTCCACCTTCCAGCGTGTTCGCCCTGCTAGAACAAGTTCTGCCACGTTTTCGTGGGTCAGAATGTGATTGGTGGCAAACGAGTTTTTGTAAGTCACCTTACCATCAGGACGGCTCACGGTGATCTCACACCAGTTCACCAAAA
>NZ_JAMPKN010000037.1:0-34227 GCF_039962155.1 Trichocoleus desertorum AS-A10 | reverse complement strand
ACCGGAGAAATGGGCTCAAATGAGAGGGACATGGCAATTCACCTCTGAAAACTGGGGAGATTGCTCTTAAAATAGCCGAGGTGATCCCAGTCAAGGTTTACCAACAGTATCCGCTCCTTTGTTTTACAGTTCGCGTTGATCGGGGCGATCGCCCCGATCAACGTTGCTACAGCGTCAATCAACCCGTCAATTAATCTATGTTTCAGAACGTCAAAGCACTGATGAGTTCTGATACGTTAGCACTACGATATTTTGACTGCTGCAATGTTGATCGGGTACGAACGAGTCTCAACAGGTGATCAAAATTTGGCTTTACAACATGATGCACTGCTAGCAGCAGGCTGCGATCGCATCTTCTCTGACCAAATAAGCGGAGCCCAGGCCGATCGCCCTGGGCTGAAACAAGCCTTTGACTTTGCTAGGCAAGGGGATACCTTGGTAGTGTGGCGGCTCGACCGCTTGGGGCGATCGCTCAAAGACTTGATTGCTTTAGTGGAGGAACTGGAGAGTCGCAAGATTGGGTTCCGATCAACTCAAGAGAGCATTGACACGACAACCAGTGGAGGCAAGCTGATCTTCCACCTGTTTGGCGCACTGGCTGAGTTTGAGCGCAACTTGATTCGAGAGCGGACTCAGGCTGGGTTGCAGGCTGCTAGAGCTAGGGGGCGGAAAGGGGGGCGACGGCAGAAGCTTACGCCTGACCAAATCGCGATTGGGCGATCGCTCGCTGCGGACCCCAAGCGTTCAGTTTCTTCAATCTGTGAGCATCTTGGGATTAGCCGCCCCACTTACTATCGTTATATTGGTCCTCAGGTGACACTAACACCAACGCCAACCCAGAAGACAACGAAGGTTCGGCTTTGGTTGCGAGTTGAAAATAACAACAAGTTCATCCGTCGTAAAAAGAAGGTCAGGGAGCATATTGAACGCTTCTGCCTATCTCGCTATCAAATGCAGAAGCAGCACAAAGATAGTTGGGAGTATGAGCTAACGTTCACTTACCAAGATGATGCAGACCTCGATAAGCAAATTTATGACCTGCTTCAAGAGATGGACTATCAAGCAGACCTAGAGTGTTGCTTTATTGAGGCAGATGTGGATGAGATTGGGGCCGAGCGGAGCTGGTAGGATTCAACCAGACTTAATGCTCATGCGAAGTGCTCAGCTTTAGACGCTTAATGAACCTGATGTGAAAACTCTATTAACCAATAAAACCTGGCGTTAAGAAAATGCAGTATTCCGTAAGCAGAAGAGGTGTTGGTGTAGGTTAATGAAAGATTTTATACTGTCAAGCGAGCCTATCGATGCCTGAGCAACCCCATCAATCCATCGGTCTCGATGAGCTAATTCAGCAAGTGAAACAGGAATTGCTGTCTTCAGTTCCTGGTAAAAGTTCTGATGCTCCAATTTTGTTTGTGGAATCGGTGGAGTTGGAGCTGAAAGTGACTGCAAGTCGCGAGGGTAATGGTGGCGTTAAAATTGATGTCCTCTCTATTGGAGGCGGAGAAGTAAAGGGCACCCTCAAACGAGAAGATGTTCATACTGTGAAGGTTAAGCTATCGCCTTTATTTGATAAGGAACGCCTAATGGAGTTTTATCAAACTCTGCATTCTAACGAGGTTCCTACTTCGGTGAAGCGTAGCTTGGATGCTCTATTGAAAGGAACAGATACCAATCCTGACGATCGCTATTAAGCTAATGAAATTGCTTGAAGTGTACTTATTGCCTTTAGATGAACGGCGGTTCAAGGCGATCGCTACTGGATCGTCTGCGGGTGATGGTGAGGCAGATTGCTCTTTACCTTTTTGGCAAGAAGAACAGGATAGGCGAGTCACGCTCATTAAGGTGCTAGAGGGAATAGGAAATTTTAAACTGGAACACTTTCCTAGACCTGGAGAGCAAGATTGGATGGTAGAGGCTGGCATTCTAAATAGCGATCGCCAAAGTTTTTATCCAAATTATTTGGAGCGAGTTGGACAGGCTCTCTATGAAGCACTCTTTCCCATCAATTCCTCCCTGAAATCAGTCTTCCAGGTAGCCTTGCGACTGGCTGAGCAGGAGGATGTAGAACTACATATACGACTTAAGTTTTCTGAGGATTCAGCCAAGCGATCACGCTTAGCTGACTATCCCTGGGAGTTATTGCACGATGGGCAGCGATTTCTGCAGCACCGTCAAGTGATTATCTCTCGTTATATTGCCTATGAATCCTTACCACCTGCTCTTTTACCCCAGGATCAGCTACGAGTTTTGCTGATCTCGCCTCGCGCTGAGGATGCAGCTCAGGGGTTGACGAAACTTCCGGATACTGAACAGCAGGCCATTCGTATGGGCCTGAGCAGGGCAGAGTCAGAGGGGTTGATCGTCATGGAGCAACTACCAAGGGCAACTTTCAAAGCTCTGAGTGCAAAACTATCTCAATGTTCTGAAGATGAGATGCCACAAGTTTTGCACTTTGATGGTCATGGGCTGTTTGGTAAAAGGTGCGTTAACCCAAAATGTGCTCAAGTTCACGGCAGCATTAAAGTTGAACACTGCCAGAATTGTAGTCAACAATTACCAGAGCCGATGGGTTTCCTCTTGTTTGAGAATGATCAGGGTGGCCCTGATTATATCAGCGCAGCATCCCTAGCAGCTTTTTTGCCTAAAAGGATAGCACTTGTAGTACTTAGTGCCTGCCAGTCAGGAATGGCTGTTGCTGGAGAGTCAGTATTTAATGGAACAGCGCAACAATTAATTGACGCCAGGGTACCTGCAGTAGTGGCAATGCAGTATGAAGTGAGAGTGGATGCTGCTAGCAATTTTGCAGAGCAGTTCTATCGTATATTAGGGCAGAAAAAAACTTTGCTAACAGCTATTAATGAAGGCAGAAAGTGGATGGGGGTGGATGGAAACCAATGGTATCGCCCTGTTCTATATCTACGTTGGCTGGATAATCAGGGTGGGCAATTGTTTGCAGAAGCAGCGATCGCAAAAATGAAGCAGTCTAAATTGAGCCGTTTTGAGCGCTTGGAGATAGAACGGCTACAAACGGAATTGGAGGATTTGGAGCAAGATTATGAGGCTGTTCAAGCTCAATTGCGAGTGGAACTAGATGGTTCTACTCAAAATCGATTAAAGCGCCAAATTGAGC
The DNA here is from genome assembly GCF_039962155.1 of Trichocoleus desertorum AS-A10. Taxonomy (NCBI): domain Bacteria; kingdom Bacillati; phylum Cyanobacteriota; class Cyanophyceae; order Leptolyngbyales; family Trichocoleusaceae; genus Trichocoleus; species Trichocoleus desertorum. Next base: position 31,094 of record NZ_JAMPKN010000037.1, on the reverse strand, counting down.
AAATTGGACAACGGATGAATACCAAAGAGCAACAGCTATCTCAGTTGAACTCACAGGATGAGTAAAGATTATCTGCTTGACCATTATCAAACCCAACTAGATGATCTAGAGCAAGACTACGAGCAAGTCAAAGAGCAGTTGCGAGTAGAACTGGATGCTCCTACTCAAAATCGACTAGAGCGCCAAATCGAGCAGATCGGGCGCAAAACACGCGAATTACAACAAAAAATTGAGCAGCATAAGGCGGAGCGACAACGTCAATTAGCTCAAGATGCCCTGGCTGAATTAATTGGCATCTTTAAAGCGCATGCAGGACAACTTGATCTGCTTGTCGAGGCGTATCAACAAACAATTCGGCATTGGTCTGTTCCAGTAGACCTAAATGCCAGGACAGTTGATGCCATTATTAATGAATTGGAAAGGATTGCTCCAGGTCAGCTATCGTATACAGCGCGTGAAGAATTTATTGCTCATGTCGTCCAAAAAACCTCTAGTCCACCTCTGGCTCATGCGCTAAACCAATGGGGCGATCAATATCGGATGGGAATTGATTGGCTGCAACTCCACGACCAAATTCAAGCCATTCAAAATAATCGACTAGAAAATGCGCAACCCGCTATTTTCATAACTATTACTCGTTGCGATGAAGACTCCACCCAGGCTCAAGAAGACCAACCCTACTATCGGCTCAATGCCTGGTTAATAGAAAATCTTGAAACATACCGATCGCAAAAAACGGGGTATCAATCCCTACTTCCAGTGAATTCTTTAGATAGTGCTCCCTGTTTACTGGACGAGCTTTTGCAAAGAATGACTCGTTTAGTGAATCAGTTTTTAATTCAGCAAAGACAAGTTTGTGAACGCTGTCAAAACTACCCTGAGATCCATGTATTCCTACCATTGGAACTGATGTATTTGGGGGCCGATGCTTGGTTACTAGAACCAGAGACTGGTAGACGTCGAGAATGTTTAGGTCATGACCATGTTGTCGTTATTCGATGCGCCAATCGGTACGATCGCGCTTATAACAAAGGACCGAGCTGGTTGCGGTTGTGGCAAAGACACCAAAGCTTATTAGAAGAGCCTGCTGATAATGTCTTTGTACTTGGCCATGACTATGATCTGGATGAGTTAATGGATGTTCTGGATGAAGCTGTGCAGCCAGACAGCAAGATTGTAGGATTGAGGGTTAAGCACCCTCCTGTCAATACAGAAGAACTTTGCTACGAGCTTTTAGACTCAGGTCTACCACTTGCAATTTGGGCACGTACTAGTTTAGTCAACCAATGCCATGAAAGCGAATTATCAAATTTGCTAACGACGTGTTGTCTAGGACGATTACCTTATACAGTGAAAGGCAAACGTCATGAAACCCGAAGACGACAAAATTCCCCCGACTGTCATATTGGGCATCATCTATCCCTTTTATGGGATGACCCTTATTTAGTTCCCCCGAAGTCTGCCTGAGTTAAGAGTCTATGAGTAAATCACCCGAAGACTGGAAGCTGTTTCAAGGGGACAACCGCGAACCCCATGATGCGATCGCAAACTTGCCTGATGTGCCTCCTTGGCGACCCTTTGGTAAAGAGGCACATCTTGGTGTGAGTCGTCGGAAACGTCGTGGTGAGACCTTTCAGGCCAGACTAGAAGAGGTCGAAATGGTTAATGCTGCACTTTACCTACGGCGGCCCCTCCTAATTACTGGTAAGCCAGGGACAGGTAAGTCTTCCCTAGCGTACGCTGTAGCTCATGAATTAAAGCTAGGGGAAGTCCTCTACTGGCCCATTACTACTCGTACTACGCTGAAAGATGGTCTCTATAGCTACGATGCCATTGGTCGTTTGCAGGAGGTCAGGCAAGCCGAAGCACGCGGAAACTATACCGAAGATCCACAAAAAATTGCTGATTATATTACTCTAGGGCCTCTGGGAACTGCCTTGTTGGAGTCATCTCGGCCCCGCGTATTGATTATTGATGAGATTGATAAGAGTGATATTGATTTGCCTAATGACCTCTTGACTATTTTTGAAGAAGGTCGATTTGAAATCCCAGAGTTAGCACGTCTGGAAAAAGAGAGTGATGACTCTGAACAGATATCAAAGCCTATTGAAGTAAGAGTTCGTACAGCTTATACGGATGAAGCTGAAACTACTTATTCAGAGAGGAAAGTCAAAATAAGAGGAGGACGGATTGCCTGTCGGGAATTTCCTCTAGTACTTTTGACTAGCAATGGCGAACGCGATTTTCCACCTGCCTTTCTCCGCCGTTGTCTACGTCTAAATATGCGTGACCCCGATCGCGAGCAACTAGAGCGCATTATTCAGGCCCATCTAAAAGATTCCAACCTTTCATCCAATCAAGTTAATGGTTTGATTGAGCGGTTTCTTCAACGTCGAGATAAGGGTAAAGAACAGCTTGCTACTGATCAACTGCTGAACGCCTTATTTATGATTGCCCGTCAGCGTGATTGGGTTGGCGATACAAAAGAGAGTTTGCTTGATCATCTCTTGGCACCTTTAGATCGTCCTCTACAAGTTAAGCAAACTAAAGAGCGCCTACCAGAGAAGGACAAATGATCAGCCACCTCATCACTGTCTTTCAGCAACAGGGATTTCTGCTGAGCGATCAGGAGATTAATGCTTTTAGCGAGACTCAGTCTGTGTTGCACGATGAGGATATTGTGGATGCTCTATGGCTGGCATCTAAAATCAATGATGCCTATGCAATAAATCAAACAAACGAGCCAGATCAAACGGACGAGTTAGCATCAGATAGTGAAGCAATACCGATTCAAGTAATTGATGACGGCACTGTTGCAGGTGAGGCTCAACCTTTTGTTTCTGCCTACATGCCTCAACCGAATAAGCCCAGTAGTTCATCTGTTGAAACCCCAGAACAGGGACTTCCAATACAAATACAGGCTGCTCCCGCCCTTAGCGATCCGCGTGAGATTGGTCGATCGCTACGTCCTTTGATGCGCAAGGTAGCTTCCTCAAGGCGGTCAGAATTAGATGAATTGGCCACGGCAAACCGTATTGCCGAACGCGACATTTGGATGCCAATTCTTAAACCTGCCCCTGAGCGTTGGTTTGATCTGGAGCTAGTAATCGAGGCTTCTAAATTTAGCTTCATATGGCAAGACACTCTAGATGAATTTCAACATTTGCTGGAATATCAAGGAGCCTTTCGCAATGTGCGAGCTTGGTACGTCCAAGAGGGTGACGCAGGACAGCCCCAACTGATAGTCAAGAAGCAGCAACTTTTGGGCACTGAGCGAGATGTACCCATTCGTAGTCATAAAGAGCTGCTTGATACCTCAGGGCGTCGTCTGGTGCTGTTCGTCAGCGATTGCCGTTCTCGCCTCTGGCATCAAGGCCAGATTCATGGCTGGCTAGCAACCTGGAGCCAAAGCGGGCCTACGGCTATCGTTCAACTATTACCGGAACGCTTGTGGAACGAAAGTGAACTGGATGTAGGGTTTGCTGGGCAAGTTAGTTCCTTGATGCCAGGTGCTCCAAACTCAAAGCTACAGATTAGAGGGCTTTCTTCACGCACCGAAATCACAGCTACCGCAATGCTGACATTACCTGTAGTAACTTTGACTACGGGTGCTTTAAAACAGTGGGCATTAGTAGTCTCTGCTGCAGGAAATCAACGGTGCCCTGCTCGATTGTTCGACCTAGCTTGGGTGAAAAATTCAGAGCGAGATCGATCCAGGACTATCATTCGACCAAAATCTGCAGAAGAGCGGCTGGAGCTATTTATGGCTACTGCCTCTCCCCTCGCTCAGCGCTTAGCCAGGATGATGGCAGCTGTTCCTATAGAGTTGCCAGTAGTGCATCTCATTCAGCAAGAACTCTTGCATGAGGTGCAGCCTATCCACATTGCCGAGGTGTATACCAGCAGCTTATTAGAAGCAAATCAACCGAAAGAATCTGGTTCGAATGCTCCCGTCCGATATGAATTTGTCAAGGGAGTTCGAGAATTATTGAACGAACGCACTCCAGTGGATGAAACTGTTGGGGTGCTAGAAGCTTTATCGCGGCGCATCGCCAGAACGCTGGGGTTTGAAATCAAGAGCTTTACGGCTTTGCTTTCCCCCAAATCTACGTGGAACCAGGAATTGAAGGATGCTGTCCTGCCTTTTGCCCAAGTTGCTACAGAAGTGCTCCATCGTTTAGGTGGTGACTATGCCGAGTTAGCTCGGTTGGTTGAGCAGAATGCTAGACGGCATTCCGACTGGATTCAGCCCTTAGAGTTTGATCCGTTATTTTCAGACTTAAAAGTTTTAGAGTTTACTACTGCCCAGCTCGTAGAAGCTGACGCAGAGCCAAGCTTCCCGGCGTTGCAGACTGAGGAAGTGGAGATCGTTACGATTGTTGTAGAAGGAGAGCCAGAGAACACGCCATTTGATAGCAACGTACAATTTATTGAGTTTCAGGTAGCCACTGTTGAGCCCAGAAGTGAGGCACCACAACCTAGTTTCCTAGACGGCATTGTTCGGCGTGGTGGGCAACGTAGTGAGTGGGTGGTTAGAAAGCAACAGCAGCAAAATGGACAATGGGTGGAAGAACTGGGAAATAGAGTTCGGCTACAGATGGTAGTAATTCCATCAGGTAGTTTCATGATGGGCTCGCCCAATGATGAAACTGAGCGAAGGGCCAATGAAGATCCACAGCATAGAGTAGAGGTGCAGGCTTTCTTAATGGGGCAATATCCGGTTACTCAAGCGCAATGGAAGCTGGTAGCTAATTTGCCTCAAGTAAACCGAAAATTAAGCCCGAGCCCATCTCACTTCCGAGGATCTCGTTCTCCAGTTGAGCAGGTGTCTTGGTATGACGCTGTGGAGTTTTGTGCTCGATTGGCTGTCCATACAGATAGAGAATATCGGTTGCCTACCGAAGCAGAGTGGGAATATGCGTGCCGAGCTAGAACTACTACCCCTTTCCACTTTGGGAAGATGATTACAACAGACGTAGCGAATTACAATGGCGAATACGCTTATAACAATGGCCCTACAGGAGAAAACCGACGAAAAACTACACCTATTAGCCACTTTGGTGTTGCGAATGTCTTTGGATTATCAGACATGCACGGCAATGTGTGGGAATGGTGTATAGACCACTGGCACGACAGTTATGAAGGCGCACCTACGGATGGCAGTGCTTGGCTAAGTGATAATGAGAATAATTATCGTTTACTACGCGGCGGCTCCTGGAACTATAATCCAGAGAATTGCCGTTCTGCCTTTCGTTTCATCTACCCGCCCGACCTCACGGCATTCAATCTCGGTTTTCGAGTGGTGTGTAGTGCCCCGAGGACTCTGTAGCCCTTTGCTCTTTTGCCCTCTTACCCTTTTTGGCGCGTAGCGCGATCGAAATTTTTTCAGTCAAGTCACTTTTAGGCCATGGCAACTGCTCAAAACTCACAGCCCAGATTTACCCTTCAGCGTCGCCGTCAGGCTGTTCAGTTTTTTGTTGAGCCGTTGAGTCAAGAGATTGAAATCAAGATGATGTTGATCCCGTTGGGGGTGTTTTTAATGGGATCGCCGGAGGATGAACTGGAGCGACAAGATCGGGAAGGGCCACAGCATGAGGTGAGGGTTAGTAGCTTTTTTATGGGGAAATACCCTGTCACGCAAGCACAGTGGCGATTTGTAGCAGCGCTGCCGGAGGTGAAGCAAAAACTGGAGCTAGAGCCATCTGGATTTAAAGGGGATAACCACCCAGTTGAGCGGGTGTCTTGGTTTGATTCGGTGGAGTTTTGTGCTCGGTTGTCAGCCCATACAGGCCGCGAGTATCGGTTACCCAGTGAAGCCGAGTGGGAATATGCCTGTCGAGCTGGAACGACTACTCCTTTTCATTTTGGCAAGACAATTACGGCTGATTTAGCAAACTATCGAGGCACCGATAATGAGAAATATAAATGGTCAGGCTCTTATGGTCGTGGACCGAAAGGGGAGCATCGGCGAGAAACCACGCCTGTAGATCACTTTGGGGTTGCGAATGCCTTTGGCTTGTGTGACATGCACGGCAATGTATTCGAGTGGTGTGCAGACCACTGGCATGGCAATTATGAGGGTGCGCCGACGGATGGGAGTGCTTGGCTAAGTGATAATGAGAATGATAATTATCATCTTGCATTACGCGGCGGCTCCTGGGATGCCCTTCCTAGGGCTTGCCGTTCTGCTTCTCGTTTCGACGATTCGCCCAGCGACCGCAACGACCTTATCGGTTTTCGAGTGGTGTGTAGTGCCCCGAGCACTCTTCCGTGCGAGAGCTGACAGGTGGGAGATTTGTCGGGAGTGCCTAGAAGAGTCCAGACCTGCTCCGGTGATGCTTTGCTCTGCGCGATCGGGTATCCAAAAATCAAACTGGGTCAGTTAACTAGTAAGTTCGCTGAAGAGTTATCTGACCCACCTCAACCCTTATTTGCTACACCCCGTCATGGCAGAACTGGTCATTCGTCGAGAGCACAAGCAGGCACGCTACTTCACTGAGCAGCTACATGGAGTAGTCAAACCACTGTCCACCCTAACTCCTCATGACCTTAATTTAACTTCTCGTGAGAGTGAAGTCTGGGAGCTACACGAGGCTAAATACAGTGCTCAAGAAATTGCGTCTAAACTACTCATTAGTATCAGTACTGTAAAGCGGCATCTAAAAAACATCTACGCCAAGCACCACCAAATGCTAAGGAAGGATGTCGTTAGTTTAGACATGGTCCTAATTCCTGCTGGCACGTTTGTGGTGGGTTCACCCGCAGACGAGCCAGGGCGCAGTGATAATGAAGGGTCACAACACGAAGTCAACGTTCCTACCTTCTTTATGGGGCGGTATTCTGTGACTCAAGCGCAATGGCAGTTTGTCGCCGGATTACCATCCGTTAGCAAAGAACTAGATCCAGACCCTTCAACTTTTAAGGGAGAGCAACGCCCCGTTGAGCAGGTGTCTTGGTATGACGCGGTAGAGTTTTGCGCCCGATTAGCATCCTATACAAACCGCCCCTATCGCCTACCCAGCGAAGCCGAGTGGGAATACGCTTGTCGGGCTGGAACCACAACCCCGTTTTATTTTGGCAAAACCCTAACGACTGACCTCGCCAACTACGACGGCAACAGCACCTATAACAACGGCCCCAAAGGGGCGTTCCGAGCAGAAACCACACCTGTAGACCACTTTGAGATCGCGAATGCCTTTGGGTTGTGTGACATGCATGGCAATGTGTTGGAGTGGTGTGCAGACCATTGGTACAGCAATTATCAAGGCGCACCGACGAATGGCAGTGCTTGGCTGAGTGAGCATGAGAATAGTTTTCGTGTACTACGCGGCGGCTCCTGCTTCTACGATCCGGGGGGTTGCCGTTCTGCCTCTCGCGACCGTCTTTTGCCCACCTTCCGCAACAACTATCTCGGTTTTCGAGTAGTATGTAGTGCTCCGTAGTTTTGCTTCCTGAAGGGTGGACTCTGTAACCTTTGCTCTCTTACCCTTTTTGGCGCGTAGCGCCTTTAAAGATTTTTTGCTGTGGTAGCCCTGCGAATTGACAGTTATACAAGAATAAAAAAGCGATTACCCCTCAGAACTGTGACCTCAGGAGAGCGATCGCTTCGTAAATGTATCGGGCCGCTGGATCTTCTTCGAACAGCCGTCGTAGGTCCTCCAACTCCTCAAGGCTCAGTTTAGAAAATTCTGCCTTGATTCAGGTCAGGCGATCGCCCTGAAGCCCGCAGCGAAGCAAGTTATGCAAGATTGGCCTTACCTAAGTAAGCCTTTCCAGCAAAAAGTTGTGCAAAGCTAACTAACCGTTGCTTGATTGCTGTGACCTTAGTTTCAATGGTTGAGAGGCGATCGCCAAGAGCCGTGACATCCTCACCCAGGTGCTGTCCGATGGCTTGCTAGATTAACTCCGTTTGGCTCAGCCCTGTGGTTTTCGACAAAGCCTTAAGTTTGCTCGCCCATAACTCAGGCACTCTCGCTCCAATCATCTGCTTCGGTATTTCTGGCTACCCTAAAAGCGCTGCTGGCGTAGATACCTCAAGCTTAGCCAAATATTTCTGGGTCAAGGTGTAAACGACGCTAACAGTGCTAACGAATTAAGTAAAACTTATCAGTCAACGACAGAATCAGGGTTTCAGCCATTTTGAGGAGGAAGCGATCGATAAGCTGGGGTTAACTGATATTTCTTCGGGTAACGGATGAGGTTGATGGGATGAAGGTAGACAGCCACGGCCAAGCTAAGGTTTTAACGTCTGACGAAATTGTTAAGTTGTTTACAGCGTTGGAGGGCGATCGCGATCGTGCTCTCTTCGGCGTCTGCCTCTACACGGGATGCCGCATCAGTGAAGCTTGTTCGATGCTCACTACAGATGCTTACGATGCAGCAGGGGTCAGAATGAAGATTACCTTGCGTAAGGCCAACACGAAGGGGAAGCAAGAGACGCGGCAAATTCCAGTCAATTCAGTTCTAAAGGGATACCTGGAGACGTATCGAAGTGGAGTGGGCAAGCAGTATCTCTTCCCCGGACGGCATGGGCGGGGGCACATTAACCCGAAGTCAGCCGATGAGATTCTTAGAGAGACGTGCGATCGCCTGGGGCTGGTGGGAGTTAGCACTCATAGCTTCAGGCGAACGGCTTTAACTCAGATGAGCAGTGCTGGGATACCACTGCGAGTGATTCAAGAGATATCTGGCCATCGCAGCTTGCAAGCACTTCAACGGTATCTAGAGGTGTCAGAACCGCAACTGGAGGGGGCGCTCGCGGCTTTGAGGTTCTAGGATGCGATCGCTCAGAGTGTCGTCATCAGCCAGTTACACGGATACTTGGAGCAATCGTAAGCTTAAGTGTTGTGTTGTTGGTTGCTTTAGTGTTATTGCTCACAAAGAGACTGCGTAAGGAGCTTCAATGGAAAAACAAGTGCTTCGATTCCTCATTGTTTGTGCCATCGTTGTTCCCTATTGTTTCATTGCTTATTTCTCACTCCTTAGATTTGCTGTTCCCCGTCTGCTGAATACCCGTAGTGCCATCCCAACTTATCTGGGGTTCTACACTCAATATCCCAATCTGGTTGGGAAAGTATCCAACCTCCAGTGTGTAACTAATGGTCAAGATGCAGATTACGGTTATTCCTACTACTGCCGCTTTAATGGAAACGCATCCAATATCTATCAGTTTATTTGGGAGAAGCAATTACTCGCTCAGGATTTTGAAGAGTGTTCCAGCATAGATGCACCGCCGAATATGGGAGAGTATTCTCCAGCACCCTCATGGGAACCGTCAGATCTTGAGGTAGGAGGAGAATGTTACGTCAGTGGCCGACTCGCCAGTGGCCAATTCATCAATGATGAAGTGTTTCTGTTGTATTCTCCAACAAATCAACTTGAGGTTGAGTCGACATAAAGGCAAAAAGGTGCCAGATGGGCTAGAAGGCCCTCTGTATCTATGCTCCGTCCATGTGAATTGGTAAGGCAAAGGCTACTTCAGCAGCACTTAGGACCAGCGGGCGCATTTGAACAGAAAGTTACGGTTCGTCTAGAATTCCTGTTTTATAAGTCTTTCAGGAGTGGTGCTCAGATACACGTAAAACAATGCCATCAAATTTCGTTGGCCTAGAATTGGCATAAATAACTCAAAAGTGATGGTCTGAAACCATGATTCTGCTGTAGTACTCGATCGCTGAAACTTCCTAAAACTGTTTGAGTAGTTGCTTCCCCGGCAATAGTGCTGCTTTGAGGTCAACCGATTACTGCTTTTCTCAAACTTAGTCTAGGCAAAGCTTCTAGGTCATCTGGCACCTTTTTGCCTTTATGTCGACTCAACCCCTATGCGAATCGCTTTGGTGTGTATGATCTCAATCTTGATCGCTGTCCGCCAACGATTAACTTTGAAGCGCCAATCCTTCCTACGGCGACAAGTTAAGTTGTCTCAAACCCTGAGTCCCCTCTCCTATAAGGAATTCAGGGTAAATGGCTCATTTTTACACGAATCGTTGCCATACCCCACTATCGTCCAGAACTCATCTTTGTGCTGCAACAAGAGTTGCACCTCTACGAAGTCTTTCAAGGGCAGATTGCAGCTTGTGATGTTCAAATCGAGCAATGTCTAAGTCAGTTCGCTGACCGAGTTGATGTCTCCACCACTCCACTTCCTCCGGCTAAGAGACAGGGCAAGAAGCAACCAGGCGATGCACCTGACTTCGATTTGCGCACCCACTTATACCGCATCAGTGGGGTGGACTTTACACAGATCAATGGAGTTGGCGTGCTCACGGTGCTGACGTTGCTGTCGGAGTTGGGGCTAGACCCCTCTCGCTTCCCGACCTCAAAGCATTTTGTCTCTTGGTTAGGTCTGTGCCCAGGGAGCCGCATCACGGGTGGTAAGTCTAAAAGTTCTAAAACTCGTCAGGTGGCGAACCGGGTGCCTACAGCTCTCCGGATGGCAGCCCAGACTTTGGTTCGTTCTCATTCAGCCTTGGGTGCTTTTTACCGTCGCCTGCAAGCCCGTCTAGGTGATCCCAAGGCAATTTTACAGCGACAGCCCACAAGTTGGCTCGTATCTTCTATCATTTTTGGACCTCAGGTAGCACCTATGTAGATCCTGGAATAAATGCATACGAGCATCAACATCAAGAACGGGTCATCAAGAATCTCAAGAAGAAGGCACAAGCACTTGTCTTTGATCTCATTGCTCAACCGATTCCCCAAGAGTGTGTTTCTTAGGAGTCACCCTATTCGTCTGTTGCCTGTATCGGCGTGCTACGTATGAACCAAGCGAAACGCAACAGGTTATTGAGCCATTTATTGTTTGATACCGTTTCTTGAGTTCCAGTAAGCCTGTAAAGGACTCATAGTACGATTTAGCACATCTTGAACATCGGCACTGTAACTACCTTTCCTCTTACCATTGCTGACTTCAGCATATTGGACAGAATCACTATACGTATCAACTACCGTGAGGTGCAAATGATTAAGTCCATTAGTCCGAGAAATTATTTGCCCAGCAGTGATAACGTTGCCGACACTTATGGCTGGGCTTTGCAGATGTCCATACCACCAACGGCGACCTGCCTTTTGATTATCACCATCTAATTCATCAACTGCTATCCACCAGCCATTGCCACCATCATCGACCGTTTTGACAACTTTTCCTTTAACAGCAGAGCGAATTACAGTGCCCGAAGTCCCTTGGATATCTAAACCTGAATGTGCGCCATAAGCAGCAGAGTCTGAATAATATCCGTAGTCATAAGCATAGCCTGTATTAACTGCTGGAACAGAACTACTAAAAATGGTATTTGCTAGATCTTGATAAACGCCATAGGCATCAGTTGGCATCTTAGCTTTCCATTTATCATCTCCAGAATAATTTCCGTTGATAAACTGTGCACTTTCACCTCCGACACGATCCCAAATATCAGTGAGGCTCTTTTGACTCCAGTTTTCATTATTGGTATTACTAAAATTACTAAAGAAGTCTCGGAGAATTGATTCAATATCAGAGCGATAGCTGAGCTTGAGTTTGTTTAGCCAATCTGCTGATGCGGTAAACGTTCTAACCCTTCCTCCATCAGTACCAGTAGCAAATAACGGTATGTTATTTGAGGCATATACGACAATATTTCCATCTGCTTGAATGGCTAGAAAAGCACCAGGGTGACCTGATGTGTCAGTTGCCCAAATGGGTCTTCCCTGATCGTAAAGCACGACATTTCCATCTGCTTGCACATTTAATAAATCAGCAGTTGTTTTATCTGTCCCAGTTGCCCAAATTGGAGTTCCTTGGGGATTGTACAACACTAAATTTCCATCAGCCTGAAATATGAACTTATAGTTGTTGGAGGTAATCCATTGCTGCCCCCGATAATAACTTAAGTTAGTTGTCCTTGGCTGGATAATTATATTGCTTTCAATAGGAGAAACGTAAGCACTACTCAACCATTTTTGGTTAGGATTACTCTTATTACAATCCCATAAATGAACGTTACCTCCGTTGTCCCGAGTGGGAGTATCAACACAAAGATTTGTCCCAGTTTTCATGATCAAGAACCGACCACTACCAACATCATCTAAAGTCCAATTCTGATCGTGGTCATCAGCGTCGCAAGGCCAGATATTAATTTCTGAGCCATTAGTTAGGTAGTGTGCGTTTAAACATTTGCCTGTAGAGTGGTGCTTTAGAAGTATGCCTCCACGACTGCCAGAAAGTTGCTCAAATTGCTGCTCCTGATCACTGGCATTGTGCTCCCAAATGGAAATTCGGGGCTGTCCATCAATTTTCCGAAAGAGATCATTGGTGTTTAATGCTTTCCCATCGATAGAGAATGTCTCAGTTGCTTGGGCTTTATTTGTAGAAGCTCCAATAGACAACTCAACGAATAGAAAACCAACCACTGTAATCAAATCTAAAGGAAGTTTGAATCGTACAATCATGGTACAAATACCTCAATAAATAGCCAAAATTCTGAGATCTTAGAAAACGGATCTACCAGCGCAGCTTTTTTAGGGCTTCCAAGGTCAGACAAACTATATTGCCGTCGTGCTCTCGACAAAGATTGTCACCTTTGGAGTAAGGCTGACTCCAATGCCTCCAATCAAAAGTTTGAAACTGCTCTTTAAGCTCGTTTTTAGCATTTAGCATCTTATCAAGTTGGGCATCCTCTGTTATCTGGGTAGAACGAGGGGAATCGGAACCGCCAGCACTTGCTGGGGATGCAAGGATTGTGTGGTAGAGAAGTACGCTGATGATCGGAAGTAAGGGAAGAACGTGTAATCTATGTTGTTTCATAGATTTAGTAGACATAAATTCATTACTCCAACAACTACAAATTGATGGTACGAAGACAGCATTTAATGGTTGTGCCACAGAAACTTTTTAATGAAAAAGGCTCAATATCGTTTGCTTTGCCCTAAGTAGCAATTCCAAAAATTCCCTCAATAGATTAGGCTTGAGAGACATGATCTCCTTGATTAATTGTCAAATAGAGGGTAAATAGGCCCTTTTATGTATGCAATTTCTACTCAACTAGGGAGCAGATCGAGGCCAAATAGAGAAGTAGACCGCGAGGTGAAAGAAACGACAACTATTTTCAGATCCTAGGAGGACTTGGAACAAGCTACTGCTGCCTGCTTGTGGAAACTATCCGCTTGCCGTTCGATAATTTGCGTGTTAAGCGACATGAGCGCGCTGGGAGATTTCATCTGACTGTGTTCTAGCAAGGGGTACCTTGGGCTCTGAGAAACAGCTCTAACAAAGCTTGCAGGCTTTGACGCTGGTAAGGGCTCGGCATTAGCTCAAGCAAGTAGTAGATTAGCTCTTGGGCGTGGGCAAGAATGTCCATTGTTCTTGCAATCTATTGGTTTCACGCCCTTTTCTCCCATCTTTCAAGCCTTGGTGCAAGATGGGAGAAAAGGTTTAGTTTTGTCTTTTGCTCTTGGGAAAGATCACAAGTGACCTCAGCCAGCTCCCTAGTTATAGGATTCGCGATGTAAGTCAGTTTGGCTTGAATCTGAGATTTAGCAAATGTTGAAGACATTTTTCTGTACTTTTAAGGTTTTCGGAGAGGTTGTGTTCCTCTTCTATAGCTTCAGCATCCCTCACTTGAGTAATCGTGGTGGCTCACTCTAGCTCATCTCAAGGCTCACTTTCTGGCTCAGCAACTCTACTGAATGAAGGCCAGCGTGAGTCAGGATATAACGGAGATAGTAAGTACTAGGTAAAAGATGGCAGATACCCTGAGAACCTCTAAAGAAGGGCTAGAGATTATTGACCGGGCTAGGCAGAAGAAGGGATGGACTAAAAGCGGCACCTCAGCGTGGTGGGAAGCTGCTAACTCTTCTCAGGCCACTATCAAAAGATTTTGGGGAGGAAAACCCATTAGTAGAGACGCTTTCATCGGATTTTGTCAAGCTATAGGAGTGAATTGGGAAGAAGTTGCCGAACCGACTCTGGTACAGAACCAATCATTTTCGCTGCCAAGAAATTTGCCAGCGATCAAGAATTGGGTTAAAGATTCACGATTAGAAGAACTTGAAAAATTAAAAACATCTGTTCTTAACAGTGAAATCAAAGCTATAACCATAACCGCTGTTTGTGTTGTGGGATTAGCTGGGGTTGGTAAAACAACTCTCGCTAATCAACTAGTTCGACAATTACACAGTGAGAATGCTCCCTTTGAAGCAACTTCTTGGCAGTCTCTACGTTCGATTACGGGTAAGTTGCCCCGCTTTGATAGTGTTATGGATTCCTTACTTCAAGAACTCTCCGAAGGAGAAATTCATCCTCTAATTACAATTTTGGATGATTATCGGCAAAAAACAGAACGCCTTATAGATATTTTAAAAAAGAAGAAGTGCTTGTTAGTTCTTGATAATACAGAAACTGTTTTAAAGACCAAACAAGCAAACCGAGTTGGCTTTTTTTTAGAGGAGTGCGCTGAGTATGCTTGGCTATTTGAACAGATATCGAGTTTAGAGCATAAAAGCAAAGTAATTTTCACGAGTCGAGAGGCTTTAACATTAATACCAGGAATGGAATGTAAATTAGGAGGGCTGGATCACAAGTCAGCAGTTCAACTCATGAGATCTTTTAGTCTAGTTGCTTCACCTGATGATTTGGAAAAGTTGGTTTATAAATATGATGGACATCCAAAAGCTTTAGAAGTTGTTTCAGCCTTAATTTTAAGCAGTGAGTTTCGAGGTGTAGTCGCTACATTTTTAGAGGATAGAAAATGGCTATTAGTGAATACTTTAGATGAGCTCTTAGAACAAATCATCGAAAGATTAAGTACTGAAGAATTACAATGCCTAAGCCGAATTTCAGTATATGAAACAACCGAATATAGCTTACAACCAAGTGGAATTATAGCTCAGTTACCTCAAATGAGCGAGCGAGATGTAAAAGAAGATGTTATTGAAGCATTAAAACGGAGACAATTACTAGATTTTGATGCCAATAAAGGAGCATATCAAATGCACCCTCTAGTTCAAGAAAAGGCTTCGAGTTTACTAACTTCTGATTCTAAAACTATCGCCCATCGCCAAGCATATGAGTACTTCCGTCTCATTGCCAAGTCTATCGATAATTGGAGGGAGTTCAATGATGTAAAACCTTTAATAAGAGCACACCACCATGCTTGCCAAGCAAAAGATTGGGATGAAGCAGCAAAAGTAGTCTTAGAAGTATTCCCTTTTTTACGTTTACGTGGACACTTTGATTTAATTACTGATTTGTGTGATGAATTATTACCGCCAAATTGGCAAGAGGAACAGTTTATCAACTGTCCTAAACTTTATTCTGATATACTCTGCTGTCTAGGTGTAAACCTTGAGACATTGAGCCAAAGGCAGCTTGCTAATGAATACTTAGAGCAATGCTTGAAGATAACTCGCTTAATTGAAGACTCTGAAAGAGAAGCCAATGCTCTTTCATATATTGGATTGAACTATCAGTCAATGGGTCAGTATGAAAAAGCAATCGTTTATCTCAAACAAGCCATTTCAATTATTGAGAAAGGAGTAAGCAATTATAAAATTGAGTATAGAGCTTTATCCCAAACTGGTCTTGCCTACATATGTCTAGGACGCTTTCATTTAGCAATTGACTTCTTCAATCGTGCCTTGAAATGTGCACGTCAAAGCAACTATAAGCAAGGAGAGGCAGTTGCATTAGGAAATTTAGGAGATGTTTATACAAAAGTTAAGGAATATGATCTTGCAATTAAGTACAGCAAAGATTACTTAGCTTTTGCCAATAAAACCGACAACCCAAAAAGTAGAAATTTTGCTCTAATAATTTTGGCGGAAGCTTACAATGAAGCGGCTGAAGCACATAGTTCACAAAATTATTATCAAGAAGCTATAGCTCTTTCTCAAGACTGTTTAACGGTAGCACGTAGCATTAACAATAAAACAACTGAAGCTAAAGCCCTTTTCAATTTGGGTGTTTCCTATCGTGGACTAAGAGATAATGAAACTTCTGCTAGCTGCTTGATTAAAGCCCTTGATATTTATCGTGCAAGCGATGACGATTTAATTACAAAAGCAAAATGTTTTTATCAACTAGCTTTAACTTATAAATCTATGAAGTATCTAGATCGTTGCATACCATACTTGATAGAAAGTCTACAAGCCTTTGAAAAGGCAAAGAATCTTGTGAGTGAGGCTATTGTACTCCTCGAAATAGTACAGACAAATTTTATAACAAACACACTATCGATGGAGATCTCGCAGGATTACGTTGATAGAGCAGAGAAAATTTGTACAGAGCTTCAACTTCCATTGCTAGATGAGGCGAAAAGTATGAAGCGGCAGTTGAATCAATTGAAATCTTCCAAACCTTAAGACCTAACCAGTAATTTCTTCCTCCAATTAGAATTTTCCCCAAACTTCCTGAACAACTTGCTCATTAAAATCTTCCGCCTTAATCGGGAACTCTAAACCTGCCTCCTCCCGGTAAAAGCATGAATCGATTTTTGGCATTGGCAGCGGCGATCGCCATCTTCTCCCCCGCCCCACTTCTGGCCCAAACAAATCAAGCTGGCACTGTCATTAGCACAGGAGATGGGGACACACTGCGCGTTCAGGTGAACGGAAAGCCTGTCACTGTGAGGCTCGCCTGCATAGACGCGCCGGAGGCTAACCAAGCTGGAGGGAAGGAAGCAGCAACACGTCTCAGCCAATTCCTACCGAAAAATCAGAGTGTGCAGTTAAGAGTTGTAGGGATAGACCCTTACCGTCGCACTGTAGCCGAGGTATTCAAAAACGGGCAGTCGGTGGATCTGCAGATGGTGCACGAGGGGAGAGCCGTAGTTTATCGGCAGTACTTAAGCGATTGTGCTACTACCAAGGATCGCTATCTCCAAGCAGAGGCAAAGGCCAAGCAACGAAAGCTAGCCTTCTGGAGCCAAGCTAATCCAATCATGCCGTGGGATTTTAGAGCAGGTAAGCGAGGCACCTCTAACCCAGTCCCCGTAATTAATTGGCCTACTACTCCACAACCTGCTGCTCGAACCTCTAGCTGTTCCCCAGCTTATCCAGGTGTGTGCATCCCACCCGGACCACCCGATTTAGATTGTGGAAATATTTCAGAGAGACGGTTTACAGTGATAGCACCTGACCCGCATCGATTTGATGGAGACAAAGATGGGGTGGGCTGTGAGAGCTAATTCCCTAACATGAAGCACCTTGTTGCTTGGCTCCCCCTCCTCGCGATCGCCGTTGTCATTGTTCCTATTTATCAACAGTGGCAGCGATCGCAACCTTCTCGACCTGACTATGACAATCCCAGCGCCGATTGGAAAAAACCAGCCTTGACCAAAAGCCCTGGTGAGATGCCAAGTGAGCACTGGAATGTGGTGCCAGGAAGTGTTGATGATGGCAATACTTTCCAGGTGCAACAGCAGGGCCGAGTTGAAACAATTCGTTTGGCTTGCGTTAATGCACCACAACTAGATCAACCTCTGGGAGCGAGAAGTCGAGATCACCTGCGATCGCTTCTTGCCCAGGCTGATAACCACGTCATTCTGACCATTGCTGACACCGATCGCCAGGGGAGAAAAGTGGCTGAGGTGAATGTTCCAACTCGGCGTTCTAACGAGGAGAAGTTTGTTCAGTACGAAATGGTTGCGGCTGGCTGGGCTTACCCCTATGAAAAGTTTGCTGATCACTGTCCCAATTGGGACGTAGTGCAACAGGGTGTTAATGAAGCGAAGCAAAACCAGCGAGGTGTTTGGGCAGTTGACCCAGCCGTTAAGCCTTGAGGCGATCGCCCTCATCTCCCCCTCCCCACTTCTAGCCCAAACAAACTAAACGGCTACTGTCATTAGCATGGGGGACGGAGATAAGAATCCATCACTACTTAACTCACTACAAACACTTTCTTAGATATTGGGCTTACTTACTTCAGAGAGTATAGTTTTATATAAATAAAACGTACTACGTAAATTTCTCAATCACGTACTGCTACCACCACCTTTACGGCAGCTAATCAAATGGGAATTAAAGATTTCTCTCAAGATCTTTCTTTTGATCTCGCTCAGGAATTGGTATTCAGTGAGTCAACACGGCAAAATGCAGTAGGTTCGTTACTAGGAGCGGCAGGAAGCTTGGCAGTAGCAGGAGCAGTAGGTTTGACTGGCCCGATAGCAATTCCTCTGTTTCTAGCTGGTGGAGTCTTAGTAGGAAGAAAAGGTGAAACTGTAGTTAAGGGTACAGTAAAAGGGATAGGTTCCGCAATTGGATATACTGGAACCATTGCAGGCTATATAGTGGACAGAGCTGCAAAGGGGATTGCAGGAAAAATTGAAGGAGCACTGGATATCTTCAAAAGTGCTGAAGAGCTTCTTGCGCGAGGTACTAGCAAGCTCCAGAATGGTCAGATTGAGGAAGCAATTGAAGATTTCACACAAGCCATTGTAGCGAACCCAAAATTTTTAAATGCTTATCTTTTAAGAGGATGTCTTTATTCTGATCAAGGAAATCACAACAGCGCGGTAGAAGACTTTAGCAAAATTATTCAACTTGACCCAAATCATAGCCATGCTTATCGTAATCGGGCGCATATTCTAGCTGTCCAGAAGAAATATCAAGATGCGATAGAGGATTACTCTCAAGCTATTAGACTGGAGCCTAAAGATGTTGACACCTACTTTAGACGAGGTAGAATTCATCTTGAAACTCAGAACTATGAAGAAGCAATTTCAGACTACACTCAAGTTCTTAATCTGAAACCAGGCTTTATAGAAGCTTTTTATATCAGAGGTTGTCTCTTTTTCGATTTAAAGGATTATCAAGGTGCCATTAGTGATTTCAATGAAGTCATTAAAGCTAAACCTAATGAGATTGCTGCATATTTACAACGAGGTAATGCTTATACCGCATTAGAGAATTACGAAAAAGCAATAGAGAACTTTACAAAGGTAATTCAGATAGAGCCTCAAAATATCGAGTCTTACCTTAATCGTGGTCTTGCACGTACTGCTATTCAAGATTACAAAGGGTCAGTTGCAGATTTTACTGTACTTATTAAACTAGAACCTAGCCGAGCAGATGCTTATTGCAATCGTGGTTGTGCTCGGTTTGGTCTACGGGATAAGAGAGGAGCTATTAATGACTATAATCAGGCTATTCAGCTTAATCCTGATTACGCTAATGCTTATGTAAAGAGGGGTTATATACGAATAGAAAAAGGAGAAACCGAAGAAGCTCTTGCAGACTTTCAAAAAGCAATTAGCCTCTTTTACAAAGCAGGAATGCTTAACGAAGTGCGAGAACTTCAACAGAAAATTCAGAAGCTTCGTGAGTTGATAAAAAATACTCCTTGGTGGAAAAAGCAGCTTTTCTAAGCTATGAAAATCTCTTAATCCCTAGCCGGAATTGCTTTAACGTCTTGATAAGGTTTAGCGATCGCCGCTTTAATGTGGGGTGACTGACGAGAGTCGAACTCGCTACCACTGGTGTCACAAACCAGCCCCTCCACCTCTTCGGGTTCAGTCACAGTGGAGCCAAGGGGAATCGAACCCCTAACCTTCCGCTTGCAAGGCGGACGCTCTAGCCAATTGAGCTATGGTCCCAAGTTTGGCAGGAATGGCAGGAGTCGAACCTGCATGAAACTGTTTAGAAGACAGTTGCCTTATCCGTTAGGCGACACTCCCATTGTTGGTAGTCCTGATAGGATTCGAACCTACAGCCCTCTGTTTGTAGGACAGATGCTCCACCGTTGAGCTACAGGACTACGAGAGCGAAAGACGAGACTCGAACTCGTGTCTCCTGGTTGGAAGCCAGGGATGCTAGCCACTGCACCACATTCGCATTCTGGAGCTAGTGACAGGAGTTGAACCTGCAACCTTTCGCTTACAAGGCGACTGCTCTGCCGTTGAGCCACACTAGCGTTGGTAGCGGAGCCGGGATTTGAACCCGGTACGTGAAGGCTTATGAGACCCCAGAGCGCACCATAGCTCCATCTCCGCGAGTCCCTCTGACAGGAATCGAACCTGCAACACACTTGGTTTAAGCAAGCGATGTCTACCGATTGCATCACAGAGGCATCTTTTGGTGGGCGCTGTAGGAGTTGAACCTACGTCAGCCTGATTAAGAGTCAGGTGCATTACCGTTCTGCCAAACGCCCAGGGTGAGTTGGTGGGTCGCCCAGGGGTTGAACCTGGATCGCTCCGCTTAAAAGGCGGCTGCATATCCGCTCTGCCAACGACCCAGATTGGCTTGAAATTGGTACACCGAGCAGGAGTCGAACCTGCTAATAGCACGCTTATCGGGCGTGCGCGTCCACCACTTCCGCCTTCGGTGCTTGGTACTCCCGACAGGATTTGAACCTGCACAATCTAGGCTCTCGACCTAGCACGTATTCCAGTTCCGTCACGGGAGCAAATGGTCGGGATGGTAGGATTTGAACCCACGACTCCTTGGCCCCAAACCAAGGCTTCTGACCGCTGAATTACATCCCGATTGTTGGTACTGCTGGTGGGATTTGAACCCACAACCTCTGGTTTCTAAGACCAGCACCTCTTCCAGTTGGGCTACAGCAGCAAGGAATTGGAGGAGTACAGAGGATTGACCCAAGCGACTGTTTACCTCCCAACTGCCCCGCTAGGATTCGAACCTAGAGACTTCGCTTTCAAAGAGCGAGATGTTGCCAGTTACACCACAGGGCAATGAGTAGCGACCACGAGCGATCGCGATGGGATGCCGAGGCTGGAGTTGTAGCTTGCTTCCCGAAGGGTACCAGCATCTCCGTGATTCAGAGTCACAGCAACTTTCCAGGTCGTCCACTCGGCAATGAATGGCTGCCCCAGTAGGACTCGAACCTACAACCTTCCCGTTAACAGCGGGCTGCTCAGCCATTGAGCTATGGGGCAATACAAGTTCCCTGATATAGGGATGGGAAGTGACAGGATTGAACTGCCTTCTCGCCGTCTTCAGCGGCACGTGAGTACCAGCTTCACCAACTTCCCATTGAGGCGGAGGATAGAGGAATCGAACCCCTAGTCAAGAACTACCCTGGTTTTCAAGACCAGTTGCCGACCACTTAGCGGTATCCTCCATGAGTGGCAAGAACGGAGAGAATCGAACTCTCACTCTACGGCTATGCCGCGCTACGCGAACGGTTTCGTAGACCGATGTGTTATCCAGTTACACCACGTTCTTACGAGGCGGAGAGCAGTGGAGTCGAACCACAATTGTTCATCCATCTGTTTAGCAAACAGCGCCGATCGCCTGATCGGTTTACTCTCCACAAGTTGACTGGTGGGTAGAGAGGGACTTGAACCCCCAGCGGTCAAGGACAACTGATTTACAGTCAGTCTGCTTCAGCCATTTGCATACCTACCCATGTGGCAGTGCAGACGAGACTCGAACCCGCTAGTCACACGCTTGAAAGACGTGCCGCTCGACCACTTCGCTTCTGCACCATTGATGCCGTGCAAGTTGAAAAAGCTGTTGATTCACACACAGGATTTGAACCTGTAGTTCACTGTTTATGAGACAGTTGCCTTACCATTTGGCGAGTATGTAAGCTTTTTCGATTTGGGCACGACAACGCACAGACTAGGATTCGAACCTAGAACAACGGTTTTGGAGACCGGGATGTTGCCGTTACACCATCTGTGCATTGGTCGCAGCGGCGGGAGTCGAACCCGCATATCCTCAGTTATGAGCTGAGTACCTTACCGTTAGGTGACACTGCAATAGGTGGACTCCAGGGTGGGAATCGTTCGCGAAGCGTCTCCTTTGGAGAAACCCACGGATAGTTGGTTTTGCAGACCAACGCCTTCCCACTTGGCGACCTGGAGATGTGGTGGAGACGAGGGGAGTTGAACCCCAATCCTGCAACCGTCCATTTGTTGGTTTCGGAGCAGGTGATGCCAATCGCGTCCCCAAGAGAGAGCGAGGATGACAGGAATTGAACCTGTGGCTTCCTGTTTCGAAGACAGGCGCTCTATCCGGCTGAGCTACATCCTCATTGGAAGCATCGACGGGAGCTGCACCCGCTTCTCCGTGCTTGAGAGGCACAGCGACTTATCTATTTGCCCACGATGCTACAAGGCGGGAATGGACGGATTTGAACCGACGATCTTTCGCTGGACAGGCGACTGCTTTGAGCCGGACTAAGCTACATTCCCAAAGGTGGCGATTCAGTTGTCAAGGTGCAGGATTGCTGATTGCAGCAGGAGTTAGAGGAAGCAACGCCGTTCTAGATGGTAGATCTGCTCTAGATGACGGAGTGCTTGAGTTTGTTTACTTGAAGGATTAGATTGACTTCCCTGATTGAAGTGCTCGTCTCGAAGAGATGCAGAAGTACGTGGGAAATGAGTTTTCCAGTGTTCTGCATCTCTTCGAGAGAAGACCTTTAATTTGAAGGGAGTGAGCAGTCATTGGATTCGCTCCTCTGTGTCTCATCTCATACTACAAACATAATACAATGTACTACAAAATGTCAAGGGGATACTACAACTTTTTTTGAGAGGTGAGAGGGCAATGGTGGAAAGGATGGCTAGACTGCCCTCTCGGATTGAGTTGTAGTTGCTAGGCCAGGGAAGAGATGTGGGACTCACTCATCTGCCACAGCTTGTAGATGAGGAGTTCAACGCGATCGCTCAGCATTGTAAGGAACATCCCTTCATGAGATTCTTTGCTCTCAGCAATCCAGCTTCCACTCAGACTGACTTCTACAAACTCGTCATCTACAGGCATGACTGTGACTCTTGCACGACATTCCTGCCGCAGTGACAGCTCCAACTGCTCTAGTTCAGGAACATCAGCAGGTAAGAGAAAAGAGGCATGACCAGGCTCGACCTGGAGGCATTGCTCTAAGCGCATAGCGAGAACAACCCGCTGGGCGATCGCCACTTCTGGAGAGGTCATCACCCGCTCCATGTAGAGTCCGCCTTCGGTGTAGTTAAGCTTCAACATTGGCCTTACCTCCTTTTTGTCTTCAGGTCAGGTGTCAGTGGGTTGTTCTTTCCAGAACTGTTCTGCAAAAGCGATCGCAGGGTGAATCGGTGCTTTGGGCTTACTTCTCAGCGCCATTCCGGTTTCGTGTAGTAGGCGATCGCCCTTAGCTGAATTGCACTTCTCGCACGCAGCCACGACGTTGTCCCAGGCGTGAGTACCACCCTTGGAACGAGGAATGACGTGATCCAGGGTGAGACGCTTGGTGCTGCCGCAGTATTGGCAAGCATGCTGATCGCGGCGGAAGACTTCGCGACGGTTTACGGGAGGTGCTTTCCACTGCCGCTCTGGATTGCCACTCGTCAAACGAATGTGCTCAGGCACTTGTAGTACAACACTGGGAGAACGCACTTCCCAAGTCTGGATACTGCTGAACTCTAGTGATTCTGCCTGTCCCGTGACTAGAAGCACGATCGCTCGCTTAATGTTGATGCGTGCCAAGGGGAGGTAGTTTTTGGAGAAGACTACGACCTGGTTGTGTAGTATTGGAATCTTCTGACTTTGCTCTGTTGCTTGCATAAAGTTCACCTCTCAAAAAAGAACCCCCACTGCTGTTGACCAGGAGCGGGGGTAAGTAAAGGAAGCTGATGCGCTGTTTCCCTATGTCGGTGTCAGGCTAACCCTGCACCTCCCGCTGCTAGTAAATTGATCCGGATTGAGTTGTCCGGCAACTATCCCATCAATGCCTTCGTTGGCGGATTGACCACCACTAAATCGATACGTCTCCTCACACCCAAACAGCACCAATGCTCTGCCCCAACCTCGATGGGGGAGAACAAGGGCGCTGGATAAGGTGGCGAGAAGACTGTAAATCATGGAAGGCTGTATTACTTGTATTACAAATCTGGATAGCTATATACTACACTTGTAGTATTATCTTGTCCACTTTTTGAAATTAGGTAGTTCGGTATGGATACACGCAAACAAAGTTCCACTTCGGAAATGCAAGTGACGAGTATCCGACTGGAAGCTGAACTCAAGGAACGATTACGAGAGCTTTCCGGTGAGCAAGGGTATCAAACACTCATTCGGGAAATACTTTGGCAGTTTGTGGAACAACAAACAGTACCTGCTGAGCCGCGATCGCATTCTATTGAATTAGAGCGATCGCCCTCTCAGGCTCCACTTTTGTTTCAGTCAAATATTCGAGCCACTTTCCAGGCGATCGCCCAGCGGGAAGAACAGTGCGCGATCACAGGTCAACTAATCCAACCGCAGCAACCCATGTGGTTGGGGCTAACAGTTACTGGTGAATTTGTTGCTCTAAGCATCGAATTTGAACGTGAGGCATCGACAAAGTTGTAACGACTTAGCTCAAAATGTTTATCGTAAACATTTTGATGGATTGAGTGTCTAAAATGCTTGTGTGGAGCGGAATAGAGGGTGGTCGGCGGATGTTCACAGTCCTATTAAATATATATAGCATCGTGAACATCCACCGACCACTTATAAATCCATACTCAGAAGGGGTTTCAAGCTACACCAAGATTGCTCATCCCCCGCTCTATTACCAAAAGTAAAAATAATGGGCATAATTCTATAGATGACTCGATGCTTCATCCAAGAATTAAAGAGGACTGCTCGAAGGTGGACTTCTCAGATAGCGACAAAGTTACAATTTTACTCAACTTACTCGATCGCCAAATTGATGAGATCCAACGGCGTGAAGAAACAGAGCAAAAGCTTTTTGAGTGGTCAACTAGCCTTCTATTAGCAGCGTTTGCTGGTGTTGTCGCTTTATCTCAAAGGTCAACACCTGTACCATATGCTGTTTTTGTTAAGTTGCTTGCTACAGTGATGGTTAGTATTCCTGTGTTTCTTTCCATCTTAAAAATTACAAGTAGATCTGCTGCTTCAGTCTCAAATGCAGAGGCTGTAGAGCGTATTCAAAGTCTGTTACATCTGTTTGAGGACAGTTATTACGGCTCCCACTCGCCATATCCTAAAGAATGGGCTGGGGGGTTAGCGAAAGGAAGATTGAAACGAACAAGTCCTATATATAAATCCGCAATGGTCGCTTCAATGGCTCTTTGCGTGATTGCAACACTTTGGGCAATCTTATAACGATTGTATTTAATTCGCGGAAACTACAGCATGACAGTTCGGGGTTGAGACGACGTAAGAGCAAAAAAGACGATGAGCTGGAACCCCTTTTTTCCATTACTGTTCACCTAATTATAATTAGGATGGAAATTAGAGGGTTGTCTTAGATTAACAACCACTGAAGAACTGCTTCCTCGGAGCGTCGAAATTAGAGGAGGGAAATCGACAAAGTTATAACGGCTCGGCGCAAAATACTTACCATGAACTTTTTTATAGGTTGAGAGTCTGAAATGCTTGTGTGGAGAGGAATAGAGGGTGGTTTGTAGATGTTCAGACTGCTATTAAATAATATATATAGCAGTCTGAACATCTACAAACCACATGCAAACCCTTACTCAGAAAAGGTTTCAAGCTACACTAAGCTTGCTTATCCCTCGCTCTATTACCTTCCTTGCGGCACTTTTGTCAAAGCCAACTCAACCTTGCTGACAAACTCTGAGTCGCGATCGCACGTCAGCACCAACTGGTCGATAGCTCGTGTCATCGCCACATAGAACAGTCTGGTTTCTTCTTGAACCGTGCTGTACTGATTGGGCAAGTAACCCACACCTGGGATGAAGACGACTGGGAACTCTAGCCCCTTACTAGAGTGCATCGTGATGAGTTTGATGCTGGGCTCCGCTAGGTTGAAGTGGCGGCTGGCACTTGTGGCATTCACCCACTCTACGGGCACCTGTGCCTGCTGCAACTGTTGATAGAGGCGCTCACCCATAAACTTAGAACGGTAAACGATCGCCATCTCATTCCAAGGCGTGCCGCGTTCATAGAACTGTTGCACTCGCTCTGTAAGATAGTCCACCTCATGCTTGAAGCTGGGCAATCGAATCAACTCTGGCATCGGTTCATGACGGCCTGCACTCTGAGGTTCCACTAAGACAGGAGCATCCTCTTCTGAGGCTTCTGTTGGAGCCATCACTTCCTTGTCAAACTCGTAGGCTAGCGTCAGCACTTCACTTGTGTTGCGATAGTTGAGCTTGAGGATTGTAGTCCGTCCTTGGGCTTTAATCCCCACGCTCTTGAAGCTGGACTTCTGCTTACCTTCCTCGCCATAGAGGTTTTGAGCGTCGTCATAGAGTACAAGGAGAGAGTCAGTTTCTGGGTCCACCATTTGCACAACCAGCTTGAGCCACTCTGGTTGGAAGTCATGCCCTTCATCAATCATGACGGCTCCATAGCGGCCCCCTGGAATAGCGTTCTGGTCTACAGCTTGAATCACTCGCTGCACCAGTTGCGTTACATATTCATCCCCTTGGTATTGGCGGGAATCCGGTGTGGGCAGTTTGTAAGCTTTGAGTTGATCCATGCACCAGCCGTGGAAGTGGCGCACCTGGACGCGATCGCTGAGACCCTTGGCTTGAATCATCTGTCGCAGTCGAGCAGCTAGAGAGACATTAAAGCAGAGCACGAGAAGAGGCTCAGTGGTTCCTTGAGCTAGATGCTGACAACGGTAGGCCAAAATTAAAGTCTTCCCAGACCCTGCAACCCCGTGAATCACCCGATGCCCATCTCTTAGGCTACGGGCAAACTGCTCCTGTTGCAGGTCCATGATTTTGATTAGGTCTGGGATCAACAGCTCCGGCTGGGGCTTTTCTATAACGTTTTCTTCCCCATCAGTTGATGGTGCAACCGAGATTCGGATATCGGTAAAGAGATGCCAGCGAATTCGATCAATCTGCGATCGCGTGAGTGTGGAACCGAATTGGTAGGCAGACAAATCCCAGAGCTGTTTCTGAAAGGTTTCAGGATCAACCTTCTCAGTCATTTCATCTTTGAAAATGACGAGATGTGGTTTTAGAACTTCACCTAAATCAGTTTGTTCAAAAGCCTTACGAGTAATGTTAGTGAGGACAACGCCATAGCCATAAGGGAACAGTAGCTTGCCCTGGTAGCATCCTGACTGCACCAGCAGGGGATCTCGCTCTAGGAGTTGGTTCACAGCAAGAGCATAGCCTCTAGCTTGAGCCAGGGGATTCCTGACCTCTTTGATACCATTCGGAGTGACCAACTCGATTGAAGTAGGAGTCGCTCGCTGAATGTGGTCTAACTTCCAGTCCTTGACCTCCAAGATGAAGAGCCCTCGGCTGGGATGTAGAACAATGAAGTCTGGGTGCAACTGCTTGGGACCAATCGGCACGTCATACCAAAGCAGGTAATCATCTTCCAACTTCGTCTCCAATCTTGCAGCTAGCCGCTTTTCCCCAGCCGTCATCCGAGATAAGCAGCTATTCAAAGCAGGAATTAGAGTTGCCATAAGATTTAGAAGTTACAAAAGCTGGTGGAATAGGCTTAATTTACCCAGCACATTGGCACCAACTATAGCGAAGAGAGAAATTTAGGCATCGCAATGACCCAGGAACCCCCATCTAGGCTTGAAAGCAAGGTAAATTCAGTCGCGCGAAACATTGAAGTGATCGACGCTCGCATTGAAGCGCTAGACCAACGATTGACCCAGGGGCTCAGCGACTTAACCGAAAACGTGTCGAACCTAACCCATCAGGTTGGCACTTTTACTGAAGGTTTGGTTCGCCAAAACTCTAGCTGAGTATTAATACTTAGCATCCAAAAAACCTAGGATAAAGCGGTTTTTCAGCCGTTTAGCCAAGGATTTATATATAACTTTTTGGTCTATATACTATATACCTATGCGGTTTCAGAGCTACTAGCTACAGTTTCGGTCGAGAGCAATTGAATATCTGTATTAAGGACTTTCCAGATACCCTTCCAGAACTGTCTTGCCATCCCCTATTAATCCTTGGAAAGTTAATGGTGATAGGCTAACTTCTTTCTCAATTTGTTGCCAAACCGTGATCACTCCTTTCCGTCTTCACTTCACGAGAGCGATCGCCTTCTCTTGATCAAACCAGACTTACCATTTTAACTTCTAAAACCCTACCACAGAGGGCTTTTAGCCATTTATCACCAATGAAATGACAACATTTTTTCAAAATGAACTCGCTCCCAATTAGTGCTAGTGGCCAATTTAGTATTGGTGGGTGAGGTGCCTGCAGCAGTGCCCGCTTGCCCTCGGTCGATTTCTATGTTTGACGACATCCGATCCAGGGCAAGCAGGATATAGAAGGGATTCTAGAACTATAGGAGCATTTGTGGATAGACGCAGGACTACTCTCCCTCACTTCCACAGGTCTAGAACACTATTGGTTCTTCTTAAATTGGCTGTTTTGTAACTTTGCTTCTTGAATGCGCTTAGCTCTTTCCGCTACTACCATAAAAGCATCATCTATTCGTTCAGTTTTAGCTCTACTGTCAACCATTGCATAGGTACGTCGAGCCTCTTCCACACTATGCCCCATTAATTCCGCATACAATTCGTGTTCTTCTAAAGTGCCGTAGGTGTAAAGCCAATTACAAAAGATGCGTCTAAAGTCGTGAGGGCTAGGAGCTTTCCCATTCTCCCTACCATATATCAAACAAGTAGCTCTAAAGACATGCCTTGGAATTGTGTGACTCAGATAGCCTGAATCAGGTATTGGTAACCCCCTAGAAGTAGGGCTATGACTACTACCTCTTAAGAAAAATAAGTAATTGTGGTTTAACTTCTCAAGCTGCCGCCATTTAGTGACGTAAGTGTCTAAGTCATGAGTAAGCTGTTCTTTTCGAGGACCAGAAAATAGAGGGTAAGCCCTACTTTTTCCTGTTTTACTACCTGTTTTATGACCATCAGCAGTTAATGTGACCCACCATCCATTTTCTTCCCGCTTTAAGCTTTTTGTTAGTTCAAGCTCTCTAATTTCCCTTTGTCTCACAGGCGTGAAAGTTAGAATGGCAATGAGTAAATAGTTTTGCCAAGCATCAACAATCGCTCGCTGCGAACGTTTTTCCCCACAACTGGATTTTTCAGCGCAAGATAGCCTTGAGTACTGTACAACTTCCTGGCATTGTTCAAAAGTAAGTAGTTTTTCACTCAAAGCCTGTTGCGAAGTAGTACGGCGGTCTGTTTTAGATTTAGCTGTTAAGATACTTTGTATTTCTCGAATATCTAATACCTGTTCACAGTCTGTGAACTTAGCTCGTTTTGAGCTACGTCCATAGTGCCATTTTGCAATGTTGATTGCAGTAATACACACTATTAAGGCCTGACGACAACCATTTCCACGTTCAGAGAAATGCCACATCAGATAATCATTGAGTATTTCTTTCTCTGCTAAAAGCGTAATATCAAGCTCTTCTAGCTTTTTCTTAGAACCATCTAGAGGACAACACAGATTTATGGGTTTTTCCGTCGTATCATGATGAAGCCATCCTAGGAAACATAAAATTTTATCCCTATAGCTTTTCCAACTTTTTTCTCTAATAGCTACGTCGGTTTTACGAGTTGGCATGTAAGGTGACGTTAGATACGTATGCAGACTCTTAATCTGTTCACTTAACTTTAATGTTAATTCTTCTTCTTGTAAGGCATATGGATAAGAATTACTTGGTCTTCTGCCTTTATGGAATTTTTGTAGTGAAAGATGTCCTCTTAGGGATGGAGTTCGTTTAGGTAATTCCTGAATTGCTATATCTTTGAAGTATAAGGGCTGTGCTTCTATCCAACTCAAAAATCGATTTAGGTGACTGCGATTATTTCTTAAAGTGTTCTCGTTCTTTCCTTGGCTTAGTGCAAGATTATAAGCAGACTCAAAATAAGATTGAGCATTAATAAAGAACTCCTGTAAGCTTACCTCAGAATAGTCTTTGTTCGTTTTTTTTCGCTTTCTTGAGTTAAATCCTGGCAATACGTAAAGATTAAGAGTTGTTCTTAAGTTTTGCATCACTTTAGATGACACTGCTTGAGCATAAGCGTTAAGAACATCTGCAAGGGTCTTTTGGGTAGTCATAACTATTTAAAGGTATGAAATATACTAATTATAGTACACCTATCGTGGTCATAGGTGTACTATAAACGAATTCTTTAAAGTTTATCTTGTTGCATGGGACCCTTGCTGTATAACGCTTCTCGTTCTTCGAGAGAGATGTAAATTCCTACATATCCTAGGGGAGTAGGATATAGATTATATAGAAATTTTTTAACTTAAGAATGTGAACAAGTATGGAAAAGACCTAAATTAAAACAACGTTTTTTTGTGCGATTAGTTTTCAAATCAAAAACTTTTCTTCAGAAGATTTTTAGGTGTTTACGGCTTCTACCCTAGTAAGAGTAAAGTTTCTGTTTGCTTTTAGAGTTCCGATACTTTTATGGATAATTTCGCTAGCTTCCTATTGCCGATCACTGTCTCTACTATTGGTAAGGACAGAAAGCTTATTATTAGACGGCACTGATATAGGGCTCTTCCGAGCTTTTGGTGCAGCCGAGAAGTAGGGAGGAAAGCTACGCTATTGAGTTAGGCGATTGCCTCTTGCTGAATCTTTCTTCTACGCAAACGATAGCCCCCTGTCCGCTCGGCGGTGGTCTGACTCACCGTATCCATAGCCACTATGAGCGGACGATAGCTGACCTATCCTGCGTCCATTTCAGGTTTAGACTGATTCTTCAAGTGTGTAAGTTTTTCTGCCCAAACTCTGAGTGTCGCCGCCACATCTTTACAGAGCAACTGCCTGAAGTGGCCGCCCCTTGGAGAAGAAAGACCGTGCGATTGATACACCGGTTACAGTCAATTGGCTTAGCGCTGGGGGTGTCGCAGGTGCTCGATTAGGCGATTGCCTGAGTTACGCGATCTGCGGCACTACCCTGCTGGAGCATTTTCAGCGACTGCCACTGCCGGGCTTTACAATCCCCAAGGTATTGGGTGTCGATGACTTTGCCTTCCGCAAAGGCCACAATTACGGCACGATCTTGGTTAATCTGGAAACGCATCAACCGATTGCCTTACTGACAGACTGTAAGGTAAAAACCTTGATCGAGTGGCTACAGGGCATTGAGTTAAACTCAGCGGAGCAGTCACCCACTCCGCTGGTCTGCAAAACCGTGCATGAGACTTGTCGCCTCACACGGCTCCTCAACAACTGGGTGCTTGTCATGCACACCTGAATGAACTTGGTCGTGGCAGTGCTGATGTAATAACGTCAGATTCTCC
>NZ_JAMPKN010000036.1:0-34883 GCF_039962155.1 Trichocoleus desertorum AS-A10 | reverse complement strand
TTTATTTTTTTTGGTTAGGCGTTCCCGTAGCAATCGGACCAAAAACAACGCTAGGGCTGTTGCAGACGGCATGGCCGCCATGAACGCATCGCTAAGGGGGATTGGTTAGTTGCTCCCCAGAGCAGCAGACTAACGAGAGCATCGGGCTTGTAGCCGCTGCAAAGGGGCAAAAAGGCCGCTGTACTACTCCTTTTTGAGCCTTTTGTGTCCAACTTTAGGAACCATCAAGGACTATTAAAAAAGGGGTATAAATTGACGAGGCTGAAACGACCTGAAATCAGGGTGGGAGTTGTGAGTCAAAGCCCTATCAAAAAACGGTCCTTTTTTGATACCCTGGCGGCACACGAATGGGGCGATCGCCCTAAATCTTAATTGCGGGGGACGCAATTACTCAACGAGAGAATGAGGGTTGCAGACTCTAAAAACACCTAAGATTACGCTTGTAGTACGGGTGTTTTTGCATTTTGTAGGCCAGAATTAGTCCAGCTCGTTGTAGTACACATAGATCGAGCCTGTTTCAAACTTTCTACCGCTGAGTTCGGGCTACTGGCAGCCCCTGAGCGCAACCGTTGTACAGCTCTGACTTTTAGTGAAGGCGCAACTGCAAATTCTTTATCAGCAGTCAAAAATAATGAGTACGACAAGTAGCCTCTATGCAGAAGTTTGGAGGGATAACCAATGGGAACCAATTCCAAAACCAAATTGGTCAAAGGGCAAAAGTGTACCAGTTGGCGCTATAAGCCTCGGTACACCATACGAGTTATTTGCAGCTTTGGTGGGCTTTCATCGCCGCGAACTCTATCATCTTGGGCATACAGAAGAAATAGTTCCTCTTTCCCAACCGCGTGGTTTTCCAGCGGATATGAATTCTGTTTACAAAGAGTATTTTGAGAATAATTGGTCTAGCTTAAATCGTTATCTCACTTGGTTCATGGTTCAAGAAGTCATTGATTATGATTGGGGCAGGAAATTTCCACCCTGTACTGGGTATGTGAAAAGTCAGTATGCTCATTTATTTTGCAGTTCAGCTTCTTTCCCGGATAGTTTTCCAGATGATGAACCTGTTTATATGACGCAAAGAGAAGGGACAACCGAGGTTGCATGGGTAGAAAGCTACCGTGAGTTTGTAGGATGTCTAGACTGGTTTGTTGAAGAGTTACTAGAGTTGGGCAATCCAGAAGAAATAAGAATCATTTTCTGGCTTCACTGAATCAGCGATCGCCTTTGCCAACGAATTGAGATACTGTTAATATTCCAGCTATTGAGAATGCTTGAAACTGCTGATATACCAAGACCTCAAGCTAAAAATTCCTGCCTTGGGGTTGTAGGGGTCAAAAGCTCAAAGTGTAAGGGATCTCTACTGATATTTAGGCAAAGTTTAGGCAAGAAAAGTAAAGCGCTCTCTACAACCTATAGCTAGAGAGCGCTTTATTATTTCCATGAAAGGACTGCAAATCCTTTACCTCAAATCAACCTGCAAATATTCGGTCGTTTGTTTTACATCCGCTTCACCTGAACCAAAATGCAGCTTGTAGCGCTCTATAACTGTAAATAAACTCGTTTCCAAATCAACGTTTCAATTCTTCGCACGATTGATGAGTTTGTTTACAGCTGAGCTCGAAAGAGACTATCTCTAAAAGGAGCGTTTCTGAGAGAAGGTGACAGTAGTTTTAGCTTTGATTCTTGTTTAATGGCTCAATGTGCCTAAGGATGAATGGTAACGTTACCATTCATCTATACGACTTGGCATAAGCTTGGTCTGATAAGTTCTTGGGTTACTCATGCCAATTGTTGCAGTTGTAAATCAAAAAGGGGGGGCTGGCAAGTCCACTGTCTCAGTTCATCTAGCTCGTTGGCTGCTTAAGCTGAGTCAATCAGTTGTAGTTGTGGATGCAGATGCTCAGCAGTCGTCCTCCAAATGGTTGTCACGCTTAGACCAAACTATTCCTTGCCAAGTTGTTCACAGCCCAGATGAGCTTTTAGATGAAATGCCTAAGTTAGCTGAGTCCTATACTTGGGTGCTTGTTGATGGGCCAGCAGCTTTATCAGAAACGACAAGAGCAACCGTTTTGAGTGCTGACTTGGCAATTATCCCCTGTCAGCCAACTGGAGTTGATTTAGAAAGCGCCTCTGATACGGTGCGTTTAGTTCAGCAAGCTCAACGCATTCGTCGGGGAGATCCGAAAGCAGTTATTTTTGTGAATCGCGCTATCAAGGGAACGAAGCTTAAAGATGAAGCTATCGAGGTATTACGGTTATTCCCAGGTGTAACGGTATTAGATAAAGTGATTCATCAGCGACAAATTATTGCTGACTGTTTTGGGCAAAACTCTACCGTCTTCGATTTACCAGGAAGTCCAGCTGGAATTGCAAGGCGGGAGATGGAGGAATTATTTAAGCAGGCATTGGAGGGAATCAGTGGCTAAACCTCGGCAATCCTTAACCCAATCAATTGGTGATTCAGTCGTTAAAAAGTTTATTGCTGACCCTGATTCTATTCAGACTGAGCTGTCTTCACAATCTGTCTCTACCAAGAGTATTAAGCTACCGAAGCAGCAACCCCGGCGTTACTTTGACTCTAGCAAAATGGCGCAGCTTGTTCAATCTGTGCAAGAGCATGGAATTTTGGAGCCACTACTAGTCCGTCCAATTCCTACTGGAGGTTATGAACTGGTAGCTGGGGAGCGACGGCTACGAGCAGCACAAGTCGCGAAGCTGCAAGAAGTTCCTATTGTGGTCCGGGAATTAGATGATCGGCAAGCACTTCAAGTCTCTTTGTTGGAAAACCTGCAACGTGAAGATTTAAACCCAGTTGAAGAAACTGAAGGAATCTTGCAGCTGTTGGTGATCGCCCTAGATACTGCTCCTCAAGAAATAATCTCTTTACTTCATCAGTCATACAACGCTAAACAGCGAGGGAAAGAGTTGAATGATAACGTTACCATTCAACTGAAAAAGGTCGAGGACACCTTAGCAGTGGTTGGACGATTGAATGCTGAATCCTTCCGGTCTAACCGACTGCCACTCCTCAACCTACCGCCTAACATTCTGGAAGTGCTGCGCCAAGGCAAGCTTGAATACACGAAAGCAAGGGCGATCGCGAAGCTCAAAGATGAGCAGCAGCGGCAACTCCTTTTGCAGGAAGCGGTTGATCAGAACTTGTCGCTAGCGCAGATCAAGGAACGACTGAAGGAATTAACTCAGGCAGTGTCTAGTGAACCTACAGTGAGCGATCGCCTTGCTAGCGTATCTAAACGGCTGAAGGGCAAAAAATTACCAGACTCTCGGAAGCAGAAACGTCTGGAGAAGCTACTTCAAGAATTGGAATCACTGGTTGAGGATTCATTCGAGAGCAATGAGTCTTAAGACAATAGCTTATGCTGCTCCAAATTTCATGCCAACGTTGTGATTAAACGAGTCAACGAGCGCAATGATTTGGTCGGCATCATTATCCCTAAAAACACCATCTAATCCCTCGTGGTGGACTTCGGTAAAAGGTGGCTCGTAGAGCAATCCTGGGTCCATGATGCCGTTTTGAGTGAGGTAATCAATGATGGTTTCTACAAAACGAATTTGATTAGCATTAAAGTGAGTGCTCTCAAGATACTGACTAAATGCCTGCTTAGCAGCATTGCGATCGAGCCCTACCAGTTTGCGAATGAAAGGTTGGAGACTAAGATTTTTGCCGTAGACCTCTTCAAAGCGATCGCGATTCTCAATTGCTTCTGAATCGAAAAGCATTGCTTCTAGAGCAGCTAAATCTTCTGCGGTCAGCGGCAGGTTACGCTTGAGCTTGGCGATCGCAATATGGTTTTCATTGTCTCGAATGTAGGCTTCGACCTTCTTACGGTACTGGTAGGGGCTAAAGCCAGTTTGCTGGATAGGTACATCCACTTCTTCAATTGCGCCCAGCTCATCAGTAAAGTCGGTGTAGACGATCCGTTGCTCTTGAGCATCAATGAATTTGACGAGATCACGAAGCTGCTGCCTGACTTGCTCAATTTCTTCAGGTGTCACATTAGCCCACCAAGCTTCGGCTTGAACTTCCTCAATCAGCATCAGTTTGGCTTTGACCATTGGAATGGTCTGCTTTGCTTCTAGCCGATGCAAAACATCACGGAACTGATCGCGCAGCTTCGTGAGGTCTTTTGACTGTTTCAAAATTGCGAGTTGAAGCTTGAGACAGAGCAGGTCAAATCGCTTGATGAGTTGGTTTTCGCTGGGTAAGCCATTGGGAAGCTTGGAGAGTGAATCGGCGATCGCTTCTATATCAAGTTCACTCAAGTGCTCCCAACGATTGCGAGCGCTCAGTTCTTCTACCTTCTGCAAGTGACGGCGCACCAGGAAGTTATCACGCTCCATTGAGGCGACATGGCGATGCAGGTCATCCAATAGAGATTTTTGTAATTCAGTTTGCTCAGGTTTGGCAGTGGATTGGCGACGAAGCCGCTGACTTAGTTCTAGGCGAGCTTTGACCAGATGAGTCGTCAAAGATTCTGTCGGCTTAGGGTCAGATTCGTTGAGTTCTTGCCTGAAAAACTCAAAGTTACTGCACAGGTCAAAAATCAGAAACTCAGCTTTGTCTTCACCTGGGGCAAAGAGATCGGGGCAGAGGCGCGTGCCACGACCGATCATTTGATTAAACTTGACCCGCGAGTAAACGGGCTTAAAGAAAACGAGGTTAACAACCTCAGGCACATCAACACCCGTGTCGAGCATATCGACTGAAACAGCGATTGTTGGCTCCTGCTTAAAATCTGAGAAGTTATCTAACAGGTTTTGAGCATAGGAGATATCACTATGAATCGCTTGAGCAAACTTACCTTGATAGTGGGGGTAGTTTTTGTCAAATCTCCCCACAATGTACTCCGCGTGTTCCTGAGTACGAGCAAAGATGATAGTTTTGCCTAGGCGATCGCCCCCTTCTACCTTCAGACCCTTTTCCATAATCAGCTCTAAGGCTTGATCGATCGTGTTGTCGTTGAACAGCCATTGATTTAGACCAGAGGCGTTGATTTGAGGAGGTAAAGAACCGTCTTCTTCGTCTTGGAATTTCTCTTCGTATTCTTCCTGCTCAGCAGATGGGAGATCGGCATAGTGAATGCCTTGCTGCATGAACTTGAAAGGAACTTTGATACCTCTTGGCGGCACTAAATAGCGATCGCTAATCGCATCACTGAGTTCATAGGCAAAGGTGGGAACGCCAGATTCTAACTCAAAAATGCGATAGGTATCTCGATGCACTTCAGCCCGTGGGGTGGCGGTCAGGCCTACTAAGAGCGAGTCAAAGTACTCGAATAGAAAGCGGTATTTTTTGTAGATCGAGCGGTGAGCTTCATCCACAATGACTAAATCGAAGTGGCCAGGGCCGAAGATCCGCTGTCCCTCTGCACTGCGGTGAATGCGGTTGAACATGGTGGGGTAAGTGGAGAGCACCACGTTAGCGGTCTCAGCATCACCGCCTGTGCTCAGGTCAATAGCGGTCGCGGTGGGTAAGTGGCTCTTGAAGGCTCTGAGCGCTTGAGTCAGCAAAGCATTGCGATCGGCA
Source organism: Trichocoleus desertorum AS-A10 (assembly GCF_039962155.1). Taxonomy (NCBI): domain Bacteria; kingdom Bacillati; phylum Cyanobacteriota; class Cyanophyceae; order Leptolyngbyales; family Trichocoleusaceae; genus Trichocoleus; species Trichocoleus desertorum. Next base: position 29,335 of record NZ_JAMPKN010000036.1, on the reverse strand, counting down.
AGGAAGAGGACTCGTTTAACCCAATTGGCCCGCATTAGTACATCGATTAAAGCGATCGCGGTTCGGGTTTTGCCTGTACCTGTAGCCATCACCAACAAAGCTTTACGGCCATTCTTGTCATCAAAGGTTTCAGTGATGCGGCGAATGGCTTCGGTTTGATAGCTGCGTTCGACGATAGCAGGGTTAACCAGCAACCGATGCAGCGGTTTGCGATTGCTGTGGCGGAAGATCAGCCGCTCTAATTCATCTCTTTTCAGGAAACCTTGAATCTCACAGGGTGGGTAATTGGTGTCATCCCAAATCCAAGTGGTGTAGCCGTTGCTGTAGAAGATGACAGGACGCTGTCCAAAGCGTTGCTCTAAGCAGTCGGCGTAAAGTTTGGCTTGGTGCTTGCCTTCTGCTGGGCTTTTGCGGGTACGTTTAGCTTCAACCAAAGCGAGCGGTTTGCCATCATTGCCCCAAAGCACGTAGTCTACTCGTCCTTTCCCGCTGTCGGTGGGCATTCCCTGAACTTCATACTCAGTCCAATTGGGTTGCTCAATGTTCCACCCTGCTTCTTTGAGCAAGACATCGATCAGGTAGCGACGAGTTTCGGCTTCGTTGTAGTTGTGGGGGTCGGGAACTGCTTCATTGTGCTGTTTGAGCGCTGCAAGCTCGGCTTTGAGTGCTGCTAGTTCTTGCTCAGTTTGCTGCTGTCGGGCTTCGGCAATCCGACGCATTTCGTCAACTTGAGAGAGCTGAGTCTCTAGGTTTTGGAGTTGTTGCCTTGAAAGGTCGGGTTGGCTAGCAGCACTCGGCTGAGGGATTAGGTTGCGATCGAAGGTGACGGAGGGGTGATTTTTGGCATTGGGGGAATAGGAGCGTGAGAGCCAGTAAAGAAAGTGAAAGAGCTCTTCAACCAGTCGCAGCGCATCTTTTTCAGTAATCAGGGTGGCGGCATGAACTGCTGTATTGCCCATTTTCTGAATGGCACGGACTTTAGGAAACAACCCTGGCTTGAGGTTGTCTTGGAAAGTGGGCTCGTGAATCAGTGCGCCTAAACTTTCGTCGTAGGGGAGCTGTAGGTAGGGGTCGTTCTCATAAAGCCAGTGAACGGCTTGCTCTAGGGTGAAGCGGGCATAGAAGCAACTGGCACGAGGGGCGGCGTAAACCAAGCTTTCGGCATGAGCGGCGTGTTCAAACAGAGTGGGGTAGCGGCTATGCAGAAAGTCAAAGTTGGATGCCATCTACAACTTCACAAATAAACTTATGGTATAAAATTCCCAATTCTTTCGTAGAAACCAGAATTTTAATGGGGTCGCTATGAATGATTCATCATCTCTTCACTTTCCAATTACGTACTTGCGGGTAACTGACAGTATCGAAACCGACACAACTATCTACTGATGCCATAGCAGTTTGTCTTAGAGTTTAAAGGCATTAGATTTCACGGTGTTCAGTGAAATGATCAAAAATACCCTGGTTAGTAGCCTGGCACTGCTTGTTAGTTGTGCAGTTCCAGCCGGAGCATTTTATCTAGCATTGCAGACTGCGCCATTCTTCGGCGGGGCTGCTTTCACAACCGCTTTAGTCTCTCTAGGAGGCTTGATTGGGTTACCGGGGCTGATTGGCGGGCTATTGGGACTGCTTGTCTTACAAGTCGTAGCTTATCTTGTCGCTTTCATCTTGTTGCAAGTTTGGCTAGCCTGGATTCCCGTTTAGTGGTGCCCCTTCTGAAAGAACTGTCAGTATCTATCTAAGCAATGGGAGACGATGTGATGTGGCAGTGGCTGAACTCTTGGCGACGTGCGATCAACAGAGGCAAACCTGCGGTTGAGGAAGCACCCCCACCGACTACCTTGCCTCACCCTGCCCCTCGAACAGCGGTGGCCCCTGCCTTAGCGCATCCACTTGCCGTTGATTTGCCCGAATCTAACTTGTTTTATCGCTCGATCGAGGGCAAGGTCATCTGCCGCTCGATTGCTTCGGGCAACATTGTGTGGGAATCCCAAGATGATGGGTACCCTTTGTGCGTCACTGATGACATCCTGTGGGTGGTGCAAGGTGACACGATTGCAGCGTATGTCACTATAAACGGGCGACTTTTGATGCGATCGCCACCGCTGTGGTTAACGGGTACAGTGACTCATATGCTGTGTGATCTATCTCAGCAAACCTTGCGTATCTATTCCACCTGTTCTCCTCCAAAACCCAATCTTGGAATACCACATTATGATCCTCCACCCGCTGAAGATGAAGCAGCGTATGAGATCAGTCTGATTACAGGAGAGGTCACTTCCCTATATCAAGTCACTCTACATTTCAAATCACGGCCTTTGGCTGAAAGCGGCGTTTTTGAGCCTGGCTATGACATTATGCCCAGAATGTCTAAAGCTTCGTTCGGCACAATACAAGGTCAGTCAATTGATGAGCAACGCCGACGCTTTGAGGAACGTCGTGATGAGCAATGCCAACGCTTTGAGGAACTGCGTAGCGAGAGGCAAAAGGCATATGCTCGTCGGCCCGGACAAAGCTATGAAAAAGCTCAGTTAAAGGCGACTTCAGTCGTCCTTTGCGAGTACGGTACTGATCAGGGCTTCGTACGTAAAACTATATTAAGTGTCTTTCCTAACGAAACGCCCGATGTAGGACAGTGGGAAGCGCTCTTAAAGGAATTTTGTAGAGGACCACTGCCTTGCTGAGGCTGATTCTGTATCCCCACTGCACAGTGGTCAACATGAGAAGTTCAAGTCTTAGCGTTTTGTGTCAGCTCTAAACTCAACGAAGGCGATCGCTTTTCCCTATCTGTGGAGGCCCAAACGACATATTCGCAGAGGCTCATCTAGGAACTAGTACCCGAACCTCTGATCAATCGTCAATAGGAATATCGAAAATGGCTCCTCGTCTCTTTAAATCAGTAATCTGAGAACTTGATAAACCCGTACAGCCAATCATAAGTGCCCCCTCAACATTAGCTCCGTCAAGCACGACTCCAGTGAGGTTGGCTCTGTACAAGTTTGCTCCAAGTCCGATAGCACGAATGCATTCCGATCTGTGATCCGAGGTGGGGTAGGGGGGATCCCAACGCATGTAGACGCCGTTGCGTTCGAGGGCGCGAATTTCGTCCAAGTCGTCCAAACCAAGGGCGAGGTTGATGACACTGTCGAGGACACGGTCGAGGACGAGGGCGAGGTCGAGGACGAGGGCACGGGTGCATTCGAGAGCAACGGCAAAGGCGAGGGCTCGTTCGACGGCGAGAGGGTCGGCGTAGGAGTCGATGGCGAAGTAGCTGGTGCTGGGGAAGCCGGAGGTCATGTCGTCGTCGAAGTCGCGGGCGAGGGTGTGGGCGCGTTCGATGGCGAGGTCGCGGGCATTGATAATTAGGTAATTGATTTCTTTAAGACGCGCTAGATAACTGGAGGGTAAAACACCTAGATCGGCATTTGTAAAGTTTGCTCCCTGCAACTTAGCACGCTCAAGGTCAGCACCACGCAAGTCTGTCCCAGTAAAATTTGCACCCGCTAAATACTCTGAAGAGAAATCAGTGTCAGATAAATCAGCTCCGACAAAATCCTGCGTTGGGTCTAATCCCAACATATCAGCTAGCTTGAAAAACTCGGTCGTTTGAGCATCAAGGACATCACCAATGGCTTGCTCTAGTTGTTCAAAGGAAGTCAGGTCAGCCATGCTCCCACCTCTCCTGACAAAGAGGGGCAGATTCAACCATTGGTTTGATATATCGAAGAGCGATCGCTCGTTTAATCACAACAAGCTTATTGCGATGAATCTTTTCAACTTTCCTTCGTGCCCAGTAGTAATGAACATCCTCTTGCTCAATTTGTCTCCAGGTGATCTGAACATCCTCACCTCGAACCATAAAATCAGCAGTTATTTCACAAGGAAGCTCATCAACTTGAAGAGTACCCAATGGTATTTCTGTGAGCATTCCTTCTAAAATTGGGCGATCGCCGTAAGCTTCAAAGATCCAGGCAGGTTTGTCTTCAGAGCCTATCTTCTCAACCTGAAAAACTTCTACGGTAGTCTTCTCAGTTGATCCTTCAGTTGCTTGCGTTCCCATACTAGGAGCATTCGATGCTGCGCTTGCCTGAATTGCAGAGGATTTAGTCTTTTGCGTTTCTACCGTGATCGATGCCTTGAATGGTTCTAAAAGGGTTGTCTTTTCTAATGGCAATTTGCAATTTTGAAGGGTCAATCGAAGCTGTCCCCGCTTTATGCCAACGGTTGCCCGTCCTCCTGGTAGCCCTAGCCGAGTGCCACCTGGCACTACTATTTCCTGCTCACCACTAAAGCTGATACTAAGACTGAGATCAAATTCTTTTGGATGAGCTGTTACCTGTGTCTTGTTTGATTTCAGTAACAAGGCCTTAGGGTCTTCAGATTTTGCCTGAAGGTGGAGTTTCATCGCTACGCAGTCAGGAAACTTACTCTCTACTTGAGGCTCTGGGCTGACATTCATCAGGGCGAAAGCTTGAGAACTATGCTGCTCTATTCTGGCATTTCAACTAATTTTGTCTAGAGGAAAGCTACGGTAGGGCGATCGCTCAAAAACGGGACAGTTTAATTCATTAAGCATAAAACCAAACTAATTGCTAAAAGGCAATCATGGCGAGGTTTGGAGGTCAAGATTACGGTTCTAAAGAAACACCTTCGTAAATCTGATCAATCGCGCACTCAAATTCTAGGCTTTCTAAAATGAGGGTTTCACCAGCAGTGTAGGGATGGTAAAGCCACATCCGACCTTCACCCCGCCGATAGCGCTCGACGCTAATTTTCTCGGAGTCGATTAGGACGTATTCTTGCAAGCTATCTAGGTTGCGGTAGTTTTTGAATTTGTCGCCTCGGTCGTTGGCTGCGGTGCTGGGGGAAAGTACTTCAACAATGACGCAAGGATCTTGAATGAGTTGACGTGCTTGCAAATCTCGATCGCTGCATGTAACCACTAAGTCGGGATAGTAGTAGATGCTGCTACTCACTTGCACTTTGACATCAGCCACAGTAGCCACACAGCCACGGTGTCGCAAGTGAGGCCGCAAAGCGCTGTAGAGGTTGAGAGCCAACAGGTTATGAGCAATGCTACCGCCTGTCATGGCAATAATCGCCCCGTTGACATACTCATGATGAGTGTCTTGCTCAGTTTCCCAAGCTAAGTACTCTTCGGCGGTTAGGTGGGGTTGCGGTGAGGCAATCATGGCTAGATTAAGAGACTACGACTTCGGTAACCATTTAAAGCTCTCCACGAAAAGCTTTGTGAAGAAGAGCATTAAAAAAACTTACATTTGTATTCTGAAAATTCAAAAGTTTCCTTCTCGCTTCATTTTGAAAATTAACTAATTGAACAAAGCGATCTTGTTCAGGCACCGGCGGCAATAATTTGTAAAGCTTTTATTTTTGTCAAATTTAGATATGGCTGTCCTGCACCTCCAACATGCATTGCCAAATACTTTTGATATTGTGGAAGATTGAGCTGATGTATGAGAAATTCTGGGCAGATTGTGGAAGAGTCACAAGTGATTTTAGCTACTCCAGTTGTAGATAAAAGAGCAGGATAATCTTGATCAAAGAGACAAGCTTTTCCAACTGTATGGCCGACGCGAGCCATGAGAAGATCGTTTTTTCTTACCGCACTGCGTTTTAGCTCATTAAACTTCTGTTGTGTAATAAATTTGAAGTCTTTATTGTGGAAAGTAAGAGGCTTAATATTATTTATCCGAATAACCGGTATGCCTTCCTCAACGTATTCTTCTTGTTTGAGGCTAGCTCCAAATGGACCATCCACAATTGCATAACGAGCCTTCGTGGCCACATCCGAAATAGGCATGAGATTCCAACTTTTCGGATTTATTATAGGATCACCGAACATTTCTAAGAAAGCCGATCGCAAGAGTTCTTGTGTAAGGGCGATCGCCTCCTGCCTCTTCCGTCGAATAGCATCAGCGCGATCGAGTATGGCAGCAATACGATTTTGTTCTTCCAACGGAGGAATAAGTATAGGAGTATTCCGAATACTTTCTTGAGACACATTCCGCATAGAACCACTTGTACCTGTCGCATGACTCTCTAAATGAGTTCGAGCTTCTTGAGTACGAAGTGCGTGAAGCAAATATAAGGGGTTAGCTAGATTTAAATTTGGGTTCAAACGAAGAGTTTTGTCTGAAAGAATTAAATTTGGATAATCCTCTCTTGCTATTGCCACAGCTCCAACCAGCTCAACTGTGTTAGCTCGGGATAAAAGAAGATCACTAGTCCGTACTGTTGGTATACCGTCTGCTTTGAACTCAGGAAATAAAGCTTTATTTTCCTGGCATCGGAATTCTCCCCACGTTACAGAACTAACCTTTAAAACACCCCATTCCCCAGCATCTGCTGGCCTTTCTTGAGCTTTGGGGCTTTTGCCTGCCTCAATACTATGGAGTACTTCACCTAATTTCGACCATTTCCAGCCAGCAGGTAAAGTACGAGATTTAATGCTCATTCAAACAATCTCCCCAAACCGTCAAGGCTAGATCAATTCCAATTTCTAGCGATCGCCTTTTGTAGCCTATAAACATCAATTTTTATTGTCCCTGTAAAACCCGCGAAGTTGTAAGGTTTAAAGCCCCAAAAAGTGGTGAGGCGATCGGACTGTCGGCTTCATAGACCTGCTCCTCATATAGCCCTTCCACCCACTCCAAGACCGTCACCCTTTGCTGCATTGGGTCAACAATCCAATACTCCGCGATCGCTCGTGCTGCATACTCCGATCGCTTATAGCGGTAATCCCGCTTTTCCTGCCCTGGGCTCACCACCTCAACCACCAACAGCGGTGGCGGCATTTCTGGCATCACCGTCGAGCGGCTAGCTCCCTCTAGAGCCGCTGCCAACTCATCAGACAGCACCATCACATCCGGGAAGCGTGTCGTTGCCCGTGAGCCACTGACCACAATTTCAGTCTTCATCGTCAGCCGATAAGCCGGGATGCCCTGTTGTAGGAAATAAGCGAACAAAAAACTAGCGATTCGGCGATTTAGCTCACTCTCCGGCGGCATCTCAACCAACTCTCCATTCACCAACTCATAAACATTGTCTGTACCGTCGTCATAGGTGAGGTACTCTTCCAGCGTCATCTTCTGAGAAGTCACAGTCATGATCGCCTAGCCTCCAGCAAACCCAGTTCAGCTATATGGTTCATCCTAGCAACCGCTCCAGCTCATTCAAATCGCCCCGAATCTCGTCTTCGAGCGATCGCAGCTTCTGCAAAATCACCTTCGGCGGTTCGTACTCCACCTCCTCATGCTCCACTTCCTTGTAGCGGTTGATTGAGAGGTCGTAGTTATTCGCCGCAATCTCGGCCTTGGGCACAAAGAAAGCCTTGCTCGTGCGGTCAGTCTCCTGCTCTGGATTTCGGGTTTGCCAGCACCGCAACAAATCTGGGATGTCGTTCTGCTCCACAGGCTGCCGCTTGTCATCCAGCGACAAGCCATCCGCATCCATGTCGTAGAACCAAACGTGATCCGTCCCACCTGCGCCCGTCTTCGTGAAAATCAAAATCGCCGTTGAAACACCCGCATACGGCTTAAATACGCCCGATGGCATCGAGATCACCCCATCCAGCTTGTGATTCTCCACCAACAACGTGCGGATGTCCTTGTGCGCTTTAGATGAGCCAAACAGCACCCCATCGGGCACGATCACTGCTGCCCGTCCCCCAATCTTCAGCAGCCGCAGAAACAACGCCACAAACAGCAGCTCAGTCTTAGTAGTCTTAATAATCTTGGTCAGGTCTTTCGCGATCGTTGACTGCTCAATCGACCCTTTAAACGGTGGGTTCGCCAGAATCAGCGTAAACGCCTCCTCAATCCCAGCATGATCCTCCGAAAGTGAATCTCGCGCTTCAATTTTTGGGTCTTCAATCCCGTGCAGCATCAAGTTCATACTGCCAATTCGCAACATCGTCGCGTCAAAGTCGAACCCATGAAACATTTCTGCATCGAAGTGTTCACGGTTCCCTGGCCCATTCAAGATCAAATTACCAGCGCTGTCCTTCTGCTCGCGCACGTACTCCGCTGCCGCCACCAAAAAGCCCGCCGTACCACAAGCAGGATCGCAAATAATTTCCCTTGGCCCTGGAGCCATCAGCTCCACCATCATCTTGATAATGTGCCGAGGCGTACGAAACTGCCCATTCGTGCCCGCTGTACTCAGCTTTGACAGCATGTACTCGTACAGGTCGCCCTTCGTGTCCCGATCCTCCATTGGGATCTGGTCGATTTGGCCTACCACATTCGCCAGCAGCGCTGGGTTCGCAATCAGGAACATTGCGTCCTTCATGTGGCGAGTATAGGCATTCGCAGCCAACGGCCCACCTAAATTCTTGATGAACGGAAACGCCTCATCCCGCACCAACTTCAGCATTTCCTCAGCATTCGTCAAATTCTTGAAATGCGACCAACGACAACGCTGCTGCTCCGCCGAAAAGATTGGCTCTTGCACAGGCCGATTCAACCGCTGGGCCTTGCGCTCCTTCGCCAGCTCCAGGTCATCCAGCCGCTTGATGAACAGCAAGTAAGAAATCTGCTCGATCACCGATAGCGGGTTACTAATCCCGTTATTCCAAAACGTCGTCCAAAGGCGATCGACCTTAGACTTCAACTCACCCGTAATCATCCATTTACTCCCAAAAGTGGCGCAGCAATTTCACAGAAACGAGAAACTGCATCAGATTGCGCGATCGCTATTTTAAAGCCAAATTGACGATGCCCCCTTAGACAACACAACACTCAAAGACATTGCAGTTTCCCAAGCAAAGCTAGAAGCTCATCGTCTGTAAGGTGATCCCTACTCTTTCGACCAAAATGATCAGCAACAAATTGATCAGCTTGTGAGCATGTCCATTCCAGCCGCTTAACATGAACCTGAATTTGAGCGATCAAGTCACTCAAATCCAAAGAATCATAGCCAACAGGGCTGGTTTCAGGAATGTGGTTACGCTCAAAGACATATTCAGGCTCAGGAATAAATTCAGGTTCAGCAAGCTGTTCAATTACGACGTTGTTGTCAAGATGAGAGAGAAAACCAAACCGGCTTTGCCGCCTTTGATTCCTTTCAGACTCCTGCTTTAACCTAGTTTCCTTAAGCTGCTTGTGGATACCTTCAATAACTTTTTGGGCAGCAGCATCAGGCGGCTTCCAGGCATCATTAAACCCTGTGGAAAACCCCCCAGACCCCCCATCATAAAAAGCAGAAGAGGTATCAGGGCCAATGGAGGAGGCCACTGATACCTCCCCTCGCACAAGCTTATTGGCGTCTTTAGGTAGGAATTCCTCTTCCTGTAAGGATTCTGTGGCTTCAGGGTTATTAAAGTTTTGCTCTTTAGGTAGGAATTCCTGTGGTGAGACTTGGAGTTTTCGTGGGTCCCATAAATCTCGATTCTTGCTTAAGGTATCGCTGCCGATGCCATAGTGCTTCAGCGCTTTGAATCGAGCTGTTACTTGGGCTGGTAACGTACCTTGATTCAGCATGTCAGCGATCGCAGCTCGAATTCGCTCTCGTGCTGATAGAGCCTGTTGTTGGTTCCAGGTCGGTGTTGAGGTAATTCCATCTGCTATGAGCTTGTTGGAAGTCCCTTTAGAGCCGTAAGGGTAGTAACGTTTCTCAGCTGCTCGTGCATACTCTCTAGTTCGCAACTCTAGTTCATGTTGATGCTGGCAAAATTCAGAGAAACCAGGTAGTAGACGGGCGGTCTGGACAATTGCATCTGCTAATTGTTCACCAGTTAAGGGCTCACCTCCATAAACAACGTGGTGAAAGACACGCGCTCTGCAAGCAATCTTTCCTAACAAGTGGTTAGTTTGTCCTAGTCCCGTCCACCCAGGCTCAATCTCAGCATTAAGGTCATTGAGGAATTTTTGAGCCCTTCCGCGTACAAAGTATTGCTTACGCTGTGTTTTTTTGAGCGTCTTCTCTATAGCCTGACTATCAATATCGTTTCTGGCCTGAGCAAACTTCCAACGCGATACAAATGCAGCATCGGTACTGTAAGTGGGCTCCCAGTTTTTATCTAGAAGGTAGCTTCCCGATTGGAGAGGCAATCGATGGCCATTGTATAGAGTTAGGTCATGCTCACCATAAGGCTTAGGGTTAGGAAAAATTTCCAATTGCCCTGGTTGGACTTTAAATCCAGCATTTTCTAGAAGAGTTTGAGCAACTAGAGTGATCGCCCATGAGCGTTGAGCTTTCTCAAAGGGAAAGTAAAGGTGAATGCCGCTTCGATAGCTCGATTGAACAGCAACGTACTCCACTAAACCAACTAGCTCTAAAGCCTCCAGAATGCGTCCTATAGACCAGGGGTCACACCCTGGGTGGTAGTGGCTAGTTGGGTCCAGATCGAGCATCAAGTAATCGGTTTGAGAGCCAAACCTCACTCCATAAAGGTAAGCTCCCTGACGAATCAGGCGATCGCTAAGGAGATGTTTGCTCTCAGTTTTCCACTCTGGCCTGGTTCCTGGCTCTGGATGCTCTGCATATAGGTAGTCGCCTCGGTGCGGAAAGATCCCAAGGAACTCATCATTCCACTCCCGAACGTAATCAAACCTTTTAGGTTTGGATGGGGCAAGTGCTACCATACTGCACCAGCCCCATTCAATACATTAGCTAGTTCAATTTCACTGAAATCCAGCGGTTTTGCCATCTTAGCTCCTTTTTTCGAAGCCGAGATAGACGCTCTTCACTAGTACGTCAGCTGAAGGTACTAGCCTATTTACAAGGGTTTAGCTTATAAATAAGATAGAGCCATCACGCCAAAGTAGGCGACTACTCGGCTCTTGCAGTTGAAACTGCGACATTGTGTGTATTCAAGAGCTTGGATGACATCAGGGTTCGGTGGGGCTCAATCACGTTGCCCGTCGTCATCCTTGTCTCTTGTTAAGAATCATCATAGAATAAAGCTATGATGTCAAGTCAAGTGAATACCAAAATTAAGTTTAAAAGATGGCGGCAAGGCTACAAGTAAAACCTGAGCATTGTTCCCCTTTAGGTAAGCTGATCCTACAGCATATGAAGGATCACACCGTCAGCATGAATGAACTGGCAAAGCAAGCTGGTATTAGTCAACCAGGTTTGAGATCAGCCTGCTTCAAAGGGACAAATCCAACAGACTCCACACTTAATAAGCTGTCTCACGTTTTAGGCAGACCTGCTTTAGAGTTATACAACTTAGCGCATGAAGGCAGGCTTGAAGCAACACTTCAAGACGAGGCATGCCTCAGTAACGCTCGTGATGCCTTAGTCAGAGAAATTTTTGAGACTGCTGCTGAGTTAGGATTATCAGCACCAAAAAACAAACCTCCCAAGAACACCATCAAAGAGGCTCTTCTCACACTTGGTTTTTGCTCTAACTCGTAAAACTAGAACGCGTAGGGCTCTACTTGGTTTGCGCAGTCAAAACAAAAATCAAACTAAGCAACGAAACCGTAACTTTCTGTTCAAATGCGGCTGCTAGTCCAAAATCATGTCGTCGCATAGGCACGTGTCCTTGACCTTACTCTCAATCCTTATGATGGGAAAGTGCTTATGAAACGCGTTTCATAAGCACTTTCAAAAAATTCTAACGATCAAAGCCAAAAGGCTCATGAATTCCGTCTTCTAAGCAATTACTTTTTCATAACTACAAGCTAGTTTCATCCGTCCAATCTTGGGGTAAAGGTAGCAAAGGTGTAGCAAAATGCCATGCGATCGCTAAAGTATGCAAGCAGCAAGGGTTTCATGCGACAAAATGTAGAGAGGTTCAATTGGGACAATTTGAATTAGTACCGCTCTTGCTCATATTCTAGAAGTTTATACGAAAGACACAAAGTCTCTAAAACCTTTACCTAGTCTAAGCTTTAAGGATTAAATAGCGGCAAATGACAGCTTCACCAGTTTGAACCCTGTATTTGTTAGAAACGCGATCCCTTTAGTCATTGAACATCAATAGACTTATGGAAAGTTGGCTTTATTGGCTCTAACGATCCTTTCTTCGTGTTAGATAAGCGTAGGGCCGGGGGTATATTAGAGCTAGAGGTCTATCTGTGGCCCTGCCAGTAGAGCTTCATTGCTCTACTTGATATCAGAATTTATTGAGCTTACCCGTCGAGGGGGCTATGTCAGTTTGAAACTGCATAGCCCCCTCGACTTTTTTGTGCATTTTTGTAGCCACTTACCCAGGAGATACCATGCCTGATTCGCATCCTTCGAAATCAACTAAAGCCAGAACTAAAAGGAAATCTCGGCTTCTTCATCAACGAAAGTCTGCTTGCAAAGGGGTCAAGTCTCGTCGTGGACAACCAGAACTTTATGACGAACTCAAGCGAACTGTTTCAATTAGCATCACACCTACTGGAGTTCAAGGACTCGACGAAATTAGCCAAGCACTAGGTATCTCTCGTAGTGAATTCGTTGAAAGAATCGGTCGGAAAACAATTCAAATCATTATCCCATAGGTAATTAGCTAAGCATCAAGACCTTATCTTCTTGAAATAGGCCAAAAGGATATGAAAGGTAGAAACGTCGGATCAGAAATAAGTTCGACTTGTAGCGGCTTCAGGATTTATTTAAATCCTTTGATTTTGAAAAAAGCCCGGAATTATTTATTAGAAGCTCAACTAAACAAGAGCTTCATAAGCCCTGGAAACAATAGATTGAAGGATTTTTCTCTAGCAAGGTTTGAGTATTCCTAGTAACTCCTTTGCGTTACTAATATGGGGTTAAATTATAAATTTTGCTTCTAATAGCAATGTAAGTTAACCCCCCTCTCTGAAACTACTTGGCTTCTAAACAAAAGCTAATTCTGCACATCCTACAACTTTTTCCGAGTAATCAATCATGAGCAAGAAATTAAGTGTATTCAAGGTCATTGAACTTTACAAGGAATCTTTGCAAGCAGTTCATTCGCCAGAACAATGGAAGTATCTATTTAACCACCTTAATACAGGTTTTCTCAGGTTTGTTGCAACTGGTATGGGATTTAAGCGTCAAGGTTCCCAAGGAAAAATGACGAAGCATGATACACAACGAGCCTGGGATTTCTTCCGTAATTTATCAAGCGATCGCTTGATGGAAATTGAAGACGCTTTGTATCGAGGATACGATTTACTTAATCCTCCACAAGCCAGCCGAAACACTTATGGTGCAGCAGTCAAAGGTTGCTTGAAGTGGACTCAAGCAGAAGGTTTCTATCCTGGTTCAGGTAGTGATGACTGGGAGCAGAAATGTGCTCCTCGAATGCACCGAGGTCGAGGTGGTATTGCTGAGATGAGGTTGACGGAGAGACGAGGACGCTATCCTCAATATGGCTTGCGACCAGAGGAGCTAACAGCCACCCAGCAACAAAATGAAGCAGCCTTCCGAACTTTTTATTCAGGATATTGCCGTCCGAGAAATTTAGTTAAGACTTTGGAAGCAAGCTCCATTGATATTTATCTCGAACAAAGCCGATTATTCCTCGGATTTTTTAAGAATGTGTATCAGCCTGGCATTCCTGAGGAGCAATTAAATTTTGATTTACTACTTCCTAAAGTAAGCGAGGAAGACTTAGAAGATTTGTCTCGCAGAGAAACTCGAAAACTTTGGCAGGAAGGTATTGATCAAACTGATGATTGGGTCATGGCCTATCAACAATACATTAACGAGTTCTGCGGTTCCTTTAGCCCTCATACCTGGGCAGGCAAAGAATCTGCCTTGCTTGCGATCGCCAAGTTTCAGTACCGCACGTTGGTGAGCCGCAGGCAGGATTTTTACCAAATCCCTATGATTACCCACCTTCAGGATCAATGCTCAGCGACAGAGGTGTTACGTGAGCAGTGGCGGAGAACAAAAAAGTCAGTTGTTAAGCAAGAAGATAAGTGGCCAGATCCAGTCCTAGGTGAAACTGCTTTAGAGACATTGTATAAGGAGGTCACAGAACCTCTCAGGCTTGAGGCACGACCCCATAATAGTAGGAAGCAAATTCGAGCTCGAACTAGTATTGCAAAGTCTACCTTTATCTTTCTGTTTTGGTACCTGTTGACGACCTTTCCACCTAGGCGGCAAGAAGACTATCGAGAGACTAGAATTGCTTTGAGTTGTCCCATAAAAAAGCCTGAGGAAGTTCCGGTTCACGGATTGTATTTACCACCCATTGAGTTTAAGCACCGTAAGAAGAACCGCAATGGCCAATTGGCAGACAATTGCTTGTCCCGCGTTTATAAACATGCAGGCAAGAATTATCCAGAGGGTGTTTATGTTATTGACTTTAACGATTACAAGACGGATGGGTTCTACGGCAGACAAACTTTTATAATTCCCAATCGCTTGTTTTCCGACAACCTCACCTTTTATGACTACATGGATCGCTGGCTTTTTGGGGAGTGGATGCAAACAAAAAGTGTCAAAGCTGAAGTTTATCGAGGTTGGCAAAGGGAGTTTCTAGGCAAGAGAATGTTATTGATAACTGCTGGTCGTATGGATTTCGACCCAAAAGATCATCATCAACCCCTAGAAGACGAGGTCGGGGAGCAGTATATCTGGGGCTACTGGTGGGTGAAGCCAAGAGCAGGAAATAAATTTTGTGACTCCAATTTGGCTAGAAGCTTTAGTACTCCTGCTCATCGCTTAATGAAAACACCAAAACGTCCCACTCCACATACCCTGAGATACATATGGGCTACTTGGGCCTTTCAAAAAGGTTTAAGTGACCGTCAACTAGAATCGCTAGCTTATATGATGGGTCACTCGCTAGAAACGTTAAAGCGAATGTACGATCGCAGCACACATGAAGACAAAATACGTCCGATTCAGGCTGCGATCGATGAGGTGCTCCTGCGAGATTTAGAAGATGTGCATTCTATGGCTCAGGCAGCATTCAGCTTGAGCGAGATGACAATGATGGCAAAAGGGCTAAGTCAGGAAGAGCGACAGCAACTGATTCAGCAGCTACTCAATGACGAGCCATCGGATATCTAATATGATTGGCCCTCTAAGACTCGTTAAGGCCTCCTTAGAGGGCAAGTCAATGCGGATAAACAATACGCGATCACTACTTTGCTTGATCTGCACAAGAAACATTGCCGAGAATGCCTCAAAATGGCAATGTTTATCGGCAAACCTAAGCTTGCATTTCTCACGGCAGCCGGGGTAATTTGGCAATTGGCTCAACGACAACCAAAAGTGCCTCCGGGTATTTGGATTTTGATCACGTTAGCCACCAGTACTGAAATTGGTAGTTCCCTATTTCATACCTTGGCGACACAGTGAGCCAATTTATCAGGGGTGATGCCTTATTCTGCCTTCCAGCTTTGGTTTTTATGGCTGTACAGCTGTTAGGGCGTCAGGATGAAATCTGACTATACCGGAGCATCAATCGCTGGATTTTTCTTTGCCAGCAACCTCAGTGAACAGTTACTTATCTCTTCAATGGTTCTCTGTCGTATGTTCCGGCCTTTCTAGTGTTGCGGGGATTGGGACTGCACTACTATCAACAACTGAAGCAGGAGCCATTGTTTCTACTCGCGGCATCAGGGGTATTTCTACTAGCCCTTTCATTTCGTACACTGGATCAAGCAGTTTGTCCCTACTTCTCAACCGGCACCCATTTTCTTTGGCATCTTTGTAATGGGCTGTTGCTGTACTTGTCAGCCAGAGCTTTAATCCTAAACTGGTCTATGAGAGTGAAAGCAGACTAATCAGCCAATTCAGCGGATGCTGGAAAGAAATTGACGGGGCGATCGGAGTCATTTGCTGCCACTTGTTTGGGTCGTTATCCTTTCAGGAGGCTTCAGTGGGAGTGAAAGCAACAGGTTCTGATTCAATCAATCGTAAGCCTCCAAATTATCTTGCCCTCAAGTTAGCTGCTGGTATTTCAGCCCTGTTGGTGGTTGGGTATTTGGGCATCTCTGCCTATGCAGGACATACGCTTTCCACCCCAAAACAGAGCTTTGACCCGCTTCAAGCATCAGTTTTTGTGGTTCCGCCTCAAGAAGTTGAATTTCGGACATCCGACAATTTAGAAATCAAGGGCTGGTTCATTCCTGCCAAAACGACTGACAAGGTATTGATTTTAGTGCATGGCTTGAATTCCAGTCGTACTCTTGAGTTGGCTGGAAAGTTTCCGGAATTTGGTTCAGCGATGAATCAAAAAGGCTTCTCCATTCTCATGATCGATTTGCGAGGACATGGGCAGAGTACTCCGTCTCGCTTTACTTTTGGCATTACCGAAAGGCGGGATGTGATTGCCGCCGCAGATTGGCTCAAGACAAAGGGTTTTAAGCCCCAAAAGATTGGAGTCTTAGGAGTTTCAATGGGGTCTGCTGCTGTCATTGGAGCCGCCGCCAATGACCCTGATATTGGAGCCGTCGTCACTGATAGTGGCTACGCCGAGGTTTATCCAGTGATTCAGCAACATTGGCACTCAGCTTCGGGCCTACCTGAGATCTTTTTACCTTCTACTATGCTGTTTGGACATTTGTGGACTGGTCATGACCCGATCTCTTCTAAGCCTGTGCAGGAAATAGGTCGCATTTCTCCTCGACCAGTTTTGATTATTCACAGCGCGATCGATCCTTACACACCTGTAGACAATGCTCGCCAACTCAAAGCAGCGTATCCTTTAGCTGAATATTGGGAAACCCAGGCGAAAACACATCCTGAGAGTTACAACACCAATCCAAAGATTTACGTTGACAAGGTTGCTGATTTTTACAATCGAAGCTTAAAGTAGAGCCACGTAACAATAGTAACAACAGTGTGCAAAGTCTCTTTGAAAACCCGAGACTGCCTAACCGTGGTCAGGTCAAGGGTAGGAGACAGCTTTGGTCAGAAAACTCGTCTTTGAGAACTGCTAATTCTCTTTTTATCAGTGTGAGAATCACTTATGTCTCCTACTTTGCACCAGTCTCAATTTACTTCTCACTACCTCAGTACTCCAACTAGGGTGACCCGTGAGATTGTCTTTATTGACTCGGCAGTGACAGATTACCTGGACTTGGTGGCTGAAGTGCGATCGCCTGTTGAGGTCGTTGTGCTGGATGCAGCACGAGATGGAATTGAGCAAATCAGTGAGACCTTGTCCCAGTGCTCTGATTTAACGGCTGTACATATCGTGTCTCATGGAGCATCTGGACGGATACAGTTAGGTGCTACTGAGCTGAGCTGGGAAACGCTGAGTTACTATTCTGGACAAATTCAAGCTTGGGCAAAGGCGCTGACAGAGACAGCAGAGTTACTGATTTATGGATGTAAAGTAGCTCAGGGACATAGAGGCTGGGACTTGATCAATCGGCTACATCACCTAACGGGTGCGAATGTAGTTGCTTCAGCAGTGATAACGGGTAGTGCGGCTCAGGGCGGGAACTGGGACTTGGGCGCTATGACAGCACCGAGGGTCGCTGATTTAGCATTTGAACCTACAGTGCTTGAGCAGTATGCTGCGACTTTAAGCTATGACCTAGTTCAGTACAACATCAACACAGACACATTTGGCTCTGATCCCGCTGATTTTACCGATGTCAATGGCACGTTGTATTTTGTTGCCCAGTTTGTTGATGGCAGGGAACTGTGGAAGCTTGATCCGACTACAGGGCTCCCTATAGTCGCCGCTGATATCGTACCAGGCAGTGGTGGTTCCGATCCTCAGAGTTTAGTGAATGTGAATGGCACGCTCTATTTCAGTGCAAATACTATCCATAATGGCAGCGCTGAACTGTGGAAGATCGACCCCACCACAGGCAACCCAGTGCTGCTTGACATTGAACCAGGCAATGGCGGTTCCCACCCAAAGTATCTAGTGAACATGAACGGCACGCTCTACTTTAGTGCCCTAACTACTGACAACGGTTACGAACTGTGGAAGATTGACCCCAGCACGGGCAAGCCGGTGCAACTTGAAATTCAACCAGGCCGTGGATGGGCACACCCTGAGAATTTGACGAATGTGAACGGCACGCTCTACTTCAGTGCCGCCACTATCGACAATGGTTATGAACTGTGGAGGATCGACCCAGCTACAGGCAACCCAGTCCAAGTCAGCGATATCGTATTAGGCAGCGGCAGCTCCTTTCCAAAAAACCTCACAAATGTCAACGGTACGCTTTACTTTAGTGTCTTGGCTGCTAACAGTGGTAGAGAACTATGGAAGATCGACCCTAGCACGGGCAACCCAGTAAAACTCGATATTGGGCCAAGCAATGGCGTTTACAATCCCGAAAACTTGACGGATGTTGATGGTACGCTCTACTTCAGTAATGGTTCTAAACTATGGAAGATTGACCCAGCCACAGGCAATCCAGTCCAGGTCAGCGATATTTCATTGGGCAGCGGCTTTTCTGCGAACAGTCTAGCGAACGTCAACGGTACGCTCTACTTCAGCGCTTTCAGCATTAGTAGTGGTTATGAGCTGTGGAAGCTTGACCCCACTACAGACAATCCAGTCCAACTCAGCGATATTTCATTGGGCAGCAGCAGTGCCTACCCGACCGCTCTAACAAACATCAACGGTACGCTCTACTTCAGCGCCTTTAATAGTAGTAGTGGTCGCGAACTGTGGAAATTTGACTCCGCTACGGGCACTCTAGCGCAGCTTGAGATCCAACCAGGTATTGGCTGGTCGGATCCCGGTAATTTAACAAATATCAATGGAACGCTCTACCTGAGTGCTTACACTAGCAGTAGTGGCAGAGAATTATGGAAGATTGACCTAGCCACCGGGAGTCTATCTTCCGTAAATATTAATACTCACGATTCCAGTTCCTCTCCTGACAATTTAGTCAATGTCAACGGCGCGATCTACTTCAGTGCCGAGACCAACAGCTATGGTAGGGAACTGTGGAGAATTAACCCAGCTACAGGCAACCCAGTCCTAGTTGCTGATATTGAACCAGAGGTTGGTTCTTCCAATCCTAGGAGCTTAACGAATGTCAACGGCACGCTCTACTTCAGTGCTGAGACTGCCAGCTATGGTAGAGAACTATGGAAGGTAGATCCAGCCACAGGTAATCCTGTGCTGGTTGCTGATATTGCTCCGGAAGTTCATTCTTCTGATCCTTACAACTTAATCAGTGTCAACAGCACGCTCTACTTCAGTGCTTTCACTGCTGATGGTAGAGAACTGTGGAAGGTGGACCCAGCTACAGGCAATCCCGTCCAACTTGAACTCGAACTGGGGAGTGTCGGTTCACATCCAGAATACCTTACGGATGTTGGTGGTACGCTGTACTTCAGTGCTTACGCTAACGAAAATGGTAGGGAACTGTGGAAGGTTAACCCTGCTACAGGCAAGCCGGTGCTAGTCATTGATATCGCCCTAGGTGGGGAGAGTTCTAATCCTGATAATTTAACCAATGTCAACGGTACGCTCTACTTTAGTGCCTTCAATGACGGTCGGGGCGCTGAACTCTGGAAAGTTGATGCTGCTACAGGTACCGCTGTGCAAGTTACTAATGCCGTATCGAGCAATGACCGACATTCAAATTTGACGAATATCAACAACACGCTCTACTTCAGTGTTCGCACTCTTGATGGTTATGAGCAGTGGAAGGTTGACCCCTCGACAGGTAATTTGATTCTAGTTAACGAATTCACACAAACGAGTGGCTGGGTCAATCCTGACAATTTGACGAATATCAACGGCACACTCTACTTCCGCGTTTTTACTAACGTTGGTTCTGAATTGTGGAAGATTGACTCAACCACAGGCAACCCAGTCTTCAGCACTCAAATCCCACCGGACATTTCTTCTTCTGGATTGAAGCTGATGAACGTCAATGGTGCGCTGTACTTCACTGGTCACACTATCAGCGGTAGCCTTAACTTGTGGCGCATTAACCCTCAGGCGAACACACCAGAGTTAGTTACAGTTTTAAACTCTGGTGTAAGTGATTACTATGACCCAGTCATTCTCGGTTTTGAAAACGGCAAGCTTTACATTTCTGCTGACAATGGTATCAATGGCGTTGAGCTTTCAGTATTGGATCTGAATGAGGTAAACACGATCTGGGGAACCACTGCGGGCGATCGCCTCAGTGGGACGAATCAAGCTGACCACATACTAGGCCTAGCAGGCAATGATGAACTTAGAGGGCGCGGGGGTAGCGATCGCTTAGAAGGAGATGCTGGAGACGATACGCTCATTGGTGAGGATAATCTTCTCAGTGTCTTCACCTCCGCTGATCGAGTTCGTTTTCTAAGCAACACCCATCCTCCTCAAATTGAACTAACGAACTCCAACAACACTCACTCTCAAATATTGGATGAGGGTTACTACCTTTTCCACAATCCTGATGTTGCCGCTGCGGTTGCAGAAGGAGTCTTTCAGAGTGGGCTTGACCACTTCACTCAGTTTGGCCAGTTTGAGGGACGCAACCCCAGCGCTTTGTACAACGAAAGCTTCTATCTCGCTCAAAACTCGGATGTTGCTGCTGCGGTTGCAGGCGGAGTGTTTCGCAGCGGCTTCGAGCACTTCACTCAGTTTGGTCAATTTGAAGGACGTGATCCGAGTGCAGCATTTAGCAATAGCCTCTACCTCTCCCAAAATCTAGATGTTGCCGCTGCGGTTGCAGGTGGAGTGTTTCGGAGCGGCTTTGAACACTTCATCCATTTTGGCCAAAAGGAAGGTCGAGACGATAACTTACTTTTTAACAAACGCTTCTACCTCTCCCAAAACTCGGATGTCGCTTCTGCTGTCTCAGCAGGAGTATTCTTGAGTGGGTTTGAGCACTTCATCCACTTTGGCCAAAAGGAAGGCCGTGCTCCGAGTGAGCTATACAAGGAAAATGCTTACCTTGCTCAGAATCCTGATGTCGCAGCTGCCGTCTCAGCAGGAATGTTCCTGAGTGGGTTTGAGCACTTCGTTCAGTTTGGCCAGACAGAAGGCCGAAGCACCTTAGCTCCAGCTTATGACCAGTTTTACGGTGGGGATGGTGACGATATTTTGTACAGTGGGGCGGGTGGGGCGCTACTGAATGGTGGGGAAGGCAGCGATCGCTTTTGGATTGCAGACCAGCTTCTACCCAGAGCAGCCAGCACCGTTGCGGACTTTCAGGTAGGGATAGATGTACTTGCGATCACTGGACTGCCCGGAGTGATGGGAATTAGCAGCCTAAGTATTCGCCAGCAAGGTGCAGATACTTCTGTGAACGCCTTAGGTAGAGAGCTAGCAATTATAGTAGGCGTGCAAGCCAGCGACCTCACCAGTAACAGTTTTCTCTTTGCTTCCGAGCCGCTTGTTTGACACCTTTAATGTTGAAGGGACGAAGAGGGCGATCGCTGTGAGCCATAGCGAAAATATCTTAGCAAACATTACCGAAAATGAGTAAATTCGGCATTGTTTGAGGTGGGATCGCTTGAGGACTCAAGCGCTTGAAACATATTACAAAAAGCACGCCATTGTTCGTTTTCGGCAATGTTTGTAAGAAACATATAACACCTCCTCGAAAACCGAGAAATCAAGAGGTGGGATCGCTGTATTTTGCTCGCGCCTTTTCATGCCCCTAGGCTCATCTAGAGAATGTGTCCAATTTAGTCCTAGTGGAAACTCAGTATCATTATCCGCTAAAACTAAATTTTGAGAGCGCAGCGGATGAGGGAGGGGAAGTCGGTAGCGGGCATAGAAGGCGGAAGGGCGCTCTGGCCCCGCATGGCAGGTGACGTGAGAGGAGCGTCGGGTGTATGCCGTTGTTAGATGCAGGGTGGGTCACACGAGTCTCTCCCTTAGCTTTGCCAAGCCCTTCATGACCTCTGCTCGGTTCTTGGCACTCTTCATCCACGTCGGCAACCTGCTCGCCAAGCTCTGATTGCTCCAGCCATACTCTTCGTCTCTACTCCTCTGGCGCAGGCCCGCGCTCACGTAGCTCTCTATGAAATTCAGATGCTCAACATTGTATGCCCACAGTATTTCACCGCGGCACGGTCGCTGCAACCAGAGCGGGAGATGGAAGTACCAGTCAACAGCCGCCCCGATGCACACCTGCCCCGGCTCATACTGCTCAAGAGTGGAGGAGTACATAACGCCGGAGCCGGCACACCTCCACTCTTGAGAGTGGCCACACTTCACACAAGTGAGGCTGACCTGTGAGTTTGCGCCCGACCCTCGGTGAATGACTGTGGCCTGGCGGGAGCATTCCGGGCACACAACCAAGAATGAACCCACGAAGTCCTCTACCCTGTCTCTATCATCTGTGAACCTGCGATTCATTCAACCTCTCAACCCCGGGCTGTTGCCACGTTCGCCCTAAGCTCAAAGGCAAGCCCTGCTTCATCGGTGTATGGCCGCACCACTTCGACGCTGTCGCGAGCGATCGCCGCCATCACTCGCTCGCGCTCCGCTTCGCCCATTGTCTTGGCTGCACCACTCATGCCGACCAGGGCGATCGCATTTAAGTGCACCCACACAGCCCCGTCATTGAAACGGATAGTGCGTGAGACTGTTTTTGCTCGAACGTCGTGAAAGCCGACTTCTCGGAGCAGTGTCTCAAGCGGGGCAGTCTCTCCAAAACTGTGGCGGCGGTCGAGGATAGGCCCGAGGTAGCGTTCCACGACATGACGGAGTTCCCGCAACAGCGGGAGTTCCTCGTCCGCTCGCCAAGCACTTACGGCTAATCTGCCGCCCGCCGCCAGTGCGCCTCGCATCTGCCGTGCCGCAGCAGTCTGGTTCGAGAAGAATTGAATTCCTTGCTGACAGACGACGACGTCAAACTGCTCGCGGTCGTGCAGTGGTAGGGCAGCAACATCGCCTTCGCGCCAATCGACACCTGGGGCCACTTGACGTGCGACTGCGAGCATTGCCGGATTTAAGTCAACACCGGCTACCCTGGCGCTCTCGCCCAAGCGTTCCTTCGCTAGCCGCGCGAGGATGCCGGTTCCACAAGCCACATCCAGAACGCAGTCTCCGGCGGTAAGCTCTACGTCGTCGAGGAGGCGTTCAGCCCAAGGACGAAACAGAGGGCCCACGAGCGCCTGCTCATACATCTCGGGAAAACTTAACCCAGCGAAGGGAAGCGTCATATCAACCTCCAACAAGCTCAGGCACGCAGTCTAACGTTGCTCATCACATACCGCACATAATTTGTGAGTCATAACCAATCCACTCTCGACGGTTGGTGTGCATGGACGTTGTTGAACTGGGATCGTAAAGATGAAAAACAGGGTTTAGTTCGCTCGAGTCTCAGAAAGAGATTGCGATAGGTGGGACGGCATTGAGCGCGTATGGACAAGCTGCCCACTGGCCAGATACTCCAGTTCTTCCGGGGTTGATTGGCGTCCTAGAGCTTTATTGCGATGAGGATGACGACCGAAGCGAGTCAGTATATCTCGATGTCGGCGGGCTTGTGCTGCGGAGAACTCTAGTAAGGCGCGATACTCCCGGGGTGATTCCTGCACAAGCTCGTCTGCAAGTTCAATGGCCAGTTCTAAGTTTGTAAGGTTCTCAGAATGCCCCAGCGGTAGGAAGAAAAAAGTCCTCTCCCAAGGGGTTTTCAGAGACGCGTAGTGTCCGGCGTTGATGCCTTCGAGCGTCAGCATGCAAGCCTTCGAGTCCTGCGCAAATGCTAGTGCTGTGTCCTGATAGATGGAGCGTGAGAACTGGTCAAGGACGAGAATTAGCGCCAGCCGCGATTGGGGTTGACGAGACCAAGCATCTAGTTCACCCCGTATGGCTTGTTCTAACAGGGGTGAAAAATGCTCGATTATTTCAGCGTTCCCCCCGCCGCGAAACCACCATTCCCACTGCCGAACCATTGCTGGCTGATCGGTCTTTGGCTGGACTGGAAACCAAAAGCGAAGCACGTCTTCGTATTTTTCGGTTGCCAAGGTAAACTCTCCTTAGCTCTGCCATAAAACTCGATTATCAAGCATCGTTTTGCCTGTCTAAATCACCTGATTGGGTACTTCGTGGAAAATGTACCGGTCTAACAGTGAAGTTGTGCGGCAGCAGATCACCTCGAAAGCCCACCAATAATCACCGTTCCGTCCGCACCACCGCAGTGTCAGGCATCTTCACTGAAACTGTAGACCATAAGATAACAACGGCCATATCCAGGAGGGCTGTATTCCCGCAGAACGCGAAAGCCAACTTTGGTGAAGGCGCGCTGTGCGGACAGATTCTGCACCCTTGTAGTTAGACCAACCAACGGGACATCTCGCCTCTGGCGAAGCTGCGACAACAATATCAGGAGTGCTTTCGGTCCGATCCCACGACCAACAAACTCCAGCTCACCAATGAGAATATCTACGTCAACCGATCCTGCAGGAATTTCGTGAAGACCCACTGAATCCAAAATTTCACGCGACACAGTCTGCCATCGAACGTAGCCAACTGTCTGACCTCCAACTACGATCAGTGCCCGATCACCGCCAGGTGGCGGATTGGCTGCCCACTCAACATGGTCTTCAGGGTCAGCATACCAGGCAGCGACATGAGGAGCCACTAGCCAACCTCTTAGTAGCGTGACCTCAGTGCTGGAGAACGGAATTAACGTGACCTCGGCTTCCATGGTGACCTGCAAGTTTCTTCGGGCTAGTCTCCCAAGTCGGACATTAGTCCGAAAAATTTTCCGTATAACACCCCTAATTTTGAGAATTAGCCTGAATTCTTCAGCGTTTCTTCGCTCTGGTTTCGCCTTTTATTCTGCCTAAGATCCCAGAAATGGGATTAGACGGAATCTACGGTGCTGGCATGGAGACACGACTTCGAAACTTATTAGATTCAGTCTAAGAGATTTACTGATTCACTAAGCGTCGATACTTCAAAAACTTAAAGCCGCGATCGCCCCTTCCAATTGCAGCTCAGAAACCTCCAAATACCGTTGAAGTGCCTGCAAACTACGATGCCCGGATATCTCCTGAATCACCCGCAGCGGTATCCCTGCACTGCTCATTTGGGTCAGAGCAGTTCGTCTAAAGCTGTGCGTACTAACTCCCATCAGCCCCAAGCGATCGCACGTCTCCCTGAGAATTTCATCCGCTGACTTGGGATTGATGTGCCCGCGCCCGTGCCGTCCGGAAAATAAATACTGCTTGCCCGCCCCACTCCGGTACGTCTCCAAGCATCCTTTTAGAACTGAATTGACTGGAATCTGCCGCGTCTCCTGCTTCCCTTTGGTGTTGGCCTTACGCAAGGTAATCTTCATTCTGACCCCGGCTGCATCATAAGCATCTGTGGTGAGCATCGAGCAAGCTTCACTGATGCGGCACCCTGTGTAGAGGCAGATGCCAAATAGAGCACGATCGCGATCGCTCTCCATCGCCTCAAACAATTTTGTAATCTCGTGGGAAGTTAAAACTTTGGCTTGGCCGTGACCGTCTACCTTCACTTCAGCCGCCTCAACATTTAGCTGAAGTAATTACACTTTCTTCAGGTAACAAGCACAAAGCATTGATACGCCGTTGTTACATCCCAACGAGAAGAGGCAGTTAATCCCAGCTTATCGATCGCCTCCTCCTCAAAATCGCTGAAACCCTGACTCTGTCGTCAATCGATAAGTTTTACTTAATTCGTTAGTACTGTTAGCGTCGTTTACATCCTGACCCAAAAATATTTGGCTAAGGCTAGAGTGCCTGAGTTATGGGCGAGCAAACTCAAGGCTTTTTCAGAAACTACAGGATTGAGCCAAACAGAATTAATCTATTAAGCGATCGGGCAATACCTGGGTGAGGATGTTGCAACCGCTGGCGATCGCCTCTCCACCAAGAGGGTGAGGTCACAGCAATCAAACAGAGGCTGGGGAAACTGACGACATCACTGATGAGCTAGCGATCGCTAATTTTCAACAAGCTGCGAAAATCGTCGGCTTATTCCGTGGGAGTTTCGTCGTCGCGCTGATCAACCAGATCGAGCAGTTGGGCCCGGTGTGCTGTCGCCCAAGCACGGAAACTGGTTCCGGGCCGACCCAGCAGATATGGGATGTCGTCGCGCACCGTGCCGAAATAGCCCAGCCGCCCGTCGGCCAGTTGTGTGCAGAATTCGATCGAGCTCTTGGCGTACCAGTCCTCGACCTTCAACCCGCCCGCTTTGAACAACGCTTCCATGTCCGCTGGATGGCGCACGTCGCAGGTGATCGTGCGTTCCAGAACCTCGCTCAACATTTTGGCGATTTCGGGCCCCGTCATCGTCTCGGTGCTGAGATAATAGTTCTTCGAGGCGTGATGCTCGGGTCCGTCGCGCAAAACCTTGGCGGTGACCGCTGCAATATCTTTAACGGCGATGTAGCCTACCCGCTGCTCTTCCCAGAACACCGGGAACGAACCGCCCGTCGGCGGCGACACGTTCAACATTCCATCCATGAACATGTTGGGGTGCAGATGCGTCCAGGGTATGCCGCTAGCCTCGATGTAGCACTCGACCAGCGCGAACCAAGAGAATTTTGAGTCGGTGCAGTCGGCGTTGGCAAAGACGCCCTGATTGACGATGTGCTTCACCCCCGCCTTCATGGCGGCGTCGACCAGCGTCTTGGTCTGGTGCGTCATGGCGATCGTGTAGCCGGTCAGGATATTGAGCCGATCGACACCGCAGAGCGCGGGCCCGAATGTGCGC
Organism: Trichocoleus desertorum AS-A10; assembly: GCF_039962155.1. NCBI lineage: Bacteria > Bacillati > Cyanobacteriota > Cyanophyceae > Leptolyngbyales > Trichocoleusaceae > Trichocoleus > Trichocoleus desertorum. The sequence continues at coordinate 2,823 of NZ_JAMPKN010000036.1, read as the reverse complement.
GGATCGTCGAGGTCGAACAGCACCGCGTCGCGACCTTCATTGCGCAACCGTTCCAGATCCTCCTGCTTGCGCACCCCGATACGGACGCGTGCGTCGCTCGGGTTTCGGTCGAAATCTTCCAAAATAAAGCGGCCGGTCTGGCCGGTGACGCCCATGAGGAAGATGAGTGGGCTGTTGTCGGTCGCCATGATTGCTCTCCAGTTGTTTGTGTGGATGTCGAACGGGAAGAGGCGTAGCGCGGCTCAACGCATGATGCGATGATCAAGCCCGTATGGAGCGGGTGCACCGAGATGGTCGCGCAGCGTCGTGCCCGCGTAATCGAGAGCGCACCGTATCCGTTACCCAAGTGCATGCCGAGGATCATGGGACGAGCCATGTCACGTCTCACTGTTGTGGTCGGTCGGGACGATCGGCGTGATGGGCGGGGAAGTTGTTCTCCAGCCCATGACCGCTTTCACATGAACAGCGCGCGGGTCAGGCGCACGGCATAGTCAGAATCAGGGTTGGTAGTGCCATCACCCACCCGCTCCATGATCGCCTCGATCGCAAGCTCGCGGCGCCTGGGCAAGCGCTCACGTTCCGCCGAGGCGAGCGCGGCAGGCATCTCCTCGCGGCTGAGGTCTGTGCAGTAACAGGGCGAGCCGGGCTGCTGGCGCCAGGACTCGGCAAGCGTGCCTGAATAGACCGCGTCGAGACCAGTTTCGTTGACCAGCGTCATCGCCACGTCGCGCTCCCGGTCGCCATCGGCGGCGACGGGGATTGCAATACGACCCGCTGCCCCTGCAGGCGCGCCCTTGTCGGCGAAGGATGCGGACGTGATCGCGTTCCACGCCTTGGCAATTGGGCGACCGATCTGCCCAGCGACCCACTCGCTCTCGGCCTGCCCGCCTTCGATCGCCGCAATTTCGCCGTCACGCTTGGGATAATAGTTGGACGTGTCGATGACCACCGTTTCGGCGGGCACGTCTGCGAACAGTGGTGCGATCCGGGGGATGGCGCCAAGCGGCGTGGACATGATCACCACATCAACCCGTGTGACCGCCTCCGCGGAGGTGACCGCACGAGCACCGTTCTTGAGGATGTCGACGTCGATTGTCTCGGGACCGCGCGAATTGGCAACCTTCACGTCATGTCCGGCCGCGCTCAGTTTTGTCACCAGCGTCGTGCCGATATGGCCCGTGCCAAGAATGCCTATCTTCATAAAACGATTTCCTTGTACTGGGTAAGAGTCTCATTCCACTGCTGTACATCATTTGGACCGGTCTTACCCCGAGTGATTCTCGAGGTAGGGGCGTGCGGCCTCGTCCGCCGGGCGCGCGGTAGCCACCAATCTGCCCGGCGTCAGCCTGCGCCAGCGCGGCTTTTAATTCTGGTCTGTGGGTTACATCTGTTAAATGACCAATCATCCCCATCCGAACATTTTTTAATGGTGAAAGGTCACGCTCTCTGAGACGGGAACGCGCCCCATCCGAACACTGTTGACTGGTGCTGTGAAGTCTGGATAGCCAAACGCAATGGCAAACATCAGCTTAAGTTCATCAGAGATACCCAAATATTCGCGGATGGTCTGTGCAAAAAAGCCAATGGCGGTCTGCGGAATACCTCCTAAACCGCGCGCCGTCAGAGACAACAAAAACGTCTGGCCATACATTCCAATGTCACCGCCAACGCGCACATTATCTCCAAAGGAAGGCATGAAGAGCAGAGCGACATGAGGTGCACCGTAGAAGGTGTAATTTTTTGCAGCGGCTTTATGACGCGCGATCTTGTCGCCCCGCGCCACACCCATCGCCTCATAAAAGGTTTTGCCGTGTTCAATTCGGCGTTCACTATAGGCGCCATAAAAGCACTCCATATCGAAGCTAAAATCCGGCGTGAAATTCTCCGCTTCGTTTTGCTCGGTTAGAATGCGGCCCAATTCTTTGATCTTTTCGCCCGAAACGATGTGTGTGTTCCACGGCTGCGTGTTGCAATTCGATGGAGAATATTGTGCATCTTCCAAGACTTGCTTTATTTGAGCGTTAGGGACGGGTGTTGGTAAAAATGAGCGGAATGAGCGGCGCGCTCGAACGGTCTCTTCAAAAGAGAGCGTTTGTGATGGTTCATTTTCGAATTCAATGAGACCGTTTGAAAGGTGTGTTGCGTGTGACATCGTGAAACCTTAAAAGATGGTGTCAGTTGGAAGGTGGTTCGTGGTCGAGAGCCTTAGCTGAACGGGGTATTGCCAGCCCGTTCAAGGTGTCGCGAAGCTCAGCAAGGTCTTCATCGGAGAGACGGCAGGCCGTCTCGATCTTTTCAGGGATCGAGCACGCTGCCTCGCGGAGCGCCTCGCCCGCTTCTGTCAGATCGATAAGAACGCGGCGTTCGTCCTGTTGGTCACGGGTGCGCGTCACCAACCCCGCGCTCTCAAGGCGTTTTAAGAGGGGCGTCAAGGTTCCGTTATCCATACCGAGTTCTTGCCCTACTTCCCCAACAGTGCGCGGGGTGCCCTCATAGAGAGCGAGCATGACCAGAAACTGAGGATAGGTCAGACCCAAAGGCTCAAGAAAAGGCCGATGAAGCCGAATGACCCGGTTCGAGGCACTATAGAGGGCAAACGAAAGTTGCCTCCCCACCTGTCGCCGTTGGTTGATGTTCGAGTTGTTAGGCATTGTAAAATCCAGTCACTAGCTATTATATAGTGCACTACATAATAGTTCAATACATATAATTTATTTTTTTTGGTTAGGCGTTCCCGTAGCAATCGGACCAAAAACAACGCTAGGGCTGTTGCAGACGGCATGGCCGCCATGAACGCATCGCTAAGGGGGATTGGTTAGTTGC